>JAZRIA010000144.1:0-14600 GCA_045645045.1 Bacteroidaceae bacterium | reverse complement strand
TATCTTGGACAGACGTGTGCGAGGCAGAGCACCGTGAAGGACGAAGATGGACATCACCTTCTTGTAGTTCATTGCCTCGTTGTTGTAGGGTTCCAGCACCTCGTGCTTGAGCAGGGCCTCTATCTCGGCATCAGTCTTGCCCTTGGCAATGTCGTCCTGTGGCACGATTACGGCAACGAGCTTGTCGTTGTAGTAGGACACGGCACACTCCTTTACGTACTGGTCGTACTTCTCCAGCTTGAACTCTATCTCCACGGGTTGCACGTTCTTGCCGTTCGAGAGCACTATGATCTCCTTCTTTCTGCCGGTGATGTATACCCTACCCTTCTCGTCGAAGCGGGCAAGGTCGCCCGTGTGCAGATAACCATCCTCGTCAAAGAGGGCTGCCGTCTCCTCGGGACGGTTGTAGTAGCCCTTCATTACGTTATCGCCCTTCACACAAAGTTCGCCGTCGATAATCTTGCACTCGCAACAGGGCAAGGGAAGGCCAGAACAGCCTGGTATAATATCGCCGGGGCGGGTGAAACTGATCATGGGCGATGTCTCGGTCATGCCATAGCCCTCGAGCACGGTGATGCCCAGGGTCCTCATGCCTACACCTATCTCGGTGTCCAGCGCAGCACCACCGCTGACGCAATACTGGAGGTTGCCGCCCAGATTCTCATGCACACTGGCGAATATCTTCTTGGAGAATCCATAACTGCCCACCTTCTCGCACAAATTGTAGAGTGCACGAGCCACTGCTCCCTTTGCATCTATCTTCTTCTTGATGCCATAGTAGAGCGTCTGCCACAGACGGGGAACGGCAACCATTACGGTTACCTTACCTTTTTGCAGAGCCGCCATTATGTCGGGACCCGACATCGTGGGGCACAGCACCACCTGCGATTCGGTGAATATGGGGGCTACCAGCGTACCAACCAGGGGCATTACGTGGTGCAGAGGCAGAAGAATGAGGGTGCTGCTGTTCTTATTGAAGATGGGTACCTCCTTGGACGAGATAGCGTTGATGTTGACCAGCAGGTTGTAGAAGGTAAGCATTACGCCCTTGGGGAATCCTGTGGTACCAGAGGTGTAGAGGATTACACACACGTCGCTATCCTCAAAACTGATACCCGTTTCCTTGGTCTCGGCATGAGCGGTAAGCGAGGAAAGGTCGTCCATGCGCAGAACGGCGGTCTTCACACCTGCCTTCTCTATGGCCTGGCGTGCCACTTGCTCTGTCTGCTCGCTCACCCAGATGGCCTCTGGTTGGGCATCGTTCATGATGTATGCCACATCGTCGGCCGTGCTGCTTGCATCCACGGGGATGGCAATGCCACGGTTTTGCCACACGGAGAAAAAACTATATATCCACTCCACCGAGTTCTCGGCAAAGATGATGGTCTTGGCCTGCTTCTGCTCGGGGGTGTACCGGGCAAAACGGCGGATGTTAGCAAGCATTTCGGCATAGGAGATCTCCTCGGTGGGAGTCACTATGGCCACACGGTCAATGACCTTGATCTTGTTTTCGTAAAACATTTTTGTTCAGGTGTATGTTATATGTAGTTTATGCAGGTGTCCATTTGGCTATGAAAACATTCCTCATGCCTACACAAAGTTATAGAAATATTTCTTAAAGATCGTGCCTTGAAGCATTTATTCGGCAAATATAACCTAAAAAGCACTCTGGAGGTGGGATTTCTCACCGCCTTTTGCCTCTTATTCTATAAAATTGAGCGACAAGACCACTCGTTTGATGCCCGAAATGGCTTGTCGCTCAGAAACAGAATAGTTACTTATCTAAATGTATGTTTTGGCACGTACATTCCTCTATTAGAATGCGAAGTTCAGGCCTATACCCACTACATCGTTGGTACGAGAGTAGAGGTTTGTCATCTTGGTGGCCTCTGTGGTAACAGTGCGGTCCTTGTAGAAGGTGTGCATGTAACCCAGGTCGATGTTCATGAAGCTGCAGGGATAGATGCGCAGACCTGCACCGATAGAGTTGCTGCTCAGGTTGAAGTCGGTGTCGCTCATGTAAGCGTCAGACAAACCGTAGCTGGTGTTCTGCCAAGAGAAAGAAGCGGCTACCCACTTGCAGAACTTCCACTCTGCAGATGCAAGGAACTCCATGGTGTTGTGGTCCAGCAGGTCGTTCATGTTCACCTTCTGGCCACCTACGTAGCCATCCTTTGTAGCGCTCTTGTCGAAGTAGTAGCGCCAAGAAGCGGCAACCTTCACGTTCTCGATGGGACGGTACTGTGCACCGATGTTAAGCAGAGCGGGCATGTCGGTACGAACCTTGTTGCCATCCTTGTACAGGGGAAGAAGACCTGTTGCTACTGCGCTCTCGGGAGTTGTAGTATTCTTAAGGCTGATCTTTGTCTGGAATTCATACTTGGCAGCCAGTTCCAGGCCCTTGATGGGACGGTAGTGGATACCGATGATGGGAGTAACACCGAAACCTGACTGCTGGCAATCAAGAAGGATATTGGGAGCAGCAGCAGTGTAGTTCTGGCCACCGTCAATAGAATAGCGCATATTCTCGATGCCGCCAGTGTAGCCACATGTAGCATAAACGCCACGAACACCCACGTATGCAGAAAGGTTGTCTGTGATCGTGGAGGTACCACCCACCTGGAAACCGAAGTAGTTCTGCTTACCGGTCATTGAAGACTTGAGATCGTAGCGGAACAGCTGGTTAACCATGCCAGGAATCATGTCTGCAGGAACACCAGCCAGGCCCAAACCCTCGCTCAACACGGGAACCACATTGCTGTAAATCATGTTGGAAGCAACACCTTCCAGAGAACCCAAACCATTCTCGAACTCGCAAGTACCACCACCTGCTACAACACCGAAGCGGGCAGATACGCTCCATTTGTCAGCAACGTATGCAAAGTCAACAGAAGGAACAACAGGAGCAAAAGCCTCGCCCTTGAACTCGTGTGTTGCCTTGCCGTCCTTGAATGCGAACAGGGGGAAAGTGGTATTGATAGTACGGCTCTGCATTGCGGTCATTGCAGAAGCGCTGATGTGCCAGCCCTTATTCAGGAATGCCTGACCAGCGGGGTTGGCATAGAGGCTGGTGAGGTTGATGTCAGCGTCCTGCGCAAAGAAGCGCAGGCTGTGTGCGTTCTGGTTGGTTGTTGTCAAAAGACCACCAGCAAAAGCCGATGTTGCGGCCAATGCTACGGCCAAAGAAGTTACAATCTTTTTCATATTTATACGTTGTTTGTGTAAAACCGAGTGCAAAGGTAACACATTTTTGCGATATATGTGCACATTTTGAAGATTTTTTGGACACTAATAAGTGTTTTTTGTGCACTTATAAAAGAATATATGGGCTAATACATTATTTATTATAATATCTGTTCTGTAAAATTAGTCTTGAAATATCAATTCTATGAAACAAAAATTAATAAAAATATCTTTTATCAAGAACGTCAGAATTTTCTTAAAAAAGCAAATGGCACCCGAAGATGCCATCTGTACAATGTTAAGGTTATCCTTCTATGCAAACTCGGAAAGTTCCAGCCAGCGCATGGACTTTTCGTCCAGTTCGTCGTTAAGGAGGGGCAGACGCTTGGACATGGCAGTAATCTCGTCCACGCTGATGGTGCCGCTGCTGAGGGCCTCCTCTATCCCGGTCTTCTCCTGCTCCAGAGCCTCGATGTCCTTTTCCAGCTGCTCGTATTCCTGCCGTTCCTTGAAAGTGAGCTTGCGCTTCTTCTCCGTGAGGCGTGGCTTGCCGCTGGCCAAGGGCTGGGAGGCGGCAGAAGAGGAGTTGGACTTGGTAGCATTATCCTCCTTAGCCTGAAGTTTCTCCGCCTCGCGGAACTGGGTGTAGTTGCCCGGAAAGTCCTTCACCTGGCCATCGCCCTTGAAGACAAGCAGGTGATCCACCACCTTGTCCATAAAGTAGCGGTCGTGCGACACGATGATGACACAGCCCTTAAAGTCCTGCAGGTACTGCTCCAGGATCTGCAGGGTGACGATGTCCATGTCGTTGGTAGGCTCGTCCAGGATGAGGAAGTTGGGGTTCTGCATGAGCACCGTGCACAATTGCAGGCGACGGCGCTCGCCACCGGAGAGTTTGTAGATATAGTTCTGCTGCTGAAGCGGAGTGAACATGAAATGCTGCAGGAACTGCATGGCGCTGAGGTGTTTGCCTCCACCCAGGTCGACATACTCCGCCACACGGCGCACGGCATCTATCACCTTCATGTTCTCGTCCACCTGCATGGGTTCCTGGCTGAAGTAGCCAAACTTCACCGTTTCGCCTATGACGAAGCGCCCCGAATCTGGAGCCACAAGTCCCAGAAGCAGTTTCAGGAAGGTGCTCTTGCCCGTACCGTTGTTGCCCACGATTCCCATCTTCTCATAGCGCGAGAAGTTGTAGTAGAAGTCCTTCAGTATAACCAGTTCTTCCCTACCCTCGCCTGCCGGGAAGGACTTGCTCACGTATTCTGCCTCGAATATCTTGCTTCCGATGTAGGTGCTGTTTACCTGCAGGCGCAGTTTGTCCTCCTCTATGTGGCGCTTGGCCTTCTTCTCCAGTTCGTAGAAAGCCTCCTCGCGGTATCTGGCCTTGTGGCTGCGTGCCTGCGGCGTGGAGCGCATCCACTCCAGTTCGGTGCGGTAGAGGTTGTTGGCACGCGCTATCTCGGCACGTGCATTGTCTATGCGTTCCTGGCGCTTCTCCAGATAGTAGGCATAGTTGCCGCGGTAGGTGTAGAGCGTCTGGTCGTCCATCTCCAGGATGACGTTGCACACACGGTCAAGGAAATAGCGGTCGTGGGTGACCATGAGCAGAGTTATGCACTGGCGACCCAGATAGCCCTCGAGCCACTCTATCATCTCCAGGTCGAGATGGTTGGTGGGCTCGTCCAGAATGAGCAGGTCGGGGTTCTGCAGGAGCACGTTGGCCAGTGCCACGCGCTTCACCTGTCCGCCAGAGAGTACACTCATCTTACGGCTAGTGTCGCCTATCTTCAGTTTGCCCAGGATCTGCTTGCTCCTCACCTCCAGGTCCAGTGCCTCCTCTGTGTCGTTGCGGTCCTGGCAGGCATGCCAGAAACAGGCATCCATCACGCTCATCCCGTCTGGGAAATGGGGTGTCTGGCTCAGGTAGCCCACCCTTATGCCGCTGCGCAGCACCACCTCTCCGCCGTCGGGCTCATCCACACCAGCAAGAATGTTCAGCAAGGTGGTCTTGCCCGTACCGTTCTGCGCTATGAGGCCCACGCGCTGACCCTCGCCTATACCCAGCGAGATATCCTGAAAAAGTGTCTTGTCGCCTACCCTTCTGGTCAGGTCTGTTGCTTGGAGAAATACTTTCATAGTGCAAAATTAGCAATAAGTTTCAAAAAAATGAGGTAAAACATACGATTTTACGCAAAAATAACGTAACTTTGCGTTAGAAAATCGGAGCAAGAGTTTTACTCCGTATTCCCCTAATACATTTTTTATGCACACAAAGAGTCAATTGGAGTCCATGAGCATGGACGAATTGCATGCATTGGCCGCCAAAATAGGCGCCGAGCAGAGCGATGACCAGATTACACTTATTTATAATATTATAGATAAGGAGAGCGAAGTCGGTTCCATGGAGGCATCGGCAGAAGCGAAATCCAAGAAACGCGGACGCAAGCCAAAGGCCGAGAAGCAGGCCGAGGCAATACAGCAGGAACTGCCCGTGGAAAGCGCACAGGAAACAAAGGAAAGCGCACAGGACAATGCCTCCGAGGCACCCCAGCCCAAAAAGCGCGGACGCAAGTCAAAGGCAGAGAAGGCCGCCGCCGAGACCAATCCTGATGCCGGCATAAAGCAGAAGACGAGCCCACAAGCGGAGGAAAAGGCAGAAAAGGAACCCGACGAAGCCAAGGAAGCCAAGGTTGCCAAGAAACGAGGCAGAAAGGCAAAGGCAGAAACCGCTCCGCAGGAAGAGCCAGCAGCACAAGCCGAGCAACCCGAGGAGAAGGCAGCACAGACCGAGAGCGAAGCACAGCCTAATGGCGGTGAACAGCCCCACTTCAAGATAAAGCGAGACATACGCCCCACATCCCTCATTTTGGCACAACTGCAGGCAGAGAGCCAGAAGGAGAAGGAAGAGGCAGAAAACGAAGGTGAGGAAGCAACAGAGCCTAAGGCAGAGGAAAAGACCTACTCCTTTGGAGACCTGCTCACGGCAGAAGGCGTGCTAGAGATATGCACCGACAACAACGGCGGTTTCCTGCGTTCATCCGATTTCAACTACATGCCTTCGCCCGACGATGTCCTGATCAGCAACCAGCAGATAAAGAACTTCGGCCTGAAGACAGGCGACGTGGTGCGAGGCACCATCAACATGCCATCACGAGGCGAGAAATACTACACCCTGGGCAAGGTGCTCAGCATAAACGGATGCGACCCGCGCGTCATTCGCGACCGCTCGCCCTTTGAAAACCTCACACCGCTCTTCCCCGACGAGAAGTTCAACCTGTGCTCAGGCAGCAACGACCCCTTGTCGGTGCGCATCGTAGCCCTCTTCGCACCAATAGGCAAGGGTCAGCTTGCACTCATCGTGGCACAGCCCAAGACGGGTAAGACCATACTGATGAAGGAGATAGCCAATGCCATAGCCAAGAACCACCCCGAGGCATACCTGATGATGCTGCTCGTGGACGAGCGACCCGAGGAAGTAACCGACATGGCACGCACCGTGAAGGCCGAGGTGATAGCATCCACCTTCGACGAACCCGCCGAGCGCCACGTACGTATAGCAGGCATAGTGCTGGAGAAGGCAAAGCGCATGGTGGAGTGCGGACACGATGTAGTAATCTTCCTGGACAGCATCACACGTCTGGCCCGTGCCTACAACACCGTAACCCCAGCCAGCGGCAAGGTGCTCACCGGCGGTGTAGATGCCAATGCCATGCACAAGCCCAAGCGCTTCTTCGGTGCTGCACGCAACATTGAGGGTGGCGGTTCGCTGACCATCATAGCCACGGCCCTCACCGACACAGGAAGCAAGATGGACGAGGTGATTTTCGAGGAGTTCAAGGGTACTGGCAACATGGAGCTGCAACTGGACCGCATGCTTGCCAACAAGCGCATCTTCCCTGCCGTGAATATCGTTCAGTCAAGCACACGACGCGACGACCTGCTTCAGGACAAGATGACTCTGGACCGCATGTGGATATTGCGCAAGTTCCTGGCCGACATGAATGCCATAGAGGCTATGACCGAGGTGAAGCAAAGGATAGAGCGCACACATAACAACGAGGAATTCCTCATCTCCATGAATTCGTAAATGATTTTGTAGTTAACCATATGTCATTATAACACAAGGTTCGGTCTACATGGTAATAGTAAAAATAGGATTGGCTGTTCTTAGATAAAGAACAGCCAATCTTATATTATACATCTATTCTATTCGTCCAGCTTACGGTAGCGGATGCGCTTGGGCTCTTCGATGCCAAGGCGCTTGCAACGGTTCTGCTCGTACTCGGAGTAGGAACCTTCGAAGAAGAATACCTCGCCATTGCCCTCGTAGGCAAGGATGTGGGTGCAGATACGGTCCAGGAACCAACGGTCGTGGCTGATTACCACGGCACAGCCGGCAAAGGCCTCGAGACCTTCCTCCAAGGCACGGAGGGTGTTCACGTCGATATCGTTGGTGGGCTCGTCGAGCAGGAGCACATTGCCCTCCTCCTTCAGTGCCATGGCCAGATGCAGACGGTTGCGCTCACCGCCGGAGAGCACACCGCACTTCTTCTCCTGGTCGGCACCGGTGAAGTTGAAGCGTGACAGATAGGCACGTGTGTTGATGTCGCGGCCGCCCATGCGGATGAGTTCGTTGCCCTGGCTGACAACCTGGAACACGCTGGCATCGGCGGTGATGTCCTTGTGACTCTGGTCCACGTAGGCCAGCTTAACGGTATCGCCCACTTCGAATGTACCTGCATCGGGTGTCTCCAGGCCCATAATCATGCGGAACAGGGTGGTCTTGCCGGCACCGTTGGGACCGATTACACCTACGATGCCGTTGGGGGGAAGCATGAAGTCGAGGTCCTTGATGAGGGTCTTGTCGCCATAAGCCTTGCACAGGCCGTGAGCCTCGATGACCTTGTTGCCCAGACGGGGACCGTTGGGGATGAAGATTTCCAGCTTCTCCTCGCGCTCGCGCTGTTCCTGGTTGAGCATGCTCTCGTAGGACTTCAGACGAGCCTTGCCCTTGGCCTGACGCGCCTTTGGTGCCATACGCACCCATTCCAGCTCGCGCTCCAGGGTCTTGCGGCGCTTGCTTGCCACCTTCTCTTCCTGAGCCATGCGCTTGGTCTTCTGGTCGAGCCAAGAGCTGTAGTTGCCCTGCCAGGGTATGCCCTCGCCACGGTCGAGTTCCAGAATCCAGCCAGCCACGTCGTCCAGGAAGTAGCGGTCGTGGGTTACGCAGATGACGGTACCCTCGTATTGCTGCAAGTGCTGTTCCAGCCAGTCGATGCTCTCGGCATCGAGGTGGTTGGTGGGCTCGTCGAGCAGGAGCACATCGGGCTTTTGCAGAAGCACGCGGCACAGTGCCACACGACGGCGCTCACCACCAGAGAGCACGGCACACTTCTGGTCGGCAGGAGGACAGCGGAGTGCATCCATGGCACGCTCCAAACGGCTGTCCAGATTCCATGCGTCGGTAGCATCGAGGATGTCCTGAAGTTCTCCCTGGCGGGCAAAGAGCTCGTTCATCTTGTCCTCGTTCTCGTAGTATTCGGGCAGACCAAACTTGTCGTTGATGGCATTATACTCGTTCAAGGCATCCACCACGTTCTGCACGCCTTCCTTAACGACCTCCAGGACGGTCTTCTCGTCGTCCAGGAAGGGTTCCTGTTCCAGGTATCCCACACTATAGCCGGGGCTCCACACCACCTCGCCCTGCGAGGGCTGCTCCAAACCGGCGATAATCTTCATCAGAGTGGTCTTACCCGAACCGTTCAGACCTATGATGCCTATCTTGGCGCCATAGAAGAAGCTCAGGTAGATGTTCTTCAATACTTGTTTCTGGTTCTGTGTGATGGTCTTGCTCACACCAACCATGGAGAAAATGATTTTCTTGTCGTCTACTGTTGCCATGTATAAACTATTTTATTGTTGCTTTTCCTTTTTCTAATATTAGGGCTAAGGCGCACCGGCGCTTATCGGCGTATGGGTTCGATGATGGTCTTCTGTCCCTTTATCTTCTGCCCATCGATGCGTGCCATGAGCGAACGCATGCAGGTGCGGTCCACGGCGGCAAAGGACCAATGGGGGAAGACTGTTACCATGCCAAGCTGTTCGCGCTCCAGGCCTCCAGTCTTGCTGAGGAAGCCCACGATGTCCACCTTGTTTATCTTGTCCTTCTTGCCTCTGCCTATGTAGAGTGTTTCCCATCGGGATGCTGGCACCTGATAGGAATCGGGGACCTCCATGGGGGTGATGTCGGTGAGGCAGTCCAGCTTGTCCAGATTCTCCTCGGGCCCCAGGATGAGATAAGATGCCCCTGCCCTATCCCACCGTGCTGTGCGTCCGTTGCGGTGGATGTAGGCCTCGTTGTTCATGGGCAGGTGATAGTGTATGATGTTCTACACATTGGCAATGTCCAGACCTCGGGCGGCGAGGTCGGTACTGACAAGTACGTTGGCACACCCGCTCTGGAAACGGAACAGCGCCCTTTCCCTGTCCTTCTGCTCCATGGCACCGTGAAAGGCGGAGACGCAGAAGCCTGCCTTGTAAAGGAACTGATACACGCGGTCCACCGCCTCGCGATAGTTCAGGAACACTATGCTGGGGGTGCTTCCCAAGGAGCACAGCAGGCGGCCGAGGGTTTCCAGCTTGTCCTTCTCTGGAGAGCGGAGCAGGTACTGGCTGATGCGGTCGGCATAGTCCGTGTCGGTATCGGCAAGGTAGTTCATGCGGTGCACTCTGCCTGCTCCAACAAACGATGGTATCTCGGGGCTGTCCGTAGCGGAGAGCAGTATGCGCTTCCTCACGGAGGGCAGCATAGCCATAATGTCTGCCATCTGCTGGCGGAAGCCCAGTTCCAGGGACTTGTCGAACTCGTCTATTACAAGGGTGTCTATGCCCTGGCACTCGAAATTCCCCTTCTGCAGATGGTCCAGTATGCGACCGGGAGTACCCACTATCATCTGTGGCTGGAGGCTACGCATGGCACGGTGCTCGTCCATGGCCGGACGACCTCCATAGCAGGCATAGGCTCTGGTATCGCGGCACAGCCTTGTGGCCACGCCCTGTGTCTGGATGGCCAGTTCGCGGCTTGGAACCAGCACGAGCACAGTGGGGGTGGCTTGCGGCTGCATAGCCTCCAGGATGGGAAGCATATAGCCAAGGGTCTTGCCGCTTCCTGTGGGTGAAAGCAGCACAAGGGAATCGTGCCGGCGCACTTCGGCCAGCATCTCCTCCTGCATGGGGTTCAAGGCTTCAATATCTAAAGCCTGAAGATCGTATGTCATATTTTCAGTAAAAGCTATGAATTCCTGCTTGTCTATATAGCAGATGAATTATCTCAAGAAATGGTCAACAAGGAAATACACTCCCACCGACGACACCCATGCCACGAAGGCAAAGAGGGAGATGCGGCGCAGATACCACCACACGGAAACTCCCTCGGCACGCATGAGGGCAAAACCTGCCACACTGCCTATGGGAAGAAGGCATCCGCCTATGTTGCCACTGAGTGCTATGAGGTGCCAGTACTGTCCGTTCTCCACAAAACTCTGCATGTAGCCGCTCTGTGCCGTGACGGTGTCAAGTACGGTATATACATTTATGCCTGCCATCACCAGGGCTATATTGTCCAGGAAACTGCTGAGCAGTCCCATAAAGGCACTTGCCAGATAGATATTGTGGATGTTGGCATCTAACCATTCGCTTGCCGCCTTCATGGCACCAATCTCAACAAGCACACCCACACACAGGCAGACACCTACGCAATACATGATGACCTGCAGGACCTCGTACTGGAGGCTGCGGCCCAGGGATATGCTCTGGGGTTGCTCGGTGCGTATGCGGTTTTTATTGATAATCTCGTTGAGCACCCACACCACGCCAAGGCAGCACAGGGCGCCAAGGAAGGGAGGCAGAAGGGTGATGCGGTGGAAGGATGGCACGAACCACAAGCCGCCTATGCCCAAGAACAGGAGCAGCAGTTTTTGCCACACGGCCAGAAGGCTGTCGTCGCCACGGAATGTGTAGGCGGGACGGTCAAGGTCGAGGTGCTCGGGCAACTGGCGCTGTATGAGAGCGGTGGGGATAACGGTGGCCACTATGGCTGGCAAAACCAGGGCAGAACTGAAGTTGGTGGCCGTAACCGCTCCCTTGGCCCACACCATCAGACTTGTAACATCGCCTATCACCGTCCAGCATCCACCAGCACTGGCGGCTATAACAATGGCAGAACCTATGTACATCCTCTGCTTGCCATTGCGGATAATCTTGCGCAGAATCATGAGCATGAGCACCGTTATGGTGAGATTGTCTATGCATGTGCTGAGCAAGAAAGTGATGAGTACGGTGAGCCAAAGCATCTGTGCCGTATTCCTGCGTCGGAGCCACTTCTCGATGAAGGAAAAACACTCGTTATTGGTAAGTACCTCCACAATGGACATGGTGGCAAGCAGGTACAGCACCAGACTGCCCACCTGGCCTACATAGCGCAGGAACACATTAGAGGCAATGAATTCCTTAGTGGAAAGTATCGTCTGTGGAGCGCCATCGAGAAAGGCGGCATACTCCTCGGCATGCATACCATTGATGAAGGACGTTCCAGTGCACATGAACAGTACCCAGCCTACCGTGCCACAGAACATGGCCACAAGGGACTTGTTGATGTTCGTAACGTGCTCAGAGGCAATGAGCATGTAGCCCAAAAGTATCACAATTACAATCGCAATGGTCATTTCTGGTTAAATTTATTGGATTGGACATACATATTTGGGTACAAAAATACTCAAAAAAAACAAATTCTACAAGACTGATTAGCACATATTCCACCAAAATGTATTAACTTTGCTACGATATGAAACATAGTTCAGTGATAAAGACGCTTGCCATTATGCTGTTCGCCACGGCAAGCAAGATGGCGAATGCACAGGAGATAACAATGCTGGGGGATGGTGTGTCGTTCCCGATAGAGGCACAGCAGACACAAACGGAAGTGAAACCGGGGTGGAAAATAGTGGATATCCAGCTGAAGAGCAAGTTCAAACGCTACCTGTGGGGAGCGAAGGCAAAACAACTGGCAGAGAGCCCTTTGCCAAAGTTCATAGTGGATACCGATTCGCTGCTGCTGAGCGACCTTGTGCTAATCAGGCTAAAGGGCAAAAGGGAGTATCGCAGCATACCTAAACCACAAGTTCATGAAAACAAATGCATACATGTGGATTTCAGCACATTCCATATCGAACCATACGGGAGTGACCTGTTCCTCGTCCAACCCATACAGCCATTGCAGCCTGGCGAATACATCTTCACATGGAAGACGCTCTCGACTGTAGGGGAAATGGGGGATTGGCTTGTATGGCCATTCAGCGTCATAGAAACACAGAAGTTCCCACAACGAATGAAAACAAACTGAGGACTGAGGACTGAGGACACCCTATCGGGCAAATAAAGATGGCATCACATGCGTGGTGCCATCTATGTTTAGCGTTAGCAAGCAGTAACCGCTCACCACCAAGACCCACCCCCCTGCCCCTCCCTCTATGGAGGGGAGTAGTTACAACCGACAACGTGGCCACATCGGCAGTACATTATACTCCGTCCGCGCGTCGCACAGGAGTGTGCTCCCCTCACAAGGCACAGATGGACATTTAGTCCATCCTCTAAAGACCTTGTTCGCCCCTTGTGGGAGGGCTGGGGAGGGGTCCTTTACTCCCCGTCACCCTCTCCTCCCCCTATAGGGGGATTGAGGGGGTCTTTTTACCCTTCGGGTTCCTCCTCAGGCTCCTCGCCAGGCTGGATGGTAGCCATGTTGTTGAGAAGTTCCCTTTCGGCTTCACGAGCCTTTGCTTGAGCCTTGCGAGTGCCCACGTACTCGAAGGTGGCTTCGTTCAGAAGGTCCTGGAACTCGGTGGAAGGCTCCCAGCGCACCTTCACCTTCTTGATGAGGGCGGTAGAGAAGGACTCGGCATTGTCGGCCGATTCGGAAACCAGGCTTACGCAGAAGGCACCAAGGTCGCCAAGCACCACTTTGTTGCCAAGCAGAAGCTGCTCGCGGATGCAGGAGGTGAGCTGAGTGGCCACCGCCATCACATCGCCCTTGTCGTACTTGCTGGAGTGCGATGCCATGTGCTTTGCCATGTCACTGAGGTTCATTACTTCACGATACTGTGCCTGTGGAAAGGTCTTGTTGCCCTCTTCGGGCTTTCCGGGCTTTGCCATGCGGAGGGTAAGAGAATAAGGGATTGACATAGTGATAATGGATGGACCCACCCTAACCCTCCCTGTATGGAGGGGACGAGGCTCGCGCGATGCCTGTGCAACAAGAGGGGTAAGGTGGGATTTTGTTAAAGGGTTAGGACCCTCCCCCTTGCCCCTCCCTGTAGGGCGGGGAGTATGATGTATCTGTAAAAGGGGGATTGATGGGTCATGGTTAATAGATTAATGGTTAAAGGTTAAAGGTGAGAGGTGAGCGGATGAGCGGTGAGCGGAGCAGTTTTCCGTTTTCCGTTTTCACCTTTCCGTTTGTCACATGCAGCTCGCCGTGCCGAATGTGGTGGCAATGGCCGTGAGGATGGTGATTACGATGTTGAGGATTTTTCCCCAGGTGCTGTTGTTGTTGAATGTTCCCATAGTTTAGTTAGAGGACCCACCCTAACCCTCCCTGTATGGAGGGGACGAGGCTCGCGCGATGCCTGTGCAACAAGAGGGGGTAAAGTGGGATTTTGTTAAAGGGTTAATAGATTAGAGGTTAAAGGTGAGCGGATGAGAGGATGAGAGGTGAGCGGGGTGAGCAGGTGAATTGAACACAGATAACACTGATGCGACAGGATTTTCACAGATGGCGGTTGTAACTACTCCTCCCATAGAGGGGAGGCTGGGGAGGGGTCTGTTCTTTTTGATACTGCAAAGATACGACATCCTCCTGGCGATGTGAGAAATAGTGAGAAATAGCATGCAACGGGTAGTAATAATTCCTTACACCAACGCAGGACGTTTTTGCAGGGCGGTATGCCGCCGTATTGTCTGTGCCTCGCCGTTGTGACGTAGTGGAAGAGAACAAGTGATATTGGGGCACGGACAACACAACATGTAAGCAGAGAGGTCGCGATGCCGGCACCGACACCCCCCAATCATCCGCTCCGTGCATGTATAAAACACACACATAGCGCTATGAATCAGCCAGATACACACAGCACACAAGTCAAGTCTCCATTGCCTGTCCCCTACTCTCCCCCTTGATGCAAGACTCCTTACACGGGCATAATATTAAATGGAAATATCTTTACATTACAAATCATTCGTCCTTCAAACAAGTGCTGACAGCTGACAGCTGACAGTAAAAAAATATGGGAGTGCACACCCTGCTGAAAATTTTTATTATATATATATATTAAATATATATATATAATAATTTATATTTTATA
>JAZRIA010000143.1:0-1062 GCA_045645045.1 Bacteroidaceae bacterium | reverse complement strand
GGCATTATAGAGCAGCAGAGGCTTTCCGTCCCAGTAGAACCAGAGGTCCTGATACTGGGGATTCTTGTAATATTTGTCGTAAAGCTGGTGCACCACCGTGATTACGTTGCCGTTGAAGGCCCAGAAGCAGAACTTAGGCACCTTGTTGCCCTCTTTCTTCATCTGTGCCATGGTGCGCAGGGTCACCGCCCACTCGTCCCAATAGAGCACGGCATTGGTTACGTCAAAGATAATCATGTCCACTCCGGCATCGGTGAGCATGGACATGTCCTTGCGAATTACATACTCGTCCTGGCTGAGGAAGTATCCCCATTCGGGTTCTCCCCAGTGGTAGGAGGATTTGGTCCATGCCGGACTGTCGTTGTTTCGGCTGGCATAGGGGTCCTGGGCCAGAACGCGGCTCACATCGGCCCGGTACTCCTTTCCGTTATGCAGATTCTGCGTGTGCCAGGTAACGTAGAAGATACCCACCGTTCGGTCCTTATCGGTCTTCAGGGGGACATCCTCTGATGTGGGCATCACTCGCCCCACTCCATCGGTTGCCACCCAGGTGTCGGGGTAAATATCCTGATACGCTTGGGGCATGGCAATGCCTGCCATGCCCGTTCCCAGCAAAAGGGTAAGTAGTCTCTTTGTAATCGTCTTCATTTGTGTGTGTGTGTGTATTTTTAGATATTAAGGGATTTCCGTCGTTATGCTTCGGGCTGACGGTTGGCACGCTTGCGTTCCAGATGGTCAAGGATAATCTTGCGCATGCGCATGTTCTTGGGCGTAACTTCTACGTACTCGTCCTCCTTGATATACTCCAGCGCCTCTTCCAGGCTGAAGACAGTGGCGGGAATGATGCGCGCCTTCTCGTCTGAACCACTGGCGCGCATGTTGGTGAGCTGTTTGGACTTGGTTACGTTCACCACCAAGCCGTTGTCATGGACATGCTCGCCCACAACCTGTCCGGCATAGACCTGCTCCTGCGGATCAATGAAGAACTTGCCACGGTCCTGCAGATTGTTGATGCTATAGGCAAAGGCGGTTCCGCCCTCCATTGAAATCATGGAACCGTTT
>JAZRIA010000142.1:0-2128 GCA_045645045.1 Bacteroidaceae bacterium | reverse complement strand
AGATACTCGATTGCGACTTCACGCTTAAAGGCCTTCGAGATGCGGCCACGTTTCTTGGTTGCCATAATTTTAACTTTTAGCATTTAACATTTTAACATTTTTTCCTGCTAAAAGTGTAAACCTATTTCAGTACAAGACAAATCATTTGAATATTTCCGAGCCTTAGCCTATGTCATCAAGCATCCTGAGTCGCCGTGCGCAAGATGGCTTGGAAGAGGCTGATGTCTGATGGCTGCGTGAGCTTGAAGTTGGTCATCTCCCCCTCTGCAACGTGTAGGGGCACGTGCCCCAGTTCGTTGGCCAGCGTGAAGATGGATTGTGAATACCTTATTCCCCTCTTGTCGCATTCCGCCATCATGGCCTGCAGGTCCTTGAGGAAGAAGGTGTGCGGTGTCTGTGCCCGCAAGAGGTTCTCGCGCAAGATGCATTGCGACGATGTCTGCCCCTGATTCGGGTTCTTGTCGCACGGGTTGAGCACCATATAGCTCTCCTGGCTTGCCAGTGCGGTGATGGCATTGCCTCTCGACAGGCACACGGCAATGTTTCTGCTGATGATGTCTTGTGAGATGAGCGGCCGCACGGCATCATGGATGAGGACGACGCACTCCTCACCCTCCTTCTCGCTCAGTTGCAATATCCCATTGCGTGCCGAGAGGAAGCTGTTCTCGCCCGCCTCGATGCATGAGGCAAACTTGCCGATGTTGGCCTCGGCCGCTTGTTGCTTGACATTCTCCTGATACAGCGATGGGCACACCACGTAGATGGCGCTGATGAGTTGGTGGCGCTGGAAGGCAAGCATCGTGTGTTGCAGTATGGTGAGTCCATCTACAACTACAAACTGCTTGGGGGTGGAGATGTTCATCCTCCTGCCTATGCCGCCAGCCAATATCAGTGCAATGCTCCTGTTCATGTGTGCAACGTCGGTGTTTTGTCTTTTGTCAAGTGTATTGTTCGGTTATCCTTCTGCAGAGGTCCCCATGTCTTTTGATGGTGTAGAAGCGCAAGGCTTCCAGTATGGTGGCTTCGAAGAGGAAGTATATCCACACCTGCCCGGTGATGATGCACGCAAACATGACCATCATTCTCAGGTCTGTAGAGAGGAGGTTTGCAAGCGGCATGATAGGGCGGCTGTGCTTGCAGAAGTCCTCCCTTATCTCCTCGGGCAGTTGGTCTCCATACTTTTCCTCAAGCCTCTCTCTCATGATGTGGAAGGCTTTCACCTGCCGCTCCTGCCCGGCGGTGTAGCGTGCATAGAAGAACAGGTAGAGTTTCTGGAACCACTCTTTCCTGTTCCATCGCAGCGCTTTCATCTCTTCTGTTATCTTGTGTGAGCTGTCCAGCTCGGCCTTTTCCTTGCCCAATCTGAAGTACATGTGTATGTTGCGGATGCGGTCGCCAAACGAACATTGGCGTGTGTGGCAGTGCAGTCCTGCCCATGCGGCGAGCAACCATATCCACACCCCCCAAGTGATGTCGGTGAAGGGAATCGTAGTCGTTTCCGTTCTGAGGCAGAAGGCGGCATAGATGGCAAAGAACCACACGTCGCCAGCAAAGCCATCCAAGATGCGTCCTATCAGTGTTCTTTTATTGGCCATTCGTGCCAGTTGTCCATCGGCGCAATCAAGCCAGTTGGCTCCGATGAGCAGGGCTATACCGATGAGGTTTGTCTTGAGGTCGTGGCTGTAGAAGAACCATCCGCTGGCAGCACCAATGACGATGCTTGTCAGGGTTATGGTGATAGGATGGATGCCCAGCCAATTGAACAGGCATGCCCAAAGGTATCCCGGTGTGCGGGTCACATACAGTTCGAAGGGCCCTTCCGTCTCCTGGCACTTCAGCGTCGCTCTAACATTGTCAATCAAGCCCATGGGTATTCCTCCTCTCCTTGTTCAGTTCTTTCACCTTCCGGCGGTGCAAAGTAACGGCTTTTTTCTCAGATGAGGGAATTTTTGGCCGAATTTTTGGCCTTTAGCTTTTAACCTTTAGCTTTTAGCTCGTCAACAGCTAACAGCCAATAGCTAACTGCTAACAGCCCACCGTCTCCTTCAGGATCTCCGTCACCGTGGGGTGGGGCAGCACCACGCGTTCGAGCTGCTCCATCGTCATGCCCTGCTCGATGGCGATGCAG
>JAZRIA010000141.1:0-1251 GCA_045645045.1 Bacteroidaceae bacterium | reverse complement strand
TTGGTGCCCTTCATGAACTCCTGCAATTTGGCAGGGATTTCAACCTTATCGCCAATAATACCCTCTACTGTTTCGAGGAACTTGGCAGGATGGGCCGTTTCGAGGAATACTCCCACTTCTTCGGGTTGAAGACCTTCGGCCAATGCCCGGTAACCACAAGCTCCGTGAGGATCGAGCAAATAGCCCGTCTCTTCATAAGCCTGCTTCACAGTTTCGCGAATTTGCTCGTCTGTATAAGTGGTGCCACTGATATCCGCCTTGATGGCTGCGTGCGACTCTTTGTAAAGGTCTATCACACGGGCAAAGTTGCTGGGGTCGCCCACGTCCATGGCATTGGCAATGGTGGCCACCGAAGGTTTGGGTGAATAGACTCCTGTCTGCAAGTAGTTATAGAAGATGTCATTGCGGTTGTTGGCTGCAATAAAACGTTTCACGGGCAATCCCATGTGCTTACCAAAGAGACCTGCAGTAATGTTACCGAAGTTTCCACTGGGTACGCAGATAACCAATTCATCGGCCTTACTCAACTTCTTTAACTGGGCGTATGCATAAAAATAATAGAATGCCTGTGGCAAGAAGCGGGCCACGTTGATAGAGTTGGCCGAAGTCAGTTTCATGTGGGCATTCAACTCTTTATCCATGAAGGCACTCTTCACCAATGCCTGGCAATCATCAAACACACCATCAACCTCGATGGCTGTAATGTTCTGTCCAAGGGTAGTGAACTGCTTTTCTTGAATTTCGCTGACCTTTCCTTTGGGATAGAGTACATACACGTGGATACCTTCTACACCCAGGAAACCATTGGCTACAGCACTACCTGTGTCACCCGAGGTGGCAACAAGGACATTTACCTGTTCTTGTCCTTCCTGACTAATGAAGTATCCAAGCAGGCGGGCCATGAAGCGTGCACCCACATCCTTGAATGCAAGGGTGGGACCGTGGAACAACTCGAGTGAATAGATGTTGTCCGTCACACGCACGGCGGGCACATCAAAACTGAGTGTGTCATACACAATGTGTTTCAACACATCGGCAGGGATGTCTTCACCAAAGAAAGCATCGGCTACACGGTATGCTATTTCTTGAAAACTCAAATTCTCAATCTCATCAAAAAACTCTTTAGGGAGGGGCTTGATAGCCTCGGGCATATACAAGCCTTTGTCAGAAGCCAATCCCTTCACCACTGCCTCGTGCAGGGTGGCCATAGGGGCCTGGCGGTTGGTACTGTAGTATTTCATAATTCTTTCA
>JAZRIA010000140.1:0-1030 GCA_045645045.1 Bacteroidaceae bacterium | reverse complement strand
CTATCCATGACTTCGCGTACCCATTTCTGGGTCTTCCAAGGCTGTCCTGCCCAGTTGTAGAGATAGATCATATGCTGTGCCGGCTGGTTTCCATGGGCATAGTTACCCATGTTCGCCACCTGCATTTCAGTGATTTCATGGATACGGTAGCCGTAGTAGCTGTCATCGTAAATCGGTGGCACCACAAATACGGAGTCGAGCATCTGGGCGAATGCTTCCTTGCCGCCCATAGCCTCAGCAAGCCCGTCCACATCGTGGAATACAGACCATGTGTAGTGCCATGCGTTACCCTCAGTGAATGCTCCGCCCCATTTGTATGGACTGAATGGCTCCTGGAATGTGCCGTCAAGGTTGCGTCCGCGCATAAGGTTGTGCGACGGATCGAATACGTTCTTCCAGTTGTTTGAACGTGCCTCCCACTTGTCAAGTTCTTCCTGAGGACGTCCGAGTTTCTTTGCCAGCTGGAGGATGCACCAGTCATTGTAGGCGTATTCAAGAGTGCGGGCTACGTTCTCATGTATGCCTACGTTGTATGGGATGTATCCGATGGTGTTGTAATATTCGTGTCCGAGACGACCTGTCGAGCTTACGGTCGGATGCACATGCTCTGTGCCGTATACGATGCAGTCGTAGAGTGTCTGCCAATCCTCCCTTGGGGTGATTCCCTTAAGGATCGCATCGGCTACGACCGAAGCGGAATTGTTGCCTACCATGCAGCCTCTATGACCCGGGCTGGCCCATTCTGGCAGGAACTCGTTCTCACGTGCAATGTTTGCAAGGCCCTGCTGAATCTCCTCATTCACAGAAGGATACACGAGGTTTAGAAGAGGGAAGAGTGCGCGGAATGTGTCCCAGAATCCTGTGTCTGTATAGAGGTAGCCATCGCATACCTTGCCGTTGTATGGGCTATAGTGGACAGGCTTTCCGTTCTTGTCGGTCTCATAGAACTTGCGTGGGAATAGTGTCGCACGATACAAGCAGGAATAGAATGTGCGGTACTGCTCTTCGGTTCCGCCTCCCACTTCTATCT
>JAZRIA010000139.1:0-14848 GCA_045645045.1 Bacteroidaceae bacterium | reverse complement strand
GAACTTCCTGTGGCTCTACTCCGTGCTCTCAGCAGTGGGTTTGGGCATTGCCCTCTTCGGAGTGATAACCCTGTTGAGTGCCGACCTCCAACGCCAGCGCCGTGCCATAGCCATACGCCGTGTCTTCGGCGCCCACTATAGGGATTGCCTTCGCCGCACCCTCCGCACCTATGGTATCATCTCTGCCCTCGGCACTACAATAGGCCTCTGCGTAGGTTACTACCTGATGACCCTCTGGTTGCAAACCTACGCCCTGCAGATCTCCCTTGGCATCCTGCCGGCCCTCGGCATCGCCGCCATCATCGCCCTCATCGTCACCGCTCTCGTTGCATATAAGGTAAAAGTATGCTTCAAGGAGAATCCCGCCGAGGTGATAACGGGGTGAAAATGACAGATATAGCAGGTTACAGAAGTAAGGGAGTCGGAATCACCGTTGTGGCACTTGAGTTTCCCTATGAGAGAACTCCAGTTTCCCAATAAGAGAACTCCAGTTTCCCAATAGGAAAACTCATGTGCTAATAATAGTATTCTTACGCCAATTTGAAATTAGGACTTTCCCCATACTAAAGAGGAGAAAACTCTATTGTTTGGAAAAGGAGAAAGAATACCTTTGCTAACGATAACAAATACAAATATGAAAACAAAACTTATACCTTTACTTCTTGCCCTGTGTGCCATCAGTGCACAGGCGCAAACTATCACCGATACATATTGGCGCAATGCGCAGACAGGCGAGTGGTTGATTGGTTTCAGTGAAAACCATGTGATCTACGATTGTCGCACTTGGGACATAGTGGCGAGGTTGGAAAAGAAAGACAAGCACGAGTTGACCATTGCCGATGGTGGCGACACGCTTAACCTGAGTGTGAGCAAACAGAAGAAAGGTGTGCGCAAGGTGCGCTTCGGCAAGGACAAGCCTGTCGTGTGCGAGGCAATCACCACAAAGACCCTGCCCGACTACCCCACTCGCGACGAGCGCACCGCATTCAAGGACAATGGTTATCGTTCGGGCGATAGCGTAACCATCTACGGTTGGGTAAAAGATAGGACACCCGAGATGCTTGAGCAAGGTGGTGGCAAGTTTGCTGACATTGCGATAAATAATTTCTTTACTGACGAGGAAGAGAGTTTTAATGCGCCACTCGATTCGCTCGGTCGCTACCATATTACTGTGCCCGTGCTTAATGCTGCGCAGGCATATATAGATTGGGGCAGAAGCAACTTTGAAACGGTGCTCGAACCCGGCGAAACCTACTTCTTCTTCTACGACGCCAAGACGGGACAGCAATTGGTAATGGGTAAGGACGCACGCTTGCAAAACGAATTGCTGGCTTATCCCGAGAACTTTAGCGGTAATGACATCTATGCCTATTACTACCGAGTGCGCAAGAGCAAGGTGGACCTCAGAAGTTTGCCCGACGAAGAAATGTTGGTATTTTTGGATTATCTAAAGCAGGATAAGGCAACCGCAGATAGTTTGCTCGACCTCCGCATGAAGGAACACCCTAATCTTTCTCAGCGCTACGCCCAATACCTCCGCAACATTTACGCATCAAGAGTGGGATGCAACCTGATGCAAGCGAGTTATTCGGCTAAATCCGACACCTTGCCTGCGGTGTATATGGATTATGTCACCCAAGAATGCTGGAACAAAATGGGAACTCCCTATACACTCTACCCAGATCTGAGTACATTCATCCGAGATTACTTTGGTTACGCGGAAAATATGCTACCAGATAGCGATGCTATAGACCTTGTGCTTACGCTTTACCAAAGGGGAACTATTACCTTAAGCGAAGAGGAACATTATGCTTTTTTGCACTACAAAGACGAATTTAATCAGCTGAGCAAGAGTGTTGAAGGTCGTACGCAAGAAGATAAGCAAACCCTTGTGGATGCTTTCAACAAAACAGAAACAGCGGCGCTTATAAACAAGGTATTCAAGCGTGTACAGTCGTCTCTTACCATAGCCGCAATTGTAGATGAAATTCAAAGAACTTCGGCGTCGGTGCAATGCGATAGTACCCTGCGCGACCTTTATGCTGCCCGTACATTCTATAATTATATGGACAACACCCGAAAACCGCTTCCCGAAGAGGGCATTCAGTGGATGAACGAAAACATCAAGATGGACTTTGCCCGCCAGATGGTGATGACGCTTCACGAGAAGTACGACGCCCTCTTACGCAAGGACTTCTCCAATACCACCAGCCTGCTCTCTACCGACAAGCTGGAGGGTATCAGCGAGGGTGAGCAGATTTTGCGCGAGCTAATTGCTCCATGGAAGGGCAAGATAATTCTCATTGATGTGTGGGGCACATGGTGCGGACCTTGCAGAATGGCGATGAAGCACAGTCAGGAACTCTACGAGCGTATGAAGCCTTACAACATGTATTTCCTCTACTTGGCGAATCGTTCTGACGAAACCTCATGGAAAAATGTCATCAAGGAATACAATGTCAATGGCGAGAATGTGGGCCATGTTAACCTTCCTGCCGAACAACAGGCCGCCGTGGAGCGCTTCCTAAAAGTCAACTCCTATCCCTCGTACTTCCTCATCAACCGCGAAGGCCATCTTCTCAACATCAATGCCGACCCCAGAAATCTGGACGCATTCGAACAACTGGTTAAGGGAATGGAGGAATAAAAAGAAATAGGCTATTCCAACCCAAGTTCCATGCGTTTTGCCTTCTCGAAATTGGACCAAAGATATGCGCTTATCTCTTCTGGTGACATTGGATGCTTTTGAGATTCGGCGATTTTCTTCAACTTCCGTTCTACGGATTCTTTGTGAAATTGATTCAAGTATTTCATGCAATTAAAGTTTCCTGTGCCTCGTCTATTTCCCAATTAAATGGGCTTGCTTGGCCTGTTCCAGCATCTGAACTTGCTCTAAGGCTTGCTTGCGCGTAGTTGCACACGATGGTCGCCCCAATGAGCACCTCACCTGCACAGCAGAGTCCTGCATGCTCTTGTTGATTAAATTGATTAAAGTTTGTCGTTCCATTTAACCCAAATTGATCATTAGCGTTATGATGATAATAGTCTTATTTATGTGGGTATGTGAAGTGGTTATTTATAATAAGCGAAGTTCTGCATCAATCACAAAGATGTCACCATCGTTGTCCTTTAAAACATTTCTTGCTACTACATCCCACACTTCTATCTCACCATTGGTAAAACAGCCTTCTGTAGCGGTACTATAAAAGCCCAAGGCTGCCATGTATGTTGAGATTTCTATAGGAGTAGCAGGAATGGCATTAGCAATGAGAGGTTGAGTAAATATAGGCATTATAGAGCTTCCATGAAATCCAGTAAAGCCATAAAAAGTATAGGCTGTTTCAGTGAAAACAATATTATGTAGAAGTATCTTGTAAAACAACTTTAAAACACTTCCCTGACTATTCAACAAATTATTTACTTTATATGTTATATCCTCAAAGGCATAAGTATCATTCTCATTACCACAGGGACCGGGACTACCAAGTTGAAAGACATGTTCCATTGGAATCCATAAACCAAATTCCTTTGCATACGATTCCGTCACATGGCGTTCTACCTCTGTTGTTCTTGCATTGCTTTTGCCTTCTCGAAATTGGCCATCATATAAGCAGCAGCGTCGATAGAGCTCATTGGCGATTTCTTGGATTCGGCGATTTTCTTCAACTTCCGTTCTACGGATTCTTTGTGAAATTGATTCAAGTATTCCATGCATCATTGCTTTTTGGGGTCAAAGATACGATTAAGCGAGAGAAAAACAAAATGAAGCGTGCTTTAATTTTGTTTTTCCGAGCGTGAGTATCTTAGAAACCCAGTTTCAGAGATACGACTAAGCGAGCGAAAAAGCATTTTTTCTTCTTTTACACTTGACATTTGATAGTTTTAAGCGTTATATAGATAGATGACACAAACAGAGTTTGAACATAAACTGATAGAAATGCGCCCTCAGATGATGAGGGTGGCCATGGATTTCTTCCACAACGAGGAGGATGCCATGGATGTAGTACAGGAGGTTTATGTGAGAATGCTGAAACGCGGTTGGCAACAGGGGGACAATGTCGAAGCCCTGAGCATAAGGGCAACAAAGAACCTGTGCGTGAGCGTATGGAGACGGCAACGATTGCGAGAGGCACAACCTTTGGAAAGTATGCCCGAGTCAGCAGGGCAGGATTCCGCAGACAGTCTCCTGCTAAGCGAGGAACGGCAAGCCGAGATAGAAAATGCCATAGGAAAACTTCCTCCGTCTGAGCAGAAACTGATAAGAATGAGACATCAGGACGAGATGACCATGGAAGAAATAGCACAAGAGACAGGAATGAGTCGCCGTTCGGCCAGCACCATCATCAGCTCGGCAAAGAAACATCTACTAAAACTGATTAAGACACATGATTGACAAGGAACTTATACGACAGGCAGCAGAAGACATTGATATCTTCGAGGCAGACCTCAGCCAGGAGTTTGACCGCATTGCCTATCAGCGCAAGTCGCTACGTCTATGGCCATGGGCAGTGGCAGCGTGTATAGTGGCCGTGGTGGGCATATCCTTACCTATGCTGATTGGCACGGACGATGAGAACAAAAATACCATCACTGAGGCAAGGATACAAACTGAGGGAAAACTTGTTGCTCAGGTTTCAGACTCTGACGACAACACAACAGCAACCTCATCCCCTACCCCAATAGTCATCGAAACCACAAGTTTAAGTTTGCCACAAAAGGAAAAGGCACCACTACCTACGGCAACACCTGTAAAGACTGAACCAGAAAGTAATCAAAAGAGCACGGAAGTTGACGAAATAGAAATGATGTGCGAACTGCTTGACGAGGTTACACAACAGACAATTGCTGAGAAGAAATACGAGGAACATCTGTATTATACTATGATGGAGGAAATCTGCAGAAACGCATCTAACGAACCAAACATACCAGAACTATCATTATGAAACACATTCTATCATCTATCATCCTTGCAACAATAGCCATTGGCTGTTTTGCACAATCAAAGGGCGAGACAATGCCCCAATCAAACAAAATAGAGCACCTCATCAAAACATGGCCAGCGAATTGGATGATTGGCAAGGCCGGTGAGCAGGGGCGCGACCGCCTGGACTCTACCTATTATCTGGATACCAGAATATATGAATACTCTTACGACAGCAAGAAGGAGCAACAGGGAGTAAAAGACGTGGTGGCACTCATACTCAGAGCCTATGACCAGGATATGCCACATTATACCGGTGGTTTCTGCTCATCAAACATGTTGCGTGTGGACAATCCCATAGAGAGCAAGAAACTGCAGATGTACTACGGAGAGGACATTGCCCCCTTGGTGGTTGGTGGCAAGGGACGCAACTATGCCGTTCTTCGCTTCAACAGCAAGCAGAACCCTTACTACAGACATGTCATGGGCATAGAGTGGTGGTTGGAAAGGGTGAACCGCAAACATCATGTAGCCAAGTTCAGGACCTTCCGCATATTCGGTCCCTTTAGCAAGGAGCATTATGAGTATGCTCTGAAGCAAAGCAATATATCAAAGGATGATGTGGAAACGGATGATGTGGAAATGGATGATTTGTACGCGGACTATATCGGAGACGATGGCCCTTTCCTGAAAATGAGCAAAAACTGGAGATTGGAGGGGGGGATACTTATAGGAGGAGAATTTACGACAAAACACATGCTCTCGGAGATACGAGTTCTTGGTAAACTTTTAGACACATCAACGGATGAGACAGCTAAGCGTGCCGCTGTATTGTCAATAAACAAACGTGTAACAACTCTGCTCACCACTGCTACAGATGAAATGAAAACAGAACTGTACCGTATACTGAACGACATTCCCGGATATTATGTACAGGTAAACCCTCCTAATGGCACGATACTTACAAGGTCCTTTGCCTGGTACATCAATGCACTACCCAAACTGGACGTCTTGTGTCATTCGTGGATACAGCCAGGAAGTCCCAACTGTGTGTATCTGGACGAGAACAACGAGGAAAAGCCTGCTAATTTACTTTTGCAAGTATTCCTGAACAGCTTGGACGACATGAATATTTTATTAGAAAAGTAAGTGAACACCCAAACGTTAGAAGATTATGAATATGAAATCAATTATTGCACTTGTTATGCTATTTACACTTGCCATGCCAATGATGGCTTCGGAGCAAAATCCACAAGTGGAACACCGTCCTAAGAAGGAGATGAGATATGAGCGCAGACCCAGGGCTATGCACCGTAAGGACTTCAAGATGATGTGCGAAGTAGTGGATGATGCTTCTTTCCATGAAAAGAAGATTGGAGTCATCAAAGTGGCTTGCATCAGCAGTTACTTCAATAGCAAGCAGTGCGCCAAACTCCTCTCCAAAATCTCCTTTGATGACGCGAAGTTAAAGGCTTTGAAAGTCCTTGCCCCACGCCTGATAATTGATACAGACGTTACCGATGTTACAGATATAGTGAAGCAATTCTCATTCTCGTCTAACAAGGACAAAGCATTAGAAATCCTGCGACAGTCCTCATATATAAGTCAACGGAGTTCGGACAATAGTTGGTAGATAATGAAATATTTGGGAGTTGAGAATAAAATTATTATATTTGCACAAAAGAAACATCAAATTGGATGAAATTTACGAATATCGACATTCGTAAGAAACAAATTTACAACAGAATTTAATCATAGAACAATGTTGAATAATGATTTTTGGCACTCTATAAAGCAAATCATTGATAATGGTTTTGATGCCGAAGGTCTGTCTAAATTAGAGTTTTATGCAGAACCTTTTTGATGAGTCAAAAGAGCAGAGAATGCTTGGATACTATGCCTTGACAAAAAAAGGAAGAATGAAATTCAACAATTCATCAGCAACAGGTTGGTTTATGAACGATTTTCACCGTTCGAACAGCATGGCTGCTCAACGGGAGGTACAACGCATGTCATTGCAACCATACTCGCGGGAGCAGAAGTTGATGCAGATAGCCTCACTGCGCCAATCAACAGTTTCCAAGGAGAGCAGCAATGCGCAAAGGAACAGATTGAAAGAATAAGGAAATGGGCCATAGCTACCAATTGCTGGATAAATGATGTAGATATCGTTTTATCTAATCAACTTGGCGAACAAATCGCAGAAGGGGGTGAAGCTCATGTTTATGACCATGGCGCCACTATCATAAAAATCATAGGTCTGGATTATTATCTCCAACCTGTTCTGGCCTTAGATAGAATCAGTCTTCACAATGCGTTCTTCCCTGAAACAAAGCTAAATGTTCTCGGTTTTGGATATTCGCAGGATGGCGCTTTCCAAATTGTAGTAGAACAACCATTTATACATGGAAGTTCTATGACTGATGACGAAATAGAAGACTTTGCGACGGCCATGGGGTTTGAACTGCGCAACGCAAGAAATTGGACCTTTGCCACCCCAGAAATCTACCTAAGCGATTTACACGACGAGAATGTCATTCGATCTAAAGATGGTAATATCTTCGTCATAGATTGCGACATTCGCATAAATACCCCATCTCTTAGACAAGGCGGTACACGGCAACTAACCAATAATGTTGTTTTTATAGAATAGTTTTATAATTCTGTATAGATTTCATTTCCTGAGGGTATGTCTTTTGTATGGCATACCCTCTCTTTTCATCTAATTCCAAAATTTCTCCATTCTTTTGTAACAAGCGCCTTGAAGTTCTCGTTAGTATTTATAGAGACGTAAATTTACGAGAACTTAAGGTAGGTTCTATAAATTAGCTTTGAGTTGTTTGATAATGTCCGATTGCTAATTCATACACAAAACAACGCTGAACCGAGCGGAAATCGCATCTTTTTTGACACATTTCCGCTCGGTTCAGCACATTTTAAGGGTGACTGCTACCCTCTCTTTTCATCTAAATCCAAAATTTCTCCATATTTTTGTAACAAGCGCCTTGCTGTTCTCGTTAGTTTATATAGAGACGTAAATTTACAAGAACTTAACTTTAATTCATCAAACTAAACACACACACGAACATGAAGAAGATTATCCTATCAATGGTTATGCTGATGGCAACATGCTTTGCCTTTGCACAAGATGCATCCTTTCTGATTAAGCAGTACAGAAAACTGGATGGTGCGAAATACGAAAACATGACCAAGGAAGTGAAGAAGAAGGCAAAGAAAGAAAAGTACATTGACCCCAAAATGTATGATTTGACAAAACGACTAATCAAGGTGGAATATGTACAGGTAACCCTTAACGACCTGCAGAAAGAGGCTCTTACCGAGAACATCAAGAATGTGGACGGATACAAGCAACTCTATGAGAAGAAGAGCAATGTGTACAACATGCTCAGCGAAAACTGGACATTGTTTCCCATACAACAATACTATGGCATAGAGCAGGACGGAAGAGTGAGCGATGCCATCATCAGATTGGAAACTTTTCTGGAAAACAAGAGCACGAGCATGATAATCCATGTAGCAGGAGACTTTACTGTGGAGGAACTGTTGCAAATCCTATCAGTTGAGGAAACAAAGTCTATTGAGTTCAAATCAGCAGAATGATGAATGCAGAGGAGTTTAAACAACGCTTCATGCCATATCACAGGATGCTATACCGTGTGGCATTCGGGCTGACGGGAAACCAGCAGGATGCAGAGGACCTGCTACAGGATACCTTCATGCGGATGTGGCAAAAGCGGGAACTGCTGACCTCCGAACATGTCAACGAGGCATACCTGATAATAATGATGAGGAACCTCCATTTAGACAGGTTGCGAGTGAAGACACCGGACACCTCCATACCGCTGGAAAGCGTCTGCATGGCTTCCGACCCAAACCGACCTGACGACAAGGTTGAAAGGCAAAACGAGGCCTTCCTGATGAAGGAACTGATAGAGCATCTGCCCCAGAAAGAGAAGGACATAATAAGGATGTACCTGCTCGAGGAACTTTCCTACGAAGAAATGGAGGCATGCACGGGCATGAAGCAAGGCAACTTGCGACAGATAGTCTCAAGGACGAGAAACAAACTGAAAGAACAATTCACCAAAATAGCACAATCATGGAAGAACTGAAATACTTGAATCTGAAAAGAACAGGAGAAGCAGAAGTTCCGGAGGGGTTGGAAGAAAGGCTTTCCATGAAGATAGACCTTTGGGCAGAGGAGGAGAAGAAGGCGAGCTCTGCACTCGGGGCTAACCCGACTATTCCTTCCGTGAGTTTCCTTGCCAGGTTACGTCCCTACAGAAACATTGCCGTGGCGGCATGCATCTCCCTAATAATAGGAATAGGCAGCGTCATTGGTTTACTCGGCAAAGGAAACAATGCACACAAGGACACCTTCGACAATCCCGAACTTGCACGCATAGAGGCAGAAAAGGCGCTATACCTGCTTGCATATAATATGGAAAAAGGTACAAAGCATCTGAAACAGGCCAAAGACATTGCGGCACAGACGGAAACATCACTTAACAACACATTAAAGCATTTAAAATAAAATGAAAAGATACATAAGACAAATAATAGCAATCCTTGTGCTGGCAATGGCAAGTCTGAATGCCTGGGCACAGGCAAACCCATTTGACAAGTTCGCCGATTCAAAGGACGTAACATACGTCTACATATCCGAAGCAATGCTAAAACTCATCGGTACGGAGGCTATACCAAGCATCAACGGAGTGGACATTGACGAGATAAGCGGCAAACTAAAAAGCATACAGATCATCACCTCGGAGAAAACAACAAAGGAATCACTGAAATCCGAGGCCATGAGCATAATAAAGAAGGAGGCCTATGAAAAGTTGCTACAAATATCTGAGCCGGACAACAAGGTGGACATCTACTTCAAGGACGGAAAGAAGAACTCCATAATAGTAATGGTGAACGGAGAAAAGAACCAAACTGTACTAATTGTATTCTCCGGCACATTCACCACATCAAGCATCGCCAAAATCTTTCAAGAAACGAAATAAGAGGTATAAGCACATGAGGGAGGAAGCATCAAACTTTCTCCCTCGTTTTGTATGTACTCTTAAGGTATTTTCGTATATTTGCGTATGATACAAACTAATTCTTGCTATGAATAGACGCTTTAAACTATTTACCATCGTTGCTACGATAGCAATGACCATGTTTGGCACAAAGGTTTGCCGTGCAGAGGCAAGTACCAAGACTAATGTGCAAAATGAATGTTGCTCGGCTGAGAAAGATGATGACAACAAGGTACATCTGGTTGTGGAGAATCTGCCCCAATTCCCTGGCGGCATGCCTGCCATGGGAGATTATCTGAGGAACGAAATCCGCTATCCCAAGAAGTGCGTGGAGCAAAAGATAGAGGGACGCTCCATCATTACCTTTGTTGTAGGAAAGAACGGCAAGATAAGCAAGGTGAAAGTACTACGCAGTGCTGGCAACAAACTACTCGACAAGGAGGCAAAACGAGCAGTAAAGAGCATGCCACGCTGGCAACCTGGCACTCACAAGGGCAAGGTGGTGAAAGTTCAAATGACATTGCCCGTCCTCTTCAAACTACAAAAAAAGTAAGTCACTTTGGCATAAAACGGACAACACGTCAGCGCCTGTGTTAAACACGTTAACACAACTGACAGAATGTTGTCCGTTTTTCAATCTCCTTAACACTCAGTGCCTTGGCACGACAATTGCGGATATAATGGTGTAGGCCTACAACACAAAACTACAGGCCTGCATAGAGAAAAACACACATTATATTATTAACCAAAAGGTAAAAGGAGATTAAGTTATGTTACCAATGATGATTAACAACCGCAATTGGATGCCAACAATGTTTGACGAGTTATTTGGCAAGAACTGGATGCACAGAGTGAACGACACCACACCTGCCATCAACGTGAAGGAGGATGCAAAAGGCTACACCATGGAACTGGCCGCACCAGGCATAAGAAAGGAGTTCTGCCGTGTGAACGTGACCAGCGATGGCAACCTGCATATAGCCATTGAAAACAAGATGGAGCATAAGCAGAATGAAAGAGAGGAGGGCCACAAGGAGCGTTACCTGCGCCGCGAGTTCTACTACAGCAACTACCAGCAGACTTTCCGTCTTCCCGAAAATGTGGATGCTGACAATATCTCTGCACAGGTGTCAGACGGCATACTGAGCATAGCACTACCCAAACGCAACAAAGAAGCAGAGGAGAAGGCACACCGCGCCATAGAGGTCAAATGACCTTAATACACATAGCAAATAACAAGATGCAGAATCCCATGCGGCACAAGTCACATGGGATTCTCTTTATGCAAAAAGGATATGCCAAGAGGAGTGTAGTGCGCTTGCTACTATGAAATACGGATAATGTTTGTTAAGTTACGTTAACACTGCTGGCGTAGATTTGGACATAAGCCTTATTTCGTACTACCTTTGCCGTAACAAATAGCGAAACAATCTAATTATGAGAGGAGAAACAAAACAGAAAACACTCACGAAAGCCGAACTTCGCGCCATGAATATCCTATGGGACATGGGACAGGCCACAGTGAACGAGATAATGGAACGGATACCGGAACCTAAGCCGGCATACACTACCATACTGACGGTAATGCAGGTGCTTACAAGCAAAAAGATAGTAGGAGCACAGAGGCGAGGCAAAGCCAACGTATTCCGTCCGCTCATAAGCAGAGAGCAGTACGTGGACGGATTCATGGAAGAGACACGCAACACGCTTTTCAAAGGCTCGTTGAAAAACCTCCTGCTCTACTTTGCCAGAAAAGAGAAGATCAGCAAGGAGGAACTTATAGAAATTCTGGCCGTAATGCAGACAGATGAGAAGCAAGACATTTGACAGACATATATAACACGACAGACCTACATGACAATATCCCTACAGACATGCATGCAGAGTTATGGCATGACACTGATTCTTGCCACACTGATGATGCTGTTCTACGAATTGGTACTACAGCGCCGTGCAGACTACCGATTTGGGCGTATATATCTGATTGGTATACCCGCACTTTGTCTTATTCTGCCATGCATGCACAGCCTCGCTAACCTGTTGTTTGCGGGAGGTGAAGAAAGTGTGTTGCACATGTCTCAGGCCGAAGCACGGACATATTGCGCCATACATCCCGAAGCACAGATAATGGAAGGGGAAAATGCAGACATAGGAGAAGTCTTGCCCACTTCCGTTTCTACATGGTGGCAGGAAACGGTATGGCAGGAAACCATTGCCTTAGGCATAGCAATTGTTTCCCTTGTGTTGGTACTGCATGTTCTGATACAAATGGTACGACTCTGGAGACTGAGCGACAAGATGCCTGCGGAGGAGTCCGAAGCGGGATACAGGCTGATACGTTCGTTGCAGGTAAAGACACCCTTCTCATTGGGCAAGACTATCTTCCTGCCGAAGGGAATGGCATCAGACAGCGAAAGAATAGTGATACGGCATGAGGCGGCTCACATCCAATGCCGCCACTACGTTGATGTGTGGGTGGTAGAACTGCTGACCAGGCTGATGTGGTTCAATCCCGTGCTTTGGCTGGTGCGCAACCGTCTGCGCAACCTGCACGAATTCCAGGCCGACCGCATAGTGCTGGATACAGGCACTGACATACTCACCTACCAGACTCTGTTGCTGGAAGAGGTAATGGAGGACAGCACGGTGATAGCCAACGGTTTCAACCATTCCTTCATACGGAGAAGGTTTATGGAAATGAAACGCGGCAAGCGTCCTGTCATGGGCATAGCGAGCAAGGGTGCAACGGCTCTGTGGCTGATGTTACTCTGCGGTATAACGGTAGCATACTGCATGCCAGCCTCAGTGCCCACCATGATACGGATTGTTGAGCAAAGCACCCCCAAGGTGTCGGCACAGGAAACGAATGCAGTGAAGGAGAACACGTTGAAAGATAGTATGGACTATGCTCCCAAGGCTGAGGATGGTTGGCCCATACTTCACAAACTGCCGGAATACAAAGGCACTGCCCCAACAGGGAAATACATGAAACGCGATAAAACGGAAACACTGCTCACATACATAGTCACCTGTACCACGGACAACGCTTTCTACAAATTCGGCGGTCCGGATGCCTATCTCGTAGACCCTGAAACAAACACGCACTACGTTGCACGACACAGCATCCCGGCCGAGGCATGGAATTTCTTCCACCTGAAGGGAATGAAAGGCAAGACTTTCATGGTAACGATCGTCTTCCCTCCCCTGCCCGACTCTGTCAAGGATGTAGAACTATATCAGGTAAGAAGCCACTTGCAAAGCGGAGAGAGGTAAGTAAGAGGGGAAGGACTAAATGGGAACGTCACCAAAGAACTACCTGCATAGAACCTATACCATACCTTATAATATTATAATATAGTACAAACATGAAATCAGTCAAAAAGGATACCCACCTGTCTGAAATAACCGGCACAGCATTACCTTCCTTAACAAGAGGGGCATTGAGGTTCTTACAACTTCTCATCCCTATCCTACTGTTCTCCTGCGAGCGCCCTTCCTACCTGGCCACACGCAACAAGCAGGGAGGCATAAACTGGCATTCCGTCCGTATGCTGACAGAGGCCGAGCAAGACTCTATGAAGCGTGTGTTTATGAGCGAAATCCTGTATGACGACAGTGTTCCAGACTTCCGACGGGCAGTTCTAACAGATGAAGCCAAGGAGTACAGTCCCATGAACTACAACACCTTTGCAACCTACTCCAAACCATACACCGTAAGAAACCCTAACGCGGACAACGACATTGAAAAGATGGCTATATGGTGCACCAGAGAAGCAACATATCTGGCACGCATACACAAGATACATTGGAACAGGATGTATTTCCATAACTCTTCCAAGCAATACCTGAGAGATTGCAGGACGGGACAGTGCTACTACATACAGCACTGTATAGACTATCCCATGGACAGTACATTCTGGATAAAGTCCATAGCTGGCGAATGGATTACTATGGTGGACGTGTATCCTCCCTTGCGCAAAGAGTGTATCAAGATAGACATTATGTGCGGAGAAGAAGAGCCTGAATACATAGATGGCACCACCGGATGGGCCAGACAACAGGATTACCTTGGCATACGTACCGCCGCCTTACAAATGCAACAGAGCAAGATGAAGTTCAAGGAGACGATAATGGTTAGGTAAGCATTCCTTTGCAAAGCAACTGCCAGAAACAATAAAACACCGTAAAGAACAACTGGACAAGAACATTAGCGCTAATGATACATGTAATCAAACCTAAATGAAAAAGAACAGACAATGAAACTTAAGAACCTTCTTTTCGTTGCCCTCACCGCCATATCGGTTGGCGTTGGGGCACAGTCCCTGTCTCCAAGCACGAAATGGCATTGGGACAAGGGAACTATAGTAGTGGAAACACCTGAACGACCGGCTGGCCAGGAGCATGTATTGGGACTGACTGCCCCAAAGATGAAAACCGTACGTGTGGCTTTCGTGGGCTTGGGCATGCGCGGTCCCGGAGCGGTGAAACGTTTCTGCCACATTCCCGGTGTTGAGATCGTTGCCCTTTGCGACTATGTGAAAGAACGTGCAGAAGCATGTCAGGCAGACTTGCGCACGGCCGGTCTGAAGCCTGCAGACATCTATTCGGGAGAAAAAGGCTACGAGGAACTATGCAAGCGCAACGACATAGACCTGGTGTACATTGCTACAGACTGGAACCACCACTATCCCGTGGCAAAGTGCGCCATGGAGAATGGCAAGCATACAGCTGTGGAAGTTCCCTCTGTTATGAATCTGGATCAGTGCTGGAGCCTGATTGACCTTTCAGAGAAGACCCGTCTGCATTGCTTCATTCTGGAAAACTGTTGCTATGACGAGTATGAAATGACCGCTTTGGCCATGAAGCAGGACGGTGTTTT
>JAZRIA010000138.1:0-3439 GCA_045645045.1 Bacteroidaceae bacterium | reverse complement strand
CTCCTTGGCCCACAGAACGACATGGCTACGATCCGACTTATCGTGATGGGTGCATGGCACTCGTCCCATCGGAGCAGGTTCATCAGGTAACGCTCCACCACGCCGCGTATCAGTATGTTCTCGCCACGGAATTCCGTTATACCAGCATCTGCCTGGAACTGCTCGTCTATTATCTTCTGCAGGCGGCTGCCCTTGTCTGTGGTGTATGCCGAGAGGTGTTCCCTGGTGATGACGTTGCTCCCAGTGTGCGACATTATCTCCTTGTACACCCTCTCTGCCGAGTTGTGGAAGATGGTACCCATCAGGCGTGCGTCGATGCCATCCTCGGGATCGGGTTCCACGCGAATGCCACACACGCTGGACAGGTAGAACTTCATGGGGCAATCCAGATAGCGGTTTATGCTTGAAGGGCTCAAGGGGCGTGCCTCGGGATTCGTGTTCAGGTCGTACTTCTCGTGCAAGGCCTGCATTATTGCATCGTCCTTGGGTATGGTGTCCAGCGAGGTGAACATGCACTCCTGTTCCGCCTCCAGGCGAAGGCAACGAATGGGTATGTTCGTCTCTGCCTGCAACTGGCGCAGGAAACGGCTCATCTCGTGCCGCACGTTGCCCGAGGAGTTCTCGTTGTAGATGAAGGTAACGTGCTCTGCCCTTTGTATCAGACGGTAGAAGTAGTAGGCAAACACCGCTATGCGATGCCTCACCGTGGTAAGTCCGAATCCCACCCTCAGCGTATAAGGTATCAGCGAGTTGTCCGCTCCGCTCTTGGGCAGGAAACCTTCGCCTACGTTCAGCATCAGCAGGTTGCGGAAGTCCAGGCAGCGCGTCTCCAGCACACCCATTACCTGCAATCCCTGTGCCGGTTCTCCGTGGAAGGGAATGCTCTGGCTTCCCAGTATGCGTCGCAGAAGTCTCCTGAGGGTAGTCGGGTTCAGTTGCAAGGCAGTCTGTGTCTCAGTGGCTATATCGTGGAACTGGCGCAAGGTGCGATGCGTCTGGAACAGGCTCTCCACCATCAGCACATCGTCAAACAGGTTCTCGTCCTGCATCTTGCCAGCCAGGGACGATACTATGCCCAAGAGGTATGCCACCAGTGCCGGTATGTCCGAGGAGTCAATCCTATCCTCCCACCGTACATCCTCCATGAACTTGAAGTAGGGGTGGTATTTCACCGTTCTCAGGAAGGGCAGACGGAACCTCTTTCTGCCTTCGTCCCAACCCTCCGTCTGCAATACTATAAGGGCAAGCATCAGGCTGTGTATGGGCGTGCCTGTCAGGGAATATCCCATGGTGATGTTCACGTCGGAAGGAGTGCCCTCTTTTCTTTCTTGTTCTTCTTCTTCCTCTTTCTTGTCTTCTGTATCTGCCTCGTTATCAGGTATGGCATGCAGAACGGTTTGAAGTTGTTGTTCATCGCACAGAACCAGTGCCGTCTCCCTCTCCTCCAGGGTGAGATGCTCCTTCAGCCACTCTGGTATGTAGCGTGTGGCACTGCTGTCCGTGCTGGTAGATATGAAGGTTACCTCCCCCTTGTGGCGCAGGTTGTTGTAGATACCTGCACGTGCCAGTGCATTGGGGAAGCGAAGCAGGTTTTCGCGTATGAAGTCGCCCGCCTCAAAGGCACGGTTCTCCATGTACATCACGTCGAAATCCCAATAGAACAGCGCCCTGCCACGATCGTGCAGATACGACATCAGTTTCTTCTCCGTTTCGCTCAGCATGTTGAAGCCCACGAAGCAATACATCGTATCGTCGTCTAGCCTATGGAGCATTTCCTTGTCCTCCACCGCCTTGCGCTCCAGTGCACCCTGATAGGGCTGCATGCCCTCGGGCATGGTGTCCTTCAACTGGTGGTACAGTTGTGGCATTATGCCCCATAGTTCCGAGAAGCGCTCCTGCAGACGCGTCCTGTGCTCTGTCTGGAAACTGCCGAAGAACTGCTCCAGAGCCTCGCGCTGGTTCTCTGTCAGGAAGTCCAGGCTCTCCATGTCGCCCAGTTCCTTGGCATTGAGGAAAAGCGCATCGGCGTTCACCAGATGCTTGTCTATGTCGTCGAAGTCGGAAAGCATTATCTCGCCCCATCCCCAGAACATGTCCTGCGACTCCGCCTTCTCGCCCATCAGCACCTTATAAATATTATATAGGGTGCACACGGCAGGTATAGGTTCCATCACATTGTCGCCAGTTATGCGGCCGAACAGTTCCCCTATGGTAGCATACTGCGGAGCCCACATTGGCGCGTCCGACAGAGCCAGGAACTCCTCGTTCATGAACAGTCGTGCACGCTTGTTGGGGAACACCACCGCCACCTTGGTCATATCCTTGCCGAAACGCACCATCAGGTCCTTTGCCACGCTGGCCAGGAAGGTCGTTTCGCTCCAGTTCTCTCTCTTGCTTGTCTCCATTGTCTTGTCTCCTCCCTACACTTCTTCCGTTCTGCCCAGTTTCACGTACCACAGGTAACCCTTCACCGTGTGCCCGGGGTACAATTTGCGAAGTAGGCGCATGTAGTTGTTCACCTGTCCCTTGTAGTTGTCGTTCTCGTCGCCGAACTTATAGTCGATCACCGTTATCCGTCCGTCCTTCATCACTATGCGGTCGGGACGCTGGTCGCGCTTGTTACGCTTGCGAGCCGTGGGGTCCAGTATCTCGCACTCGGCAAAGACATGGTTCTCGGTGTCAAACCACGAAGCCACCAGTGCATCCTTGTTCATCTGTTGCATGTAGCCCTCCAGTTCCTTGTACTGCTCCTCGGAGAGCAGTCCCGCCATCTGGTTGCGTCTCAGCGTCTGCTCCACGTCCTGTGCATCCCTTATCTGCGCCATCACATGGTGGTACAGCACACCCAGCGAGCGAGCTTCGTCGCTCTGTCCGAACATCTCCTTTGCCTCGTTGCTTTGGCGGAAGTTCAGACGCGCCTTGTAGCTCTGCATCTTCACTATGTGCGCCTTGAAGTCGGGCTGCATGCGGTTGTCGCTTGCCTTCTCCAGCTTCACCGTCACGATGGGTTCACCCTCCTCGCCATGCCACACCCCGTTGGTGTAGTTGGCGCCGGGGTTCAGGCAATCGTTCAGCAGATTGCCCACGTTCTGCGTCTCCACCACACTCTTGCCGTTGTGCACACCCCAGATGTACATGTTGCACGAGGCACGTGTCAGTGCCACGTACAGGGCGTTCAGTTCGTCTACACGGCTTTGCAGATGCTCCTCGTCGTATCGTCCCTGATAGAAAGACTTTGCCATCACCCCGGTCTTTGCCACCGGCATTCTGCCCGCAAAACTGGGCATTCGACGCACCGTGACCCTGCTGACCATCGGTTACGCCGTCGGTTACAGCTTGATGGGCATCAGCAATCTGGTCGTTCTGCTGATGCTGGGCTTCTTTTTGCTGGGCGTGGCCAAGGGCTGCACCATCAACACCTGTACCGTTCTGGTGGGCA
>JAZRIA010000137.1:0-8586 GCA_045645045.1 Bacteroidaceae bacterium | reverse complement strand
CAGCCACAACCTCCAGCACACCGTGGACATCTGTCCCCGCATAGCCCTCTTGGAGCATGGCGTGATAATTCGTGATATAGAGAACACCGACGGCCAGGCGGCCAAGGAACTGGAAAGTTACTTCGAGGTGTAGCACTCGGTGAACATTTTGATATAGTACAGATAACTTATGTCCGCTTCAAACCTATATGAGGACCTTCTATCCGAGGTGGGAATACGCATCACGGCGGTGCGATTGCTCGTGCTCCGGGTGATACACGAAAAGATGCATGGCGGTGCATTCTCCCTTCAGGATGTGCTGCATGAGATACCCACAGCCGATAATTCTTCGGTATTCCGCTCTCTTACACTCTTTGCCGAGAAGGGACTTTTACATACCATTGACGATGGAACTGGCATGCAGAAATACTGCATCTGTACATGTGCGGACACCGACCACCTGCATCGCCATGTCCACTTTACCTGCACCAGATGCCAGAAGACGGTTTGCCTCAAGGACATGCCTATACCTAGCATCTCCCTGCCCGAAGGTTATCTGGCCGAGGATGTAGAACTGGTGGTCAAGGGACTCTGTCCGAAATGCCGCTCATAATAGGCCGACTTTAATAAGTGTAGAGATACACGGTTATTACAAAATATGAATGAAATTATCCAACTCATAACAAGCATGTCGCCCTACCTGCTCTTGGGTTTCCTTATAGCAGGTATCATGCACACCTTTATACCCGGAAAGTACTTCCACAAGTATCTTTCTCGCAAGTCCTTTTCAAGCGTCATCAATGCAGCGCTCATAGGTATACCCTTGCCTTTGTGTTCTTGCGGTGTTATCCCAACGGCAATGTCCATGCGCAAGGATGGTGCTTCCAAAGGAGCGGTTACCTCTTTCCTGATTGCCACGCCGCAGACGGGAGTCGACTCCATCATGGCAACATTCTCCCTGATGGGTCTTCCCTTTGCCGTCATCCGTCCCATTGCCGCATTGTTTACCGCCGTGGCAGGTGGTTTCCTGGTGAATAAGGGAGACAAGTGTTGTCATGGCCAAGGCAACGTGGAGGCTTCTTCATGTTGTTGCCACTCGCATTCTCACGCGGAGGAGCACACCTGTCAATGCCACTCGCATTCTCACGCGGAGGAGCACACCTGCCAATGCCATTCGCATTCTCATGCGGAAGAGCATTCCTGTCAATGCCATTCGCATGCCGAGGGGCATAGCCACGGAAGCTTCTTCTCCAAGGTGAAGGATGCTCTGACGTATGCCTATGTTGACATGGTTGAGGACATCGGAAAGTGGCTGGTGGTTGGCTTGGTAATAGCTGGTATCATCACCACGGTAATTCCCACGGAATACTTTGCCTTCTTCAAGGACAACACCCTTGCCAGCATGCTTCTCGTTCTCTTGATTTCCATGCCCATGTATCTGTGTGCAACGGGCAGCATACCCATTGCCGTGGCGCTGATGATGAAGGGCCTCACCCCTGGTGCCGCCTTGGTGCTGCTTGTGGCAGGTCCTGCATGCAACTTTGCCTCCATACTGATTTTGCGTAAGTTCCTGGGCACTCGCACCCTGTTGCTATATCTCGGCTCCATAGTCTTCGGCTCCATCATATTCGGTTGTCTTGTGGATTGGCTCCAGTATGCCGGTCATGTGGATTTCCTCCGCCAGTTGCACGTCAGCCATGCATGTTGCGACCATGGCCCCTCGTTCTTCAACTGGGCATGCACCATCCTCCTGGCCCTGATGCTCATCAATGCCCTGCTCCTGCCAAAGTTGGGATTGAGAAAGAAGAAACATTGTTGTTGCCACTGATTATCATAGAGACACATATTTAGGCATGACACAGCATAATGCAATAAAGTTGTTCGAGGAAAAACGGGTACGTACAGTATGGGACGATCAGCAGGAGAAATGGTATTTTTCCGTTGTCGATGTGGTGTCCGTCTTGACCGATAGCGCCAATCCTACCGATTATCTCAAGAAAATGAGGAAGCGCGACCCTCAACTGGCAGCATTCGTAGGGACAAATTGTCCCCAGGTAGCAATGCTGACAGAAACTGGCAAGAAACGTCAAACACTGGCCGCCGACACCGAAGCGATACTCCGCATCATCCAATCCATTCCCTCACCAAAGGCAGAGCCTTTTAAGTTGTGGATGGCCAGGGTGGCTGCTGAGCGACTTGACCAGATGCAAGATCCGGAACTCTCCATTAATCAGGCACTGATGGATTACAAACGATTGGGATACTCCGATAATTGGATAAATCAGCGATTGAAGTCCATCGAGATACGCAAGGAACTTACCGACGAGTGGAAACGTCATGGCTTGCAGGAGGGAGTTCAGTTTGCCACGCTCACCGACATCATGTATCAGACCTGGAGCGACATGACGGCTCGCGAATATAAACGTTTCAAGGGATTGAAGAAGGAGAATCTGCGCGACAACATGACCAATAAAGAACTGGTGCTTAATATGCTTGCTGAACTCTCCACAAAGGAAATCTCTGAAAGTCGCAATCCAGAAACATTTGCCCAGCATGCAGAGATAGCACAGCAAGGAGGCGGAATTGCTCGCAATGCTCGCCTGGAACTGGAGGAGAAAACCGGCAAGTCCGTAATTTCTCCATTGAATGCAAAGGCAGGCCTGCTGATGAATAAGAAGGAAGAAGGAGAGTAGTGTTTTGTCTCTGAAATAACTTCTAACTAAATGAACAAATTATATACAACAATAATATTAGGCTTGTTGACGGCATTGCTTTTTGCCTTTGGACAAGGGCAGGAGAATGAAGTGCCACCCTTGCAAGAAGAGGAGACTTCTCTATCTGTCGATACGGAAAATGTCCGATACGAAATTCCCGTTTCCACCAAAGAGCGTGCGGAAATTCTCCTGGAGCAATACAGCTACACCGTGTCCTACAACCCCGACCAGTGCATCCCCAATTGGGTGGCATGGGAACTGAACGCGGATAAACTGGTGGAGAGGGAGAGCCGCAACAGCAAGTTCGTGCCCAATCCCAAGCTCCCCGAGGACATGGCGGTTACCACAAAGGAGTATACCGGTAGCGGATGGGATAGGGGACACATGTGCCCTGCTGGCGACAACAAGTACCATTGGCGTGCCATGAACGAGAGTTTCTACATGACCAACATCTGTCCGCAGAACCACAACCTGAACCGTGGTGACTGGAAGGAACTGGAGGAGGCATGCCGCCGCTGGGCAGAGGTAGAACCCGTCTACATAGTGTGCGGACCCATCAACTACCGCACGCCCAAGTATGGCCATATAGGCAAAACGTTCAGGATACGCATCCCCGATGCCTTCTTCAAGGTGGTGCTTACCGGCATGCAGAGTGGCAAGCCCCGTGCCATAGGCTTCATCTACAAGAACGAGGCAGGCAACAACAAGCGCGACAAATACGTAAACTCCATTGATGAGGTGGAACGCATCATCTCCATGGACTTCTTCCCGGCCTTGCCCGATGATGTGGAAGTACGTGTGGAGTCGGAATACAAATTGAGCGATTGGCCATAACGGCCAGCCGCTCATTATTTTTTTTTGTGTGCAGCCTAAACGCAGATGGGCGGATTGCTATTTCAACATCTTGTTGAGAATCTTCTGCAACTCCTTGCCCAGGTTCTTTGCCTTGTAGTAAATCCAGTAGTTGTCGCCTCGTGTGGTGTCTACGGCAAAGCATGCCACCTCGCTGCTATGGTCTATGATATTCTCCAGGTCGGTGCGCTTGAACAGGAAACGCGGATAGCAGAAATAGTCGCGGTCGTCGGTGGTGAACTGGGAGTTGTTGTTTGCCGAGTTGTTGCTGCTTGTCCTTACGTAGGGGTCATAACTCTGTGGCAAGCCCTCCTCGGGCATGGCAGGCTCTATGCAAACGCCAGTGGCTATGATGCGGCCGTTGTAGTCTTGTACAACCATTCTGCGACCTTGGGGATATTCGTCCACAGCATTTATGGTACGTACGGGTACGATAATACAGAATGTAGTATCTGTGAGGTGTTCTATCCAAGAGAGTTGAGGTATTGTACGCCCCTGCATGCGACCTACAAAAAGTTTAGTTGTTTCATGGTGTGAACGCACTTTATTCTCACCCATATCCTTTTCCTTATCTAAGGAAATCTCCCACTTTGTGCGTGTGCCTATTTTGTGTGTGTATTTCCTCATGCCGTTGTATGTAACCCTTACAGAAGTCTTTTCTCCACTCACTTTCAGAGTGAAATAACCGTTGGCATCTGTATGTGTCTGGTTTATGATGCGGTGGTTGGCATTCAATTCCATAACATTGGCCTTGGCCAGTGGCTCGTCCTTGTGCAGCACACGCCCATGTATTTGCTTTAACTGTGCAAAAGAAACGATGCAGAGCGCAAGCATTAGTGCTGATGTAAATAGTCTCTTTTTCAATTGTGTATGTATTAAATTGAAATACAAGTAGCGGAACAAAAATAAGGAAAATATGGCATCGCCCGAATATTGTCAATAATAAATATTGTTAAATTAGAACTATACAGGGCAAAGTCTAGCAAAATTGGTTCTGAAACATGGCATTTGATTTTAGAAAAAAGGGAGACAGAATTTGAAGAGAGTAAATTTCTTATCCTTCAGTTCCTTGCTTTGGAGGTATTAGTATCGCCTGTTTGTATATTCGCCTTATGTAATTGTTCTGTTTCATTATAAATGAGTATTATAATATTTTTAGATTTATTATATTAGTATTTTTTGAAGATTGCCCAAGTTTTCATATCTTTGTCGGTAAAATAGAAATGTATGATAAAATTCATATCCTTGGGCAGCAGCAGTAGCGGCAACTGTTATTATCTGGCAACGGATAATGCACAGATTCTCGTGGATGCTGGCATAGGAGTTAAAAGCCTGAGGCATGATCTGAAGGAGAGGGGAGTGATGCTGACAGATATTGACGCGGTATTCATAACTCATGACCATGCAGATCACATCAAGGCAGTGGGGCATCTGGCGCACGATTACCACCTGCCAATCTATGCCACGGAGGAAGTGCACCGGGGTATAAACCGTAACTATTGCGTAACAACTAAGTTGACCCCCGAATATACAAGGATTATTCAGAAATCGCATACAATAGAGATTGGCGATATTAGAGTGACGGCTTTCAGCGTACCTCATGATAGTAGCGATTGCGTAGGATACAGGATAGAAACTGACGAGGAAATATTCCTGATAATAACAGACATTGGACATGCCACGGAAATCATCCAACAGGAGGTGTCACAGGCAAACTTCATAGTTATAGAGTCCAACCACGATGTGGACATGCTCATGATGGGGCCTTATCCAGCATATTTGAAGGGACGTATACGTAGCGGCCGTGGGCACATCTCCAATGCGGACAGTGCCAAACTCATAGCCGAGCATGCCTCTCCGGCTCTGCGCCGTGTATGGTTGTGCCATCTCAGCGAAGAAAACAACCATCCGGAACTGGCTAGAAAGACGTATGAAACAGTATTGCGTGAATACGGACTTATTGCTGGTGTGGACTTCAAATTGGACGTTTTGAGAAGAAAACAAGCCAGCGAAATGATGATTTTGACGATTTGAGATGAAAAAATAAAAAAAACTCCAAGAAAATTTGGTCATTCCGAATAAAGTCCGTACCTTTGCACACGGAAAACAAAAAACAATGCGTCCTTAGCTCAGTTGGTAGAGCAATTGACTCTTAATCAATGGGTCCAGGGTTCGAGCCCCTGAGGGCGTACAGGAAAAAGGGATGACTTCATGCGAGGTCATCCCTTTTCTATTTCATGAATGTAGTAAATAAAATATATTAAAGATGTTCAGAACAAAAAACTGTGGCGAGCTTCGTCTTGCCAATGTGGGCGAGGAAGTTACCCTTGCCGGTTGGGTGCAGAGTGTTCATAATCTGGGTGCACTGACCTTTGTGGACCTCCGTGATCGCTATGGTATCACTCAGCTTGCTTTCAACGAGGATTGTAGTGATACCCTCAAGGCCAAAGCTGGCAAATTGGGACGCGAATTCGTGGTTCAGGCCAAGGGTATTGTTGCCGAACGATATTCCAAGAACAAGAATCTTCCTACCGGTGAGATAGAAATCATGGTAAACGAGTTGAACATCGTTAACGAATCCATGACACCTCCCTTCACCATAGAGGAGCAGAGTGATGGCGGTGACGACATTCGTATGAAGTACAGGTACCTCGATCTACGTCGTCCCAATGTACGCAAGAATCTGGAATTGCGCCACAAGTTTGCCTTCGAGGTCCGTCGCTATCTCGATCAGCAGGGCTTTTTGGAGATAGAGACTCCAGTGCTCGTAAACTCAACCCCAGAGGGTGCACGAGACTTTGTCGTGCCATCACGCATGAACCCCGGTCAGTTCTATGCATTGCCCCAGAGCCCACAGACTCTTAAGCAGTTGCTAATGGTTGCCGGCATGGATCGTTACTTCCAGATAGTGAAGTGCTTCCGCGATGAAGACCTTCGTGCCGATCGTCAGCCAGAGTTTACACAGATTGACTGTGAGATGTCTTTTGTGGAACAGGAGGATGTTCTCCAGGTGTTTGAGGGTATGAGCCGACACCTCTTTAAGGAACTTAAGGGTATAGACATACCTGCCTTACCTCGCATGACATGGGCTGATGCAATGAAGTACTACGGTAGCGATAAGCCAGATACACGTTTCGAGATGAAGTTCGTTGAACTAAAGAACCTTCAGCAGGACAATGCCTCTACAGAAATAGTGGACAGCATCTTCCCGGAAGGCTTTGGTGTATTCGACTCTGCCCAATATATTGGTGCCATCTGCTGTGATGGACAGGCTGTGCTGACTCGCAAGCAGATAGATCAGTTGACCGACTTCGTCAAGCGTCCTCAGATTGGTGCAAAGGGACTCGTATATGCTCGTGTGGAGGACGATGGCAATGTGAAGAGTAGTGTAGACAAGTTCTATAATCAGGACACCTTGCAGATATTGAAGGATAAGATGAATGCTCAGCCTGGTGACCTCATTCTTATTCTCTCCGGTGACGACGCCATGAAGGTAAGAAAGCAGCTTTGCGAGCTTCGTTTGGAGATGGGCCAGCGTATGGGTCTTCGTCCCAAGAATAAGTATTCATGTCTGTGGATTGTGGACTTTCCCATGTATGAATGGAGCGATGAGGAGCAGCGCTTGATGGCCATGCACCATCCGTTCACCTCTCCAAAGCCCGAGGATGTGCCTCTGTTGGACACAGATCCCGCACGTGTACGTGCCAATGCCTACGATATGGTTATCAATGGTGTAGAGGTAGGTGGTGGTAGCATTCGTATCCACGATGCCAAGCTTCAGCAGAAAATTTTTGAAATTCTTGGTTTCACCCCCGAACAGGCACAGGAAAAGTTTGGTTTCCTCATGAATGCATTCAAGTACGGTGCACCTCCTCATGGTGGTCTTGCATACGGATTAGACCGTTTCGTAAGCCTTTTTGCAGAACTGGACAGCATCCGCGATGTAATAGCTTTCCCCAAGAACAATAGTGGTCGCGATGTTATGCTCGATGCTCCCGGAGTTATCGATCAGAAGCAACTGGACGAACTTTCACTGGCAATAAACTTGGTTGAATAATTCAAGGCTGTTTCAGCTTACATCTAATATTATATATAGGGGGGTGAAGCACAAAGGCTTCGCCCCTCTACATTATTACTGTCATGTAAATATAATCTACCTCTTTCAGCTTCTGTATATCAGCAAGTGAGGATAACTGTTCTAGGCCTTCACTAAGTTAAAGTCTATTTGCCATTAGTTTTTCGTGAAAATCGTCTCATTTACGAAACGATATTTTTTGTGTAAAAGTAATGATAAGTTAAAGGGTAGGATAATGGGTAATGAAACCTACTTTATGTATAAATTATCAAAAAGTGATACATCAGATTGATATTTATAAATACCTAAATCTACAAAATAATCAAAATCCGTTATTTTTTTACATAAAGGCTTGGTGGTATCAGATAAATGTTGTATCTTTGCACTGCAAAATAAGGGATACGGTGCCTTGGATGAGTGGCTTAGTCTACGGTCTGCAAAACCGTCTACGGCGGTTCGAATCCGCCAGGCACCTCTCTAGCAAACTTGAATGAGGATGTGTTAAAATAGCACATCCTCATTTTCTTTATACATTCAGCATGAGCATTAGCTAACGGGTGCAAGTCCCGAGCGAACCCATAAAGGGGCTTTCAAACTTGTTGTATCAGCAAGACATCCTGTCAACATCCAAGATCGCATTCCTGGAAAATATAATATGCGGTGATTGATAGAGGCTATATGCTTTTTTGTCAACTCTGCCTGTCATCCTCGTATATAATTCTCGGTAACGTGGACAAAAAGTAGGATGAATTCATCATTAAATTCCCTTATAGGACAAAAAGTAGGATAGATTCCCTTGGCAGGGCGCGCCCTGCCAAGGGAATCGCGTTTAATAATGTCTCATTATGTATTCATCCAATAGTTTTTTCCTATTATCTTTGTTAATGCCACGATGTACCCTTAGTTTGCTTTTGATGTCAGAGAATACGCCCTCAAGAGCATTGTTTGTATTTGGCAAACCAGTAT
>JAZRIA010000136.1:0-20178 GCA_045645045.1 Bacteroidaceae bacterium | reverse complement strand
CTTCAAGTTCTTAGAGGCTGCCATCTTCTTGAAAAAGCTTTTTACTTTCTGATACATAAGATTTTAATTAAAAGTGAAACAATAAGTTTATAACTACCAGATTCTATATCCAAAGAAAGCAGGGAAGACAATTGAAGCACTTATGATAAAGAGTATTGCTCCGACTAACATCATAATGGCTTTCTTAACTCCGTCTTCACCAATATTCATTTTAATTGTTATTTGAAGTGCTGATATGATACCTACCACTGTGGCCAATGCATAACAGATGTATAAAACATAGAGCATCATTGTGACTACATAGTCGTGCATGGAGGCAAGAGCATCAGCACCCCAACTATAATTTACACCTCCGCATTTGGCATATACACTCATTGGTATTATGCCAAGCATCATGATAAGCATGCATGGTTTTAATATGGTTAACTTCATAATTCATTGATTACCTTTTTCCAATCCAGCTCTGTATTATCATCAATATGACCTCCATTGATTAAGGCTAGCTGTAGTTTTTCGTCAGTGCAAGGTTTTGACATGAATGACTCTACGGTATCCATTGCTTCATCTATCTGTGATTTAATCTCAGCAATTGGTGATGTGTTATCAGTGGAAGACTCTTGATGTTCATCAACAGTTGGAGCATTCTCCTGTTCCAAATATTCAGTAGTGTAATCTTCCTCCCCAATGCTGAAACCTGAGTCGCTTTCGGACACTTGTACTCCTTCATCAGTATCATCTGTCACTGAAAACACCTCTACATCATTCTTACCGTCTTTCTTCTTTCCGTAAAGGTCTTGCATAATCATTACCGCAAAGTAGATGATGTATGCCACCGTGAGAGCAATTGCGAATATAAAGTATGAACTCATCTTTTGAAGTATGAAAATTAATTATGAATAAAGTTTGATGCAAAGGAAAGCCTTAAATATGATTTATCGAAATAATCTTCTCAAAATCCGCTCTAAAAGGGGTGATTTTGATTGAAAAATTAAAAATCATACTTTAATATCATACTTTGAAAGAAAAAAGGGCTATAAAAATAAAAAGGACGACCTTTTGAGCCGTCCTGAAAATGATGTTGATACGTGTTATTTCTTTTTCCCTAATAAATAATCGTTGAGATCCTTGTACTCCTGGTACCTTACAGACTCATCAAAGACTCTATGGTCATATAATCCTCTGATTGTCTCTACAGTCTTTTGACCAGCTGTGTCATTATCCAAATAACAATGAATATATGAGAATTTATCCAGTTCTTCAAGACACTTCTTCAAATTTCCTATAGAGTTTAGAATCATATAGTCTGAGGCTGTTTCTATACAGATGAATCTGTTGTCAACTTTTTCCAGTGTCAAATAGGATAGGAAGTCCATAAATCCTTCAAATATACATATGTGTTGTTGAAGGATACCATTGCACATATATACCATGGTTATATCCTTATTTTTGTAGCATCCTTTATAATAGGAGTTTCTAATCTCATAACCACCAGACCGATTGCCGAATGCAATACCAAAATATGCTCTTTGGCGTAATTTGTAATGTATCTCATGACAATATTGTTTAGCCAGGTTAATGTCCACGAGACGAGATTTGATATACGACAGCAATGCATAGTTGTTGAGTGGTATTACTTCTACATTTCTAAACATATCCTCTATAGGGGGAGGCTGTATTGTCGATGCTTTAATTCTGATTGAATTCGCACAAGGAACCTGATTGCTCAGTATGGATAGTACTTCACTAACACTACTTGTATTGAATAGGTACTTTCCAAGCAAGATAATATCACCTCCATCTGCTATTCCAAAATCGTACCATTCATTCTTGTTGTTGTCAACCTTGAATGATGCAGTCCTTTCGGATCTGAATGGTGATTTGAACCAGTATTGTCCACACTTTGATTTGGTAGGCTTGTATCCTAATTGCTTAAGATATTCTACAATGCTTATTTGTTTTGCTTCAAGTATATTCATGTCTATTCGGTTTAGTCCAACTTATATATATACCCAAACTAAACTAAACTGCTTCTTGAGCAGAGCGGTTCTTTGTCAAAGATATATCCCTGTTCTTCCTTGATGAGAACATTTATATTGGACAAGAACTTGCAGAGTTTGACAATAGTATTTCGACCTCTGGCGTACCCAATGCTCGCATAACCAGTCTTTAAGGAATCCAGCAATTCTTGGTATCCCATACATTGTTTGTCCTTGAAAGCACACTCCAGAGCTTCAAGATGCTGTTCGTTGCTCATGTCTGCATATGAAGATATTTTCTCCTTTACCTTAGTAAACTTATAGTCGTTTACTAGCTGAGGTAGTGCATCTTCGTTGATTTCAAAAGCAAATGGCACAAACTCCTTATCTCTGATATGTACTGCCCTGACTTCACTAATGTTGGGATTCTCTGCATTCTTAGATACTTGCAATATAGTTTCAGCCTTGTTGTTAAGTTCTGTACCAATATGTCCACGAGTATTATCATCACCTTTATTCTGATGAAGTACCGTGTGAATATGCATTTCGTAGTAACTTGACCATCGCATAAGTTCGTTGATGATATTCAGGGATTCACCAGGTGAATTTATGTCATGGATCAAGTCTCTAATTCCATCAATTATTACTAGACCGATATTCTCTTCTTCCTGTAAGGCACAACTTATGATTTCTCGTCTTTGCTCAGGTGTGTACTCTCTGAGGACAAAGAATAGTATTCTATCGTCTTCCTTATCAATAGGCAATCCTGCCAATTTCATAATTCTTTGCATGACTTTATGGCAATGACATTTGCTCTGCTCAGTGTCAACGTAAAGGATACGTTCTTTACCGTTAGGCAGATTGGTCTTGTACTTCAGTACCTCTTTACCAGAGAGAGCAGAAGCGACTAATGCAGATACATTGAAAGTCTTCTTGCTTTTAGGTTTGCCTGTTGATGCACTGAAATTTCCCAATGTTGCTACTGTTGTTCCATTAACCTTAATAATCTCAGGAGGGAACTCGTACTTGTCGGTCACATTCAACCTTATGTGTTTCAGAAGTAATTTGTAATTGGTGCCATCTATTTTGGTACCACTTCTCATATCTATCGGTGATTTCATATTCTATTCGTTTTTCTTTTATGTTCTTTGGCTAATTCATGAGCTTTGGTTACTGCAATTGCATTAATTTCATCTATTGAGCGTACAGGATGGCGGCTTATCCATTTGAATAGGTCATCACGCTTGATGAAAATGCTCTTTCCATTTGGTTTATAGTAAGTCAGTTGACGATTTGAGGTAATCCTATATACTGTGTTTTTACTTAAACCCAAGTATTTGGATGCTTCATCAATAGTATAAAACTCCTTGATGGTATATGCAATCTCTGAAATTGCTTGCATATGCTTCAGCAATTCCTGCAATCCGTTGAATTGCTCCAGATAACTCTTTACTTCCATTATCTTCTCTTGAAACTGACCAATGTCATAGGTTTCAATCAACTCTTGAGCCTTCTTAAGTCTCTCGATGTACAATTCTAATTCACGTGGAGTCATAAGGATGTAGTATTTGAGTTAGCGTTTGCAAAGGCTCTGGCAACAACAGGGTTTTGTTGTGCCCACTGTTTCAATTCTTCACGATTAAAGAATATCATTCCACCGCTGGGTTTATAATAGGGTATGAGCTTGGCAGAGGTGAGCTTATAAAGATAGCTAGGTGATATACCTAAAAACATGCAGGCTTCCGACGATGTGAATACTTCTTTGAGTGTCCACATCTTGTCGTCAATCTTATTGATCTCAGATTCGATTCTTTTATCAAGCTTTGTCAGCATCGAATGTAGGTTCTGTACGCTTGATTCCAGATGCTGGATAGTTTGTGGGGAAATAGCATCCCTCATCTCTTGTCTTCTTTGTTTCATCTTTCTAATTTTTGAAGTGAATAAAAAAGGCTTTGCCCTCAGTAATAACCGGTTACGAGGGCAAAGCTACAGAGATGTGATTACTCATAAAATTGAGAATGTTGATTCTCTACATCATTCTCAACACGATTCTCAACATTTTTTTCTTCCTTTTTCTTATTTTTCTTCCTTTGACTTCTCAACAATTTTATCTATCAATGAAAGTAGATCACGCTCCTTAGTCGAAGGAGGACGCTCCTTAAGTCTGTATAAAGTGGAAGAAAAGTCATGTTGTTCCAGGAATTTACTTCCAGAAGAACTACGTACCATTTGTCGCTTGGCTAAATCAACCTGCCACGTATTTACTAGAATACCATGTGAGGCGAGTCTATCAAAGAACAGAACGACTCTTGTGTTATTGGATGAACTCAGACTTCTGATTTTAACTTCACCCATAAGAGCCTTGGCATCGTTCTCGTCAATTTGCTCCTTAAAAAGATTAACCTCGTTGGCTATGTGTACAATCAGATCTACATGTTTCTTTGTAGAAGGAATAGTAACGCTGAGGATTCCAATTGGTGTGGCTTCGGATTGAACACCTGATGATAGCGAAGCAGCCGTTTCTTTCGGTAAATCGAATCTGTAGAACTCGACAATAAGTTGGTCTACTTCTTCTTCGGTGAGCTGGGGTCTTGAGAGATAATCTCTAACCAGTCCTTCATGTTCAGTCAGGAGTGTCAATACAATGTTGTAGTTCTTTTCGTGACCGTTTTTACTCCACGCATCTTCATTGTCGTGATGCTTGATTGAATTAAGATAGTCATGCATGAAGCGTTTATAACTTTTCTTCGATGATATGACCTCTTCTTGAAATTGTCTGTGTGCTGTGCTGAGTAATTCAGCGAGGCCTTTTCTCCCAATTTTAGGACTGACGTAGGTCGAACGCCTTACAAATTTGTCAAAAAAGAGAGATGAGGCAAGATAAACTTCGTCTCATTGTTCCTTGATTTTTAATTTGTAAAAAATTGATATATAATGTTCTCATAGAGATACAATTCGCTTATATTTAACTATTTAGCATTATATCTTTTTGCAATATTCATTAACTCGGGTTCATATGTATCATACACACCCTTTCTTTTAAGCTCTCCTAATCCAGAGACCATACAATCCTTATGAGGAACCTTGCCAAAGATTCTGAAGCAGCAACATGCTTTAACCCATACCAATCGTTTGTTGGTTGGTGTAAATGCTTCTGTCAGGAAATAAGACAATTGTCTTTGGCTTTTAATCCACTCAATCGGCTTGGTGAATTTATTAGCATCAAATATACCCATAAAATCCTCTAGTGTTGTATAGTGAGCTATATATCCACCTTCAACCAAATCCTGATACATTCGCTTGATGCGTTGCTTAGGATAGGGGCTGTAGAAGGTGTCGTTGTCGCTTGATACTTGAAGAAGTGAGGTGAAATCAGCCTCAGGATACAAACTCATTGCATATTCATGTTTCACTCTTCCTTGTTCTGATTGAGCCAAGGGAACGCCGCCTAGACTGCGAGTAGCCCTGTTCCATTGTCTCTCGAAATAGACATATTTACATCTATTAGGAAACTTCATGATGGTTGCTATAGCATAGGCAATTACTCTGAGTTGTGAACCAGTAGTTGTTTCCAATGGCATATAGTGCTTGTCAAGAAGACCACCATCGACTGCTCGTCGCAAAAGCTCGACTGTGCGTTCATTAGCCAGAGCCGGAATCAAATCAGGATATTCGCTTTGGCTTTCTGCCTTGACTTTTCGTATAACGGCCTCAATCTTATGCATCTGTCTAATGAAGGCAATAAGATCTGGACGTAGTCTTGCGTCCAATCTACCATTCTTATTGTTTACATATTCCTCGATGTCATCGATGGAGCCAATTCGTTCAAGTTCTTCAGCGATAATTTTGCAGGAACTATCCTTTAGATACTTGTAGACATAATCTGCCCATTCCTTAGATTGGCTTATTTCTTCTTCAAAAGTCTTGAAATACAGGTCTGCATCAGAATCTGCATCAATCCAGTAGCGAAGTTGCTTAACCAATCTTCCCATCTTTGCCATTGCTATAACGGCATGTTGTCTATTCATTGCTTCCATACTTGCTGAGATTTAATCATCCAAATTCGGAATCAATGAAACGGCCTTTTGCTTATTCTTGTCAAGCACCTTGGCATATATTTGAGTTGTCTTGATGTCCTTATGACCAAGGAGTTTTGATACAGTAAATAGGTCAGCACCCAAATCCAACATAAGGACAGCGAAAGTGTGGCGACCGCAATGGAAGGTCAATTCCTTCTTGGTAATTCCAGCTGCATCACACCATTTTCTCAAATATGTACTTATCCATGGTCCATACTTGAATCCGCTAAATACACGTTCTGTTGGTTCACCACGTTCACCAAGATATTTCACTGCCTGGGCAGGAATGTCCATGTATTCTTGTCCTCCAGTCTTCTTTTGCTTGAACTCGATTCTGGTATACTCTCCAAACTTCTTGACCTCTTCCCAAGTCAACTTTTCAATGTCGCTTGTACGAAGACCTGTCAAGCAGGAGAAAAGAAAAGCTCTCTTTAATAGGGGTGAAGCACAAGGAGTATTCGCAAGAAGCTTCACTTCATCAAAAGTGAGGTAATCACGCTTTACTTCTTCAGCCTTGAATCCAGTAACACCAATAATAGGATTGGTTGGGATGATTCTCTCATTAAAGGCATGATTGATACAAGCTCGTAATTTATTGAAGTAAGAGACCTTTGTATTGGTTGACAACTTTTCGTAAACTCTCTTCGGAGCATTGGGACCACGTTTGAAGTCCTCCTTGTCAGCAACATCAAGATAATCCTTGAAGCCTTGTACAAACTCAGGAGTTACATCACGGAATGTAGTCTTCTCATCACAATAGATCTCTAGGTAACGAAGACAACTCTTCCAGTTGCCATAGTTACCTTTGGTTTCAGCATTCTTACCTCGTTCTTCAATCATCTCTCTGAAGTAGGGAAGGAACAACATATCTTCCTTGTATTGACGGGTAAAGTCGTACTGACCATTTTGAATTTCAATTTGGCGTTTTGCTTTAATTGCTTGAGCAGTTGCCAATGTTTCTCTGTTTTGCTCTTTCTCAGCCTGAGTAGTAGCTTTGATGAGATACAGTTTTAAGTATTCCTTGTGGCGACGGCCATTACTATAGATGTCAAGGAATAAACTGATGCTTCCATTTTTGAGCACTTTCTCGCGTAGCTTGACAGGCTCTTTTTGAACGTCGATTTTCTTTGCCATTTGTTTACAGTATTAGTCGTTTCTATTAAATTTTTGTCCCCCGAGAATCCCGAGGGACAAGAAGGGACAAATTTTTAGTGCCTTTTTTGTCTCGGGGGACCATCTGGGGGACAAAAGTATAACAAATATCTGATACTACAAAACAAGAGACATTTTTGCATACAAAGAAACGCAAATATCGCAATCAGCTGTTTTATAGCGTTTTAATTGCTGATATTTGCGTTTTATATACGTTTCTTTGTATCCGTTTTCAATCCATAAAAGTGCCAATTATTTTCCGATGCAGAAGTTTTTGAATATGTTGGAGAGGATGGCGTCGGAGGTGATTTCGCCACCAGTGATTTCGGCAAGGTAGTGGAGGCATTGGCGGAGGTCTTCGGCGATGAGGTCGCCGGGGATGTTATCAGCTATGGCATGACGTACACGGGAGACGGCTTCGAGAGCGTGATGGAGGGCTTCGTAATGACGGAGGTTGGTGACGATGGTGGAGTCGTTGCCTTGATTTACAGACAAAACCTTATGGGCAGCACTTACTAGGGAACTCAGGAGAACGGGCATTCCTGCACCTGTCATTGATGATATGTGGATGTCCTGGTCCTTCTGCTTGCGATGATAAAGGAAGGATGAGTCGGGCATGACAAGATCACTCTTGTTGATGACACGCATTATAATGGGAAGGTCCGGAGTTTCGGGAGAGTGGGGGATGCGTATGTCAGGAAAATTCTTGTTGGGTTCGGTGAGCAATATGATGATGTCTGCTTTTTTTGCTGCCTGCAAGGAGCGTTCTATACCCATCTGCTCTATGCGGTCGGTGGTTTTGCGGATGCCTGCCGTGTCGATGAAGCGGAAGGTGATGCCTTCTATCTGTATGGTGTCTTCTATGAGGTCGCGTGTAGTGCCCTGAATGTCGGAAACGATGGCGCGTTCATCGTGAACGAGGGCATTCATGAGGGTGCTCTTGCCTACGTTGGGCGCACCAATTATGGCAACAGGGATGCCTGTCTTAAGGGCATTGCCAGTGCGGAAGGATTCGGTTAACTGCTGAATGTGCCTATACAGAGAATCAATGAGTTGGGTAAGTTCTGTGCGGTCGGCAAATTCTATGTCGTCGTGGTCGGAGAAGTCGAGTTCGAGTTCGAGAAGAGAGGTGATGTGTAGGAGTTGTTCGCGCAGAGTATCCAGTTCGCGAGAGAAGCCACCACGCATCTGCGACATTGCCATGCGGTGTGTTGCTTCGTTGCTGGAGGCAATGAGGTCGGCTACGGCCTCGGCCTGGGAAAGGTCCATCTTACCTGCCAGAAAGGCTCTTTTGGTGAACTCGCCAGGTGTGGCCATGCGAGCGCCTGCCTGGATGAGAACCTCAATAATCTTCTGTACGATGAAACGGCTACCGTGACAAGATATTTCTGTGCTATCTTCTCCCGTGTATGAGTGAGGCGAGCGGAAAACGGAAACGATGACATCGTCTATTATGCGGCCAGGAGATGCCAGGTTATTTGAGCACTGGGCATTATCCGTTGTTTCGTATTCGGGGCTTAGGATATTGCCATAGTGAAGCGTGTATCCCTTGGCCTGGGTAAGGTCTTTGGAGAAGATGCGTGATGTTATGGAGATGGCCTCGGGGCCCGAAACCCTAATTACGGCCATTGCTCCACCGGGAGCGGTGGCAGGTGCACAGATGGTAGACATTATATATATAAATAAGGTGTATGCCTCTCTTGGGTGGGGCGAGAAGGCAAGTTTTTTTAGATTCTCTCCAATACCAGAGAGATGAGGTTGTCGATGGTATTCTTGTAGGATGTATTCATCTCCTGGGCATAGCGGTTGGCTATTACCATGCAACAGGTGGTTGCACGGTGTCCGAGGATAGAGGCAAGACCTGCAAGAGCCGAAGACTCCATCTCGAAGTTGCATATCTTCAATTCCCGTGGAGTACCATTGTCATGCGTGAGATACCTAAAAGCCTCTACTTTGGCATTCTGTTCGGGATCCTGAATCTCCATCCTGATTCTTCTGCCCTGAGGACCATAAAAACCTCCGCAAGCGATGGTGATGCCACGAACCATGTCATCGGCCGCAATTTGATTCAGGAGTCCATCATCGGCCGTTGCCACATAGGGAGCGCCTTTCTGCGGGGACCAATGCATGTGTTTGCGGAATGCCTCCTCCAGTTCAAGGTCGCACACTCTGTTGCGGTCGGCATAGTAGTTGAGCAAGCCGTCGAAGCCAATACTCTTTTCACTTGCTATGAATGTGCCTAGTGGTGTTTCGGGTTGGAGACCTCCACAGGTACCGATGCGCACGAGGGTGAGTTGTCGGAACTTGGGATTGTCCTCGCGTGTCTGAAAATTGATGTTTGCCAGGGCATCCAGTTCGTTCACTACGATGTCTATGTTGTCGCACCCGATACCGGTGGAAAGCACGGTGATGCGCTTGCCATGGTATGTTCCGGTGACGGTACAGAATTCGCGTGAGGAAATGTTGCACTCACGTGTTTCAAAGTGTGAAGCCACGGTTTCTACACGACCAGGGTCGCCAACGAGGATTACCCTATCGGCAAGTTGTTCGGGGCGTATGTGCAGATGAAATGCAGAACCGTCGGGGTTTATTATTAGTTCGGATGGTGGGTAAATCATGGTATGTGTGTGTTAGGTTAATAGGGTCGGGCAGAGAGAGAAGTAAGGTAGCATTATCTCTGCTCAAAGGTACGTATTTCCTTTTCCAATGAACAGAGGTCGGAAACAAGTTTCTCGTACTTTTGTTCCAAGGGGAGTATCTTTGTTGCAAGTTCGGCTTTATTTTCGGGCTTTCCCTCGGAATATTTTTGTCTGAGACCTTCAAGTTGCTCTGAAACGGTATTGCGCTCGGCAATCATCTTTATCCATTTTTCGGCCATTTTTCGGCTTTCCTCGTGTCGGAATTGCGATATGCTGTTATAGGTGATATGGTCGTTAACGATAAAGTTGAATTGATGGGTCTTTGCCTTTTTGGTCTTGTCCCTGGTGGAAAGCAGGCGCTTTTGCGCTTCCAGAACTTGGGTTTTGTCCACCCATGTGTCTCTGATGCTGCGTATGTCGGCATAGGCAACTAGTGTGTCGTATCCCAGTTCGCTGGCATTGTATATCTTGCGTACCTCGTTGGGAATGAAGCAGTAGAGACATACCGAGTCGGCACTTTGGCCTCTGTCAGTTAGGAACCAGCCGAGTTGGTTGAACTCGTCGACGAGATACAGATAGTCGTTGGCTGGTGAATTGAAGGGCATGCCTATGTTCTCGGGTTTCAGGAAACGCTGGTCATCGTCATCCCATCGTGTCATGTAGATATCGTATCCCCCAAGTCCCTCCTCGCTTTTTGAGGCATAGTACAGGGTGCTTCCGTCGGTAAGCATGAAGGGGTAGTTGTGGCTGACGGAATCCTCAAGTCCGGGCAAAGCCACACGCTTGGACCACTTCTGTCCGATCATTTCGCTGGCATAGAGGTGGAGCACTGAGGCCGTGTCGGGCTGGGCATAGATGATCTTGTCGCCCAATTGTGAGAGGAACAGGGTGCAATCCAGCGTGTCCTTCTCTGTAGACGCGAAGAACTTGTTATACGTATGCACACTGCCCGTTTCGTTTCCAAGGCTGAGCACATCCATCACTTCCGACTTTTTCAGCAGAATGGAATCGATGAAGGTTACACGCTCGATGGCCTGCAGTTTGCGGTCGTACTTTTCCTTACGTGCGATTTCCGCCAATTCCTCGGGTGTGGGAGGAGGAGGAGTCTTGGCTCTCCTTCTGCGCTGGGCAGAAGCGCCCAGCGTCAGGAGGATGAGAAGTGTGAATATGAGTGTCTTCTTCATGTCAGCGGTTTTTGAAGTGTGTGGGTGGGAGTGTATGTGTTACTTTGAGAGGTACTCGTGCATTGACTGGGCGGCACGGCGACCGTCGCCCATTGCCAGAATTACGGTAGCACCGCCGCGCACGATGTCGCCACCGGCAAAGATGGTGGGCAGGTTTGTCTGCATGTTCTCGCCAACCACGATGGTGTTCTTGCGGCCCAGTTCCAGTCCCTCGATTGAGGTGGGAACGATGGGGTTGGGAGACACGCCCACGGCAACGATTGCCTGGTCAATGTCCAGAGTTACGGTAGCACCGGGTATGGGCTGAGGAGAACGACGGCCAGAGGCATCTGGCTCGCCCAGTTCCATCTTCTGGAGCACTACGGCACGCACGGCACCTGTCTCGTCGGCAAGGTATTCAAGAGGATTGTGCAATGTGAGGAACTCGATACCCTCTTCCTTGGCATGCTTCACCTCTTCCAGACGTGCAGGCATCTCGGCCTCGGAACGGCGGTAAACGATGTATATCTTCTCTGCCCCCAGACGCTTGGCCGTACGGCAAGAGTCCATAGCGGTGTTACCGCCACCCACAACTATCACGCTCTTGGCGGGGTTGATGGGAGTATCGGTGTCGGGGTTGGAAGCATCCATCAGGTTTACACGAGTGAGGTACTCGTTGGAAGACATGATGTTGATGAAGTTCTCGCCGGGGATGTTCATGAAGTTGGGCAGACCTGCACCAGAACCCACGAAGATACCCTCGATGCCCTCGGCCTCCAGTTCCTTCACAGAGATGGTCTTGCCCACGATGCAGTCCTTGATGAAGTTGACACCCATCTTGCGCAGGTTGTCTATCTCCACGTCCACAATCTTGTTGGGCAAACGAAACTCGGGAATACCATACTTCAGTACGCCGCCAATCTCGTGCAGGGCCTCGAACACGGTAACGTCGTAGCCATACTTGGCCATGTCGCCGGCAAAACTGAGACCTGCAGGACCAGAACCGATGACGGCAATCTTCTTGCCATTTGATGGAGCCACCTCGGGCAGAGAGATATGTCCGCTCTCACGCTCGAAGTCGGCAGTAAAGCGCTCCAGATAACCGATAGCCACGGGCTGATGACCCATCTTCAAGTGCATGCACTGGCTCTCGCACTGCTTCTCCTGAGGACACACACGTCCGCAAACGGCAGGCAGGGCAGAGGTGCTCTTCAGCACACGGGCGGCATTGAGAAACTCGCCACGCTCGATGTTCTTGATGAACGAAGGTATGTTGATGCTCACGGGGCAACCCTGCATACATGTTGGGTTGGCACAGTCCAGACAACGCTTTGCCTCGGTGATGGCCTGCTCGCGGGTAAGACCTGTGTTCACCTCCTCGGTGCGTGTTGTTGCACGATATACGGGATCCAGTTCGGGCATCTTCACACGCTCAATCTCTGAGCGCTCCTTGCCCTTCATGCTCTTGCGGAGTTCCTCGCGCCACTCGGCCTTGCGGTCGGTGAGCACATCCATGGGAGTGGTCATGTCCATGTCCTTGGCCTCGCGAGAAAGCAGCTCGTCGGCAACGATTGTATTCTCTGCCTTGCACTGGATGGGGTTGTCCAGGTGGCTCATCTCCTCCTGCTCCACGCGGCGGAAGGAGCCGGCACGCTTCAGCATTTCGTCGAAGTCCACCTGATGTCCGTCGAACTCGGGGCCATCCACGCACACGAAGCGGGTCTTGCCGCCCACGGTAATGCGGCATGCACCACACATACCTGTACCGTCTACCATGATGGTATTCAAGGACACGTCGGTGGGAATCTCGTACTTCTTGGTCAGCAGGCAGCAGAACTTCATCATGATGGCAGGACCGATGGCAAAGCACTTGTCCACCTTCTCGCGCTGGATAACTTCTTCCATGCCCACGGTTACCACGCCCTGTTTGCCATAAGAGCCGTCGTCGGTCATGATGATAACCTCGTCGGAAGAAGCACGAACTTCGTCCTCCAGGATAATAAGATCCTTGCTACGGCCGGCGATGACGCTGATCACACGGTTGCCGGCAGCCTTCAGAGCCTGGATGATGGGTAGCATGGGAGCAGTACCCACACCGCCACCGGCACAAAGCACGGTGCCATAGTTCTCGATATGTGTGGCCTTGCCCAGGGGACCTACGATGTCGGTCACCTCGTCGCCCACGTTCAGGTCGCACAAGCGGGTTGAAGACAGGCCCACCTTCTGCACCACCAGGGTGATGGTGCCTTTCTCGGTGTCTGCACCGGCAATGGTCAGAGGCATGCGCTCGCCCTGTTCGCCCACACGGACGATAACGAAATGGCCAGCTTTGCGGGCCTTGGCAATCAGCGGAGCCTCTATCTCCAGGCGGTAAACCTTCTCGCTATACTGTGTTTTGCTTACTATCTTGTTCATCTTGTTGTAGATTTATGTTTTTGTGTGGCTATGCCCACGTATTAGTTGATAAACTCGCAACCCATATAAGGTACCAGTGCGGCGGGAATGCGGATGCCTTGCTCCGTCTGGTTGTTCTCCAGCAATGCAGCCACTATGCGGGGCAATGCCAGGGCAGAACCATTCAAGGTGTGTGCTATCTCGGTCTTCTTGTCGGCCTGGCGGCGCACACGGCACTTCAGACGGTTTGCCTGGTAGGTGTCGAAGTTGCTTACCGAACTTACCTCCAGCCATCGTTTCTGTGCCTGGCTGAATACCTCAAAGTCGTAGCATACGGCGCTGGTGAACGACTGGTCGCCACCGCACAAGCGCAGGATACGGTATGGGAGTTCCAGTTTCTGGAGCAAGCCCTCGACGTGTGCAATCATCTCCTTGTGGCTTTCGGCAGAATGCTCGGGGGTGTCTATGCGAACGATCTCTACCTTTGAGAACTCGTGCAGACGGTTCAGGCCGCGCACGTCCTTGCCATAGGAACCAGCCTCGCGGCGGAAGCACTGGGTGTAGGCGCAGTTCTTCAGGGGCAGATCCTTTTCGTCCAGGATAACATCGCGGTAGATGTTGGTTACGGGCACCTCGGCGGTGGGAATCATGTAGAGGTCGTCCAAACCGCAATGATACATCTGTCCCTCCTTGTCAGGCAACTGGCCGGTGCCATATCCGCTGGCGGCATTCACTACCGTGGGAGGCATTATCTCCTCGTAACCGGCAGAGCGTGCCTCGTCCAGGAAGAAGTTTATCAGTGCGCGCTGCAGACGGGCACCAAGGCCACGGTACACGGGGAAACCAGCACCGGTAATCTTTACACCCAGGTCAAAGTCTATCAAGTTGTACTTCTTGCAAAGTTCCCAATGGGGGAGCATCTCGCCTTCTACCACGGGGTCGGCATTCCAGTTGCCCACGGTGTCCTGTCCCTCCACGCACTCCTTCAGGTTGGACTTCACTACCCAGTTGTCCTCGGCGCATTTGCCCTCGGGCACCTCGTCGTAGGGGATGTTAGGTATCTGGCAGAGTTTTGTTGTCAGTTCCTTCTCGGCATTCTCCATGTCGGCCTTCAATGTCTCGTTGGCCGTCTTTATCTCAGCCACCTTTGCTTTCACGGCTTCGGCCTCTTCCTTCTTGCCCTGCTTCATAAGGCCACCAATCTCAGCGGCCAGTTTCTTGGCATCTGCCAGATTCTTGTCCAGCAGGGTTTGAGCCGCACGGCGTTGTTTGTCTATCTCCATCACCTCGGCGATGGCTTCACGAGCACCATTAAAGTGTTTCTTTTCCAAACCGGCAATAACACGTTCTGTTTGCTCGGTTATCAATTTCAGTGTAAGCATTTCTGTTATGTGATATATAAATTTCGGCCGTAAAGTTACAAAAAAATTACGCAATATTTCCCTTATACGCTCTCCATAATGTTTTTTATGCTTATAAATATTGTAAAAAATCCATTTGACATATTATAAATATAGTGTTTAGACATTAAATAGCTATTCGCTAATTCTCTAGTCTTACAAATGGCTTCTGTTATAATACAAATATTTAAACCCTTTTTAGACATCATATAAGAACATTAGTGATAATGTGTTTGTTGTGCTCATTCTAAATGAATAAACATACAGTATCATGGAAAATTGTAGAATGCTCTTTATGTTGCTGTGCAGTTCTCAATAATGGTATAATTTACCATCGGGAATCGTTCACTGAACGAACGGTAATGATTCAGGCGTGTTCTCGTGAGGATGAATATTGATTTACGTTTTCATTATCTCTCAGTATAGTAATGTAAGCTCTTATATGAATGAATCTTTATCTATAAATTACCCTTTTTTATAAAAAGGTGGAACGAAAAGTGCGGATTATATCTAAAAAAGAGTATCTTTGTGTTGAAAATGTAAAGTCTACATGGCAAAACAGACGGATTTGAATTGTAGCGGATGCAAGATTTCAATGTTTTGTAGCCGTAAAGACAAGCAGGAGGGTCAGCCTTGCGAGACAGACCTACTTGCTGTGCTTGTTGCCTTTGTGATTCCCTTGATAGGCATAGTACTTATGCTCATTATGGCATTAGGTATTGTTGAAGAGTGTTGGGCGGCTTTAGGAGTATTTGTGTTCCTGGCTTTGTATTTCCTTGCGATTAAGTGGCTGAAGCCCGATTTTAATAGAAAGATGAAATAGAATAATTTAAAATACAAGTAAGTTATGAATGTAATTCTTATTGCAGTAATCGTGCTTGGTGTCGTTGGACTAGTATCTGCGGTGGTACTGTTCTTCGCCTCCAAGAAGTTTGCTGTTTGGGAAGATCCGCGTATCCTGCAGGTGTCCGAGCTTCTGCCTCAGGCAAATTGTGGAGGATGCGGCTATCCAGGTTGTTCTGGTTTTGCTTCTGCATGTGTTAAGGCGGCAGAAAATGGAAGCCTGAGCAATTTGAATTGTGCTCCTGGTGGTCAGGCCGTTATGGAGCAAGTGGCAGGTGTATTGGGGTTGAAAGCTTCGGCCGCAGCCCCCAAGGTTGCCGTAGTACGTTGTCAGGGCACATGTGATGTCCGTCCTCACGGAGTGGAGTTCGACGGTGTTCATTCGTGCAAGATTCAGAACATGACGGGTATGGGTGAAACTCAGTGCCTGTATGGTTGTCTGGGCGAAGGTGATTGTGCCGCGGCATGTCTTTTTGGAGCAATTACCGTCAATCCAGCCACGCGCATTGCTGAGGTGGACGAGAGTAAGTGTACTGGTTGCGGTGCTTGTGCCAAGACTTGTCCTCGAGGTATCATTGAACTGGTTCCGCAAGGTCCAAAGAATCGTAAGGTTGTGGTTCTCTGTAACAATAAGGACAAGGGTGCACTTGCCACCAAGGAATGTAAGGTAAGTTGCATAGGTTGTGGCAAGTGTGTGAAGGTGTGCGACAAATTCGAAGCTATTACCCTGGGTACCAACCTTGCACACATTGACCCCGACAAGTGTAAGATGTGCCGCAAGTGCGAGGAAGCATGTCCTCGTGGTGCTATCAAGGCATTCAACTTCCCTCCAAGGAAGCCCAAGACAGAGACCGCTCAGGCTGCACCTGTTAATGCGCCAAAGGCCGAGGCTCCTGTGGCAAAGGAAGCGCTTGCTCCTGTAGCATCTGTGGTTGAAAAGAAAGTAGAAACCCCCAAAAACAATGAGACTGCTGTATGAAGACATTTAGAATAGGCGGCGTACATCCCGCCGAGAACAAACTCAGTGCTGGCAGTCCTATCCGTGAGGCTGCTTTGCCCAAACAGGCTATATTCAGCATGTTTCAACACATTGGTGCACCTGCCAAACCTGTAGTAAAGAAAGGCGATGTCGTAAAAGTGGGCACATTGCTGGGCGAGGCTGGTGGTTTTGTAAGCGCTCCTATCTACTCCAGTGTAAGCGGTAAGGTGAGCAAGGTGGACGTTGCTCTGGATGCAAGCGATACACGCCGCATGGCCGTGTATGTGGACGTGGAGGGTGACGATTGGGAGGAAGGCATTGACCGCACCCTCGACCTTGTTCGTCTGGAAGACCGTCCCGACCTGGATGCGCAGACAATTGTAGAGAAGATAAAGCAAGCAGGTATAGTAGGTATGGGTGGTGCCACCTTCCCCTGCCATGTGAAGTTGTGTCCCCCTCCCGGACAGAAGGCAGAGTGTGTCATCATCAATGCTGTGGAGTGCGAACCTTATCTGACCTCCGACCATAGCCTGATGCTTGAGAAGGCTGACGAGATTCTCGTTGGTGTGGCTCTCATAATGAAGGCCGTTGGTGTGGAGCGAGGATATATAGGTATAGAGAATAACAAACCCGATGCCATCAAATTGATGCAGGAGAAGGTGAAGTCTTATCCCAAGATAGAGGTTGTCCCTCTGAAGGTACAGTATCCCCAAGGTGGTGAGAAGCAGTTGATAGACGCTGTCATAGGTCGTCAGGTTCCTGCTCCTCCTGCCATACCCATCAGTGTTGGTGCCGTGGTGCAGAACGTAGGCACAGCCTTTGCTATATACGAGGCGGTAATGAAGAACAAACCCCTCATTTCCCGTATTATCACAGTTACAGGCAAGAGTGTAAAGAACCCTTCCAATCTTCTGGCGCGTTTGGGTACACCATTCTCCCAACTAATTGACGAGTGCGGAGGTCTGCCTGCAGACACGGGTAAGATTATCGGTGGCGGTCCTATGATGGGTAAGGCTCTCATTTCCCTTGATATCCCCATGACAAAGGGGTCCAGTGGTCTGCTGATAATGAACGAGAAGGAGGCACGTCGTACAGCCCCCGAGGCATGTATCCGTTGCGCCAAGTGTGTCAGTGCATGCCCCATGGGACTTGAACCCTACTTGTTGGCAAAGATTAGCTCACAGAACATGTGGGAAGAGGCTGAAAAAGAGGACGTCGTATCCTGTATAGAATGCGGTTCCTGTGCCTTCACTTGCCCTAGTCATCGTCCTCTTTTGGACAACATCCGTCTGGGTAAGTCCACAGTAATGGGCATTATCCGTGAAAGAGCGGCAAAGAAATAGTAGAATACAGAAAGAAAGATACAATGTCAAACAGATTAATAGTTTCACTTTCTCCGCATGTCCACTCTGGCGACAACATCCAGAAGAACATGTTTGGAGTATGCCTGGCCCTGGTGCCGGCTTTAGTGGCCAGTTTATATTTCTTCGGCCTAGGTGCTGCCGTGGTATTGCTCACCAGCATCGTTTCCTGCGTGTTTTTTGAATGGGCCATCGCCAAGTTCATTCTCCGCCGCGAGAAGATAAGCATCATGGATGGCTCTGCCATCCTAACAGGTATCTTGCTAGGTTTCAACATGCCCTCCAATCTGCCTATCTGGATTATCATCATCGGTGCCCTGGTGGCAATAGGTGTTGGCAAGATGACATTTGGAGGACTTGGCCAAAATCCATTCAACCCAGCATTGGTAGGACGTGTGTTCCTGCTCATTTCCTTCCCAGCACAGATGACCACATGGCCAGTAAGCGGTAGTGTAGGGTATCTTGATGCGCAGACTGGTGCCACACCTCTGGCACTGATGAAGTGGGCCATCCAGTCAGGTGATGTAAGCGTACTCAAGGAGCTTCCTTCGTCAGTGGATATGCTAATAGGCGCGCATGGTGGCTCGCTTGGCGAGGTTTCTGCTATCCTTCTGCTCATAGGCTGCCTGTTCATGATTGTGCGCAAGATCATCACATGGCACATCCCTGTTAGCATACTTGGTACTGTGGCACTTCTCAGCGGTATTCTGCACATGTCCAACCCCATCTATGCCGATCCTATCAGCGTGCTCTGTAGCGGCGGTCTCATGCTTGGTGCCTGCTTCATGGCTACTGACTATGTTACCTCGCCCATGGTTCCAAAAGGACAGATCATCTATGGTGTGGCCATAGGTGCACTAACCGTTGTTATTCGTAACTGGGGTTCTTATCCCGAGGGCATGTCTTTCGCCATCCTCATTATGAATGCGTTCACACCTCTTATTAATACATATTGCAAACCACGTCGTTTTGGCGAGGTTATCAGAAAGGAGGCCAAGAAATGAAGAAACTTGAATCCACATGGTACAACATGGCCATTGTGCTTACCGTCATTTCTGTTGTAGCTGGTGCTGCTTTGGCTTATGTCAACGAACTAACCAAGGGGCCTATTGCAGAAATACAACAACGTAACGAGGCACAAGCCATTAAGACTGTTCTGTGCGACGATAATGCAGTTATTACGGACACCATATGCAATGGCGAGGTAGTTGTCTACCTTACAGATAATGGTGCTGCAGTAAAGACAACTGACCCTTTGAATGGAAGTTTCGGTGGAGGACTGACAATCATGGTTGGTCTTAATAAGGAATTTCAAGTATTGGGTTACACTGTGCTGCTTTCCAACGAAACTCCAGGTCTTGGTGCTAAGGCCGATGAGTGGTTCCAAAAAGGTGGCAAGGGTGAAATCGTTGGCAAGAAGGCTGGTCAACTCGCCACCACTAAGGACAATGGCGATGTCGACGCTATCACCGCAAGTACTATCACTACACGCTCCTTCTTGCGTGCTGTGAACAATGCCTATGCGGAGTATGCCAAGGTTGTTAATCCCAATGCTGAGGCTGATGTGCACACCTCTGCTACGGCAAAGGATATGAACTAAAATATAGGAGGACATTAGATATGAACCAATTGAAAGTACTTTGGAATGGTATCATCAAGGAGAATCCCACCTTTGTTCTCCTTTTGGGCATGTGCCCCACATTAGGTACTACCAGCTCTGCCCTTAACGGCATGTCTATGGGTCTTGCCACAATGGCAGTACTCATCTTCTCTAACTTGATTATCTCTCTCATCAAGAATCTTGTCCCTGACATGGTGCGAATCCCCTCGTTCATTGTGGTGATAGCCTCTTTGGTAACCATCCTTCAGATGCTAATCAAGGCCTTTGCTCCTGAGATAGACAAGTCTTTGGGTCTTTTTATTCCTCTCATCGTGGTAAATTGTATCATTCTTGGACGTGCCGAGGCATTTGCCGCTAAGAATGGCCCAATCAGTTCAGTCTTTGATGGTATTGGTATGGGTCTTGGTTTCACCTTGGGACTTACATTGCTTGGTGCTGTGCGTGAGTTCCTCGGAACCGGCAAGATTTTTTCTTTGACTATCTTCCCCGATAGTTACGGAGCCCTTGTCTTCGTTCTTGCCCCTGGTGCCTTCATCGCCTTGGGATATCTGATAGCGATAATCAATAAATT
>JAZRIA010000135.1:0-6410 GCA_045645045.1 Bacteroidaceae bacterium | reverse complement strand
CGCTGTAGCTGGTAGGCTCGCCGTAGATGGTGATTGTGGTCTCGTCCTTGTCCTCGTCGTACTCCTCATCGTACTCTTCCTCCACACCGAAGTCGATCATCTCCAGGATGAAGTCGTCCATGTCCATGTCGGCGCTCTTCTTGAAGGTGAAGACACACTTGTGGTCGAAGAGGAAGGAGAGCGAACCAGTGGTTCCCATATTGCCGTTGAACTTGTTGAAGATAGAGCGCACGTCGGCTACGGTACGTGTGGTGTTGTCGGTCAGAGTGTCCACGAACACGGCCACGCCATGAGGGCCATATCCCTCGTAGGTAACGCTCTTGTACTCGCTCTGGTCCTTGCCCATGGCATTCTTGATAGCACGCTCGATGTTGTCCTTCGGCATGTTCTCGCGCTTGCAAACGGCTATTACGGAGCGGAGTGTGGGATTGTTCTCGGGTTCGGGGCCGCCAGCCTTAACGGCTATGGCAATCTGCTTGCCCAGGCGGGTGAAAGTCTTGGCCATGTGGCCCCATCTCTTCATTTTTGCTGCTTTGCGATATTCAAATGCGCGTCCCATATTGTTGTATTGTTATTTTGTTTTTGTTCTGTTATTCTTCTGTTCTGAAAAAATTATCTGAGCTCGGCACCCAGCTGCTTGGTCAGCTGCTGTATGAGCTTCTGCATGATGGCATCGATAGCCTTCTCGCTCATGGTCTTCTCGGTGTCCTGAAGGATGAAGTTCACGGCGTACGACTTCTTGCCAGCAGGCAGGTTCTTGCCCTCGTACACGTCGAAGAGCGTAACGGCCTTCAGCAGTTTCTTCTCTGTCTGGTATGCAATCTGCTCTATGCTTGCAAACTCCACACTCTGGTCGATGAGCAGAGCCAGGTCGCGGCTCACGGCAGGGAACTTGCTTATCTCCGAATACTTGACAGCCTGGTTGCGGATGGTCTTCATGAGCAGCTTCCAGTCAAGGTCGGCAAAGAACACAGGGTTCTCTATGTCGAATGCCTTCAGCACCTTGCGGCTCACGATACCCATCTTAACGAGCACTTTGCCGCCACGGTTGCGGATTTCCAGGCTCTTCTCGAAGATGTCCTCTGCACCATCGGCAAACACGAGCATGCCGAAGGGTACGCCCAGGCGTGAGATGATGTTCATCACGTAGGCCTTGAGTTCGGCAAAGGTGCTGTCCTCGTTGGCATGTGCCCAACTTCCGCTTACTCGCTTGCCGGTCACCCACAAGCCCATGTGCATCTCCTCGGAGTAAGCATCCAGAACGTGCTTTATCACCTCGGGGTCACGGCTGCTGGACACGCCAGGGATGATGTCGGCACACTTGCGTGCCTCGTCATAGTGATAGCAGTTGCCAAACTCAAACATGCGCTGGTCGGGCATGCGGTGAGCCGTGTTGCGTGCTATGCTCTCAAGACCACCGAACAGCAGGCTCTGGCGCAATACGCTCAGGTCCTGTGAAAGGGGATTGAGCAGGCGCACACAGTTCTCTTCCTTGTAGGTCTGCTGCGCACCGTTGGTGTAATATGCTATCTTCTGCAGGCTGTTGTTCAGAATCTCGTGGAAACCGCAGCCCACCAGCTGCTCTGCTATGAGGTTCTGCAACTTGTGGCTCTTGTCTGCCTCGCCCTTAACGGACAGGCTTGACTTTACGGTAGTGGGTATCTCGATGTTGTTGTATCCGTAGATGCGCAGGATGTCCTCCACCACGTCGCAGGGACGCTGCACGTCCACACGGTAGGCGGGCACAGAGAGCAGAATGCCCTCGGCATCCTCCCTGGCAATCTCCATTTCCAGGGATGTAACGATGCTCTTCACCGTCTCGGCAGGGATGTCCTTGCCAATGAGGGTGTTCACGTAGGCATACTTCAGGTCTATGCTGAAGGGTTCCACCACCTGCGACTGTACATCCACTATCTGCATGCTCACCTTGGCACCTGCCAGTTCCTTGGCCATGATGGCTGCCTGCTTCAGGGCATAGATCTGTCCGTTGGGGTCAATGCCGCGCTCGAAACGGAAACTTGCATCCGTCTGCAGGGCATGACGGCGCGAACTCTTGCGGATCCATGTGGGGTTGAAGTAAGCGCTCTCCAGAAGCACGTTGCATGTAGTGTCGTATGTACCGCTGCCCTTGCCGCCAAACACACCTGCTATGCACATGGGTTCCTCGGCATTGCAGATGGCCAGGTCGCGCTCGCTCAGTTTGTGCTCCACACCGTCCAGGGTAACAAAGGGAGTTCCCTCGGGCATGGTCTTCACCACCACCTTGCCGCCCTGTATCATGTCTGCGTCGAAGCAGTGCAAGGGCTGGCCGTATGCCATCATTATGTAGTTGGTAATGTCCACTATGTTGTTGATGGGGCGCAGGCCTATGATGCGCAGACGGTCCTGCAGCCATTCGGGACTCTCCTTCACCTCGCATCCGGTCAGTGTCAGTGCACAATAGCGGGGACAAGCCTCGGTGGCCTCCACCGTTACGGGAATCTCCAGGTCGGTGTTGTCCACCTGGAATGCGTCGCACGAAGGACGGTGCAAAGAGGTCTTATAACCGTTCTGCACAAGCCATGCATAGAGGTCACGTGCTACGCCCCAGTGGCTGCATGCATCAGCACGGTTGGGGGTAATATCCACCTCTATCAGGTAGTCGCTCTCCAGGTTGTAGTACTGCTTGGCAGGTATGCCCACAGGGGTGTCCTCGGGTAGCACGATGATACCGTCGTGGCTGGTGCCAACGCCTATCTCGTCCTCGGCACAGATCATGCCCAGACTTTCCACACCGCGCAACTTGCTGCGCTTTATCACGAACTCCTGGTCGCCATCGTACAACTTGGTGCCCACTACGGCAACAATCACCTTCTGTCCGGCCGCCACATTGGGAGCACCGCACACAATCTGTAGGGGAGCATCCTGTCCCACATTTACAGTGCAGACATGCATGTGGTCGCTGTTGGGATGCTCTTCGCAAGTGAGCACCTCGCCTGTCCACAGGCCTTCCAGTCCTCCCTTTATGCTTTGAACTTCCTCCACACTGCCTACTTCCAGACCTATGCTGGTCAGTGCTTTTGCCACCTCTTCGGCAGAGAGGTCTACGTCTACGTATTCACGAAGCCATTTATAGGATATATTCATATCAGTATATAAATAATGTATTCTCGTATTTCAAGGCGCAAAATTATAAAAAAAAAAGCACAAAAAGGGGGAAAGGCGCAAATAAATGCTCTTTCCCCCCATGGAAATGTGTCCTTTGAGCGAGATAAAGATAAGAGCGTTTTGTTTTTCACGCAAAGATAACGGACTGTCCCTCTGAGACAGGTGGGACAGATTGCTGGCGCGGTGTTTGCAGTAGTAACTAACTGTCCCCCTGAGACAGTGGCGACGAGGAGCGGAGCGACGGAGGGGGTGGATAGTTTTCCGTTTTAACCTTTCCGTTCGTTAAAGTCCACCCCCTCCGCTTCGCTCGTCCCCCTGTCTCAGAGGGACAGATTGCTGGCGCGGTGTTTGCGGTTGTAACTGACTGTCCCCCTGAGACAGGGGCGACGAGGAGCGGAGCGACGGAGGGGGTGGATAGTTTTCCGTTTTCACTTTTAACCTTTCCGTTCATTTTGCCTCTGCGCACTCCTGTCGTAGCGTAGCTCACGACTCCTCCAGCGCCAGCGTGGAATGTAATGGTAAAAAAAACTCTGCGCTCTTTGCGGCCTCTGCGTGAAATATATAAATCATCACACATGGATAACTCTTTCTCACGCAAAGAACGCAGAGAGCGCAAAGATTCCTGTCCTGTTACGCTGGCGCTGAAGAAGTCGCAGCTTCGCGCGAAGAGAGCGCAGAGGTGAAGCCAGGATGGGGTGGATAGTTTTCAGTTTTCACCTTTCACCTTTCACCTTTCCGTTTAAAACGGCGGTTCGTTCATGCTTGATGGTGGAGGTGGCACATTGTCATCGAAGGGATTCTGTGCCATCATGTGCGCCTGCTCCTCGGGGGTGAGTCCTTTGGACACTATCAATCCGCCCTGCTCGCCAGGCACGGGTATGTAGCGGTTCTCGTCGGGATCGGAGAAGCGTGCAAACTCGCCACGGAACTCCAGCAGCACATCGCCCACGGCACCGTTACGGTGCTTGGCAATGATTATCTCCGCCTTGCCATGCAGGTCCCTGCCCTTCTCGTCCTGGTAGATCTTGTAGTATTCGGGACGGTGGATGAAGCACACCATATCGGCATCCTGCTCGATGGCACCGGATTCGCGAAGGTCGGACAACTGTGGTCGCTTGCCATCGGGTCCTTCACGCGATTCCACACCACGGTTCAACTGGGACAGCGCTATGATGGGTATGTTCAGCTCCTTTGCCAACTGCTTCAGGCTTCGGCTTATGGTAGAGACCTCTTCCTGTCGGCTGCCGTAACTCATGCCCGAGGCATTCATAAGCTGCAGGTAGTCAATCATGATTATCTTCACACCATGCTCTCGCACCAGTCGGCGTGCCTTGGTGCGCAGTTCGAAGACGCTTAGCGAAGGAGTATCGTCCACATAGATGGGGGCATCGTACAGCTGGGTGATGCGTGTGTCCAGCTGGCTCCATTCGTAGGGGGCAAGCTGACCGCTCTTTATCTTTTCGCCGGTGATTTCGCACACGTTGACTATCAGACGGTTAACCAACTGCACGTTGGCCATCTCAAGGGAGAACATTGCACAGGGTATCTTCAGGTCCACCGCCATCTTCCTGATCATGGAAATGACGAATGCCGTCTTACCCATAGCAGGACGTGCGGCTATGATGATGAGGTCGGAGTTCTGCCAGCCGGAGGTCATCTTGTCCAGACGGTCGAAGCCGGAGGAAAGGCCCGACAAGCCGTCGGTACGTGCCGCCGCTCTCTGCAACATGTCGTAGGCTTCCTTGATGACGGGATTTATCTGCGTATAGTCCTTCTTCATGTTGCTCTGCGAGAGTTCGAAGAGTTTGCCCTCGGCCTCCTGCATCAGGTCGTCCACATCCGTGCCGGGGTCAAAGGCATGCTGCTGTATGCGGCTGGCATATGTGATGAGCTGGCGTGCCAGGAACTTCTGCTGGATTATCCTTGCATGGTACTCTATGTGGGCACTGCTTATTACTGCATCCGAAAGGGCAGCCACATAGGGCATTCCGCCCACTTCGTCCAGATGCCCCTTCTGGTCCAGCTGCTCCACCACGGTAATCACGTCCACAGGCTTCTGCTGTGCAGCCAGGTCGCGTATGGCCTCGTACACCAACTGGTTCTTATGCTCGTAGAAACTCTCCGGGCGAAGTATCTCTGCCACCTGTCCGAAGGCATCCTGCTCGTTCATCAGCGCACCAAGCACTGCTGTCTCCATTTCCAGGTTCTGCGGCTGGCGGTGTCCCAAAGAGTCCATGCTTGGAACCTCCACCACCTTGGGGTTTGTCTTGCGTCTTGCTTCTGCCATGTGTTGGTCTTGGTTTATTGTTTTAGGGTCAGCAAAGGTAATGAATTTATATGAGTTTAGCGAAAAACATACCACATTTATTGAGGTCATTCCAAAAAAAAGGATTAACTTTGCCTACATGGTAAAGACTAATTCCCTGCATGCCTGGTGGCTTGCCGCCAGGCCCAAGACACTCACCGGTGCTGCCGCTCCGGTCATACTGGCCCTTTCTGCCGCCTATGGCATCTACGGACACATCGACTGGATTCCTGCCCTTCTGTGCCTGGCTTTTGCCTTGCTCATGCAAGTGGATGCCAATCTGGTGAACGACTATTTCGACTGCATCCGTGGCGTGGACACCCAGGACCGTCTGGGTCCAGAACGAGCATGCTCTCAAGGCTGGATAACACTGTCTGCCATGCGCATGGGCATAGGCGTAACCACACTGCTGGCATGCCTGGCAGGACTTCCGCTCGTGTGGTGGGGAGGCTGGGAGTGCATACTGGTGGGCATAGCATGTGTGGTCTTCTGCTTTCTCTACACCACCCTGTTTTCGCGCATTGCCATGGGCGACGTACTCGTACTGCTTTTCTTCGGCATCATACCGGTCAGTTACACCTTCTTTTTCCAAAGCCCTCTGGCCTCTATTCTGGACGTACCTCTGGCCGTATGGCTTCTGGCCATTGCACAAGGACTTGTAACCGACTGCCTGCTGCTGGTCAACAACTACCGCGACCGCCACACGGATGCCGCCGTGGGCAAGACCACATTGGTCACCATCATAGGCGAGCGCCCCACCCTGGTGCTCTATGGCGCCATAGGCATCCTCTCCGTCCTCATTGCCATCACCGCCATATTCCTACTCACCCCTCACCCCTCACCCCTCACCGACTGTCCCCCTGAGACAGGGTGGACGAGCGCTAGCGCGGAGGGGGTGGATTAGAACATAAGACTGAAAAGTGAACACAGAAAATCAGAAGATAGCAGTACTTATAAG
>JAZRIA010000134.1:0-11014 GCA_045645045.1 Bacteroidaceae bacterium | reverse complement strand
CATACCCGTTGTGCTCCTGCTTAAAGAAAAAGAAGGAGTCATCGAGTAACCATACGTCCTGATTGTTTGTGGATAACTGCGCATAACGGTAAAATATGTATTGGAATACCTGATTGGCAACCTTGGAGACGATGGTCTGCTCGGCAAACCTCTCTTCCAGATAGCCGACGAACTGAGCATCTACCACTACCTGGACACCACACCCGAGGAGGTGGAGCGTGTCCTGCACACCCTGTGGCGCTTTGACCCCCCCGGCGTGGGAGCACGCAACCTGCAGGAGTGCCTTATTATCCAGTGCAAGCGCCGCGGATACCGTAGCGTTCCGGGGCATACTCCCCTGTTGCTGAAGGTCCTTGAGCGCAACTGGGAGGAGATAACCCACAACCGCTGGGACCTTATACAGCAGAGGTACAAACTTTCCGACCAGCAGGTGGGACTCCTTCGCCACGAGATAAGGCGGCTGAACCCGCGCCCGGGCAGTTCCATGGGCGAGAAGACAAGTTCCTCGGAAACGCACATCACACCGGATGTCATTGTCGGCGTGGATCAGGAGGGACGTATAGAACTGACCCTGAACGACGGCGACATGCCCACACTCTCCGTTAGCGACGATGCCATGGAGATGATAGATGTGGATTATGTGCGCGACTATGTGAACCGTGGCAAACTCTTCATCGGTGCCATCATTCAGCGCCGCCAAACCATCATGCGCACCATGCAGGCAATCATAAAACTCCAACGTAAATACCTGCTCACGGGTGACGAAACTCTGCTTCGCCCCATGCGCCTGGAGGACATCGCCAAGATAACGGAACAGGACCTCAGTACTGTGTCGCGCGTGTGCAACAGCAAGTACGTGGAGACGCCCTACGGCACCTATCCCCTGCGCTGGTTCTTCACCACACAGGCAAGAACATCCGAGGACGTGGACGTGTCCATAAACATGATACACCAGGCACTCAAGGAAATCATCGCACAGGAGGACAAGAGCGCTCCATTGAAGGACGACGAAATTGCCGACCTGCTCTGCCGCCAGGGTTTTGACGTGGCACGCCGCACAGTGGCCAAGTACCGCGAACACCTGGGCATTCCCACAAGCAGAATGAGAAGAGAATGAAGCTAACCAGATTCCTTGCCCGAGTGCTCGCCGTGGTGTTCCAGCCTGCGTTTTATCCGCTGGTGGGCTTCAGCATCCTGTTCACACTCACCTACCTGAGCATGCTGCCGTGGGAGTTCAAACTGTGGGTGCTGCTTGCCGTGTACGTGTTCAGCATAGCCATACCTTATATAATGACCCTCTTCATCCGCAAGACAAACGGATGGAGCAAGCATGATCTGCACCAGCAGCACCGCCGCTATATTGTCTACATGATAAACATCATCTCGTACCTCAGTTGCATGTACGTGTGCTACAGACTTTATCTGCCCTCTTTCATGGGAGCCATACTGGTGGTGAGTCTGCTAGTACAATGCGTGTGTGTGATAACAAACATGTGGTACAAGGTGAGTATGCACTCAGCCGGAACCGGGGTAATCATCGGTGCCTTGTTGGCCTACAGCCATATCTTTGCCTTCAACCCCACGTGGTGGCTCTCCATCGCCATCCTCCTTTCCGGAGCCGTCATGAGTAGCCGCATGCTCCTGAAGGGCAACACCCTTGGCCAGGTCCTCTCCGGCACCGCCATCGGCATCGTGTGCGGTGTGGTTGGGATAATGGTGTGGTAAAAACGCTACGTTTCATCTGTTCCTAATGATGCGAGAGGCATTGGTCGTGAAGCAAGGGGATGCCCATTTCGTCACCTTGAGACCAAAGTTGCCAATTGTCTTCCTACTTATCCTTCCCACCCCTTTTCCAGTGCATGCCACATGCTTTGGCGGGATTCGGGGTGCAGGGTGCAGAGGGATTGGGAGAGGCGCTCCATTTCCGAGCGGCGGGTTCTGTCCTCATAGGGACAGGGGAAGATTTGGCGCACCAGTTGGGCTTCGGCGGCATGGGATGCGATGTACTTTTCGGGGACAAGGCAAAGGGGGCGGATGATGGTGAGGGGATAATGCTCCATGGGCATGGAGGGGCGCATGGAGTGAAAGGAGCCTTCGTAGAGGAGGTTCATGAGCATGGTGGCAAGGAAATCGTCCTGATGATGCCCCATGGCAACCTTGTTGAAGCCGTGTTTTACGGCAAAGTCGAACATAGCCTTGCGACGATAGCGGGCACAGAGGAAGCAACGCGTGCGGCGCTTGTCGGTGCTCTCGTCGAAAGAGGTGTGAAGTATGTGCAGGGGTATGCCAAGAGCATTGCAGAATGCTTGCATGTGCAGGATGTCCGTCTGATAGGGTACATTGTCCATAACCACATGCACGGCCTCAACACAGATAGAAGGTCTGAAGATACGCGCACGTTCTGCCATCAGCTGAGCCATGACCAGGGAGTCCTTGCCTCCAGAAAGGGCAAGGAGAATCCTGTCGCCATCGGCAAGAAGGCCGTAACCGGTACAGGCTTTGTTGAAGAGACGGGTGAGGACCCCCTCAATCCCCCTGCAGGGGGAAGAAGTTAGGTGATGAGCGGATGGATGCGGAGAATGGGACACAATATTTACAATGATGTTATTGATTTAGCACGGAGGCAATTCAAACAGGTTTGATTGCTCTCGCTTACTCGCAGATTTCACTTTTCCGCTTTCTCCATCCTTAAATAATGGTGTCCGAAGATGAATAGGTCACCGTTGTGGCGGAAGCCAAGCGATTCGTACAGGGCCTTGGCACCAAGGTTATTGGGTTCGCATGCCAGAATGGCGGGGAGCGACATTTCCTGTGCCTTGGCTATGGCATGGAGGAGGAGTTGGCGTGCTAGGCCCTGTCCCCTTGCCTTGGGAACTACGGCAATGCTGTCCACATAATACTCTCCGGGGTGTGCCTCGGCATCCATGCTTTCCACATCGAAGGAGATGAGTTCGCTGAGCATGGCAAAGGTGGTGGCGCGCATCTGCATGTAGTTGTCGGCAGGATACGCCACTATGGCACCAAGGGGCGTGCCGTCGGTGTCCTGGGCAATGGAGGTGTGCCGCCAGCAGTAGAGGGTGTTGTCAGTGCGAATGGAATCGGCAAGCAGGGCCAGCCTTTGGCCGTCCTGCTCGCTGATGTTCTCCTGGCAACGTTCCATGATGTCATCGCCCAATGCCTCTGCAATTACCAGGGCAATGAAGGGAGCATCGTCTATGGTCGCTGGGCGTATTGTCATATTATGAGGACCCCTCCCCAACCCTCCCGCAAGGGGAGGGAGTGGTTACATTATAGAATCTACCAATACTAATTAGAATATCTGAGCATTATACTCCCCTCCCTTGTGGAGGGGTAAGGGGGAGGGTCCTTTATCCTTCTCCCAAATCCTCCTCTATAAACTTGAGCAGTCGTTCTACTGCCTCTTCCTCGGGAATGTTCTTCTGGATGCACTCCTTGGCCTTGTAGAGGGATACCTTGCCACGGGCTGCACCAACGTAGCCATAGTCGGCATCTGCCATTTCGCCAGGACCGTTCACGATACATCCCATGATGGCTATCTTCAATCCCTTGAGGTGGGCAGTGGCGGCCTTGATCTTGTGGATGGTGCCTTCAAGGTCGTAGAGTGTGCGTCCGCAACCGGGGCAGGAGATGTACTCCGTCTTGACGAACTTTATGCGTGCCGCCTGCAGGATGGAGTCGGAGAGGTCGCGCAAGGTGTCCTCGCCGAAGCCCTCGGCCTCTATGTTGAGCAGGTGCGCTTTCTTGTCGATGAAGATGGCACCCACGGCCATGGCGGCCTTCAGTTGGAGTTCTTCCAGCGATGAGGCATGCAGACGAAGGGTTACGGTATCGTCCTTGATGCCTGCCTCTGCCTCCTGGCGCAGGCGGTGGCACTCGGGAATCATGTCCACCAGTTGGCGTGCCACGGGGATTTCCTTCTCGGGAGCCTCGGAAAGACTCACGCGAATGGTGTCGCCAATACCCTCGGTAAGCAGGGCGCCTATACCCACGGCACTCTTGATGCGTCCGTCCTCGCCTTCACCTGCCTCGGTAACACCAAGGTGCAGAGGGAAGGTCATGCCTTCCTTCTCCATCTCCTGTACCAGCAGGCGCATGCTTTGCACCATCACCACGGTGTTGCTGGCCTTGATGGAGATGACCACGTTCATGAAGTCGTGGCGAACGCATATACGTAGGAACTCCATGCAACTCTCCACGATGCCCTCGGGAGTGTCGCCATAGCGAGACATGATACGGTCGGACAGAGAACCATGGTTCACACCGATGCGCACCGCCGTGCCGTGCTCGCGGCAAATCTGTAGGAAGGGAAACAGGCGTGCCTCTATCTTCTGCAGTTCCTGGGCATACTGCTCGTCGGTGTACTCCAGTTGCTTGAACTGACGGGCGGCATCCACATAGTTGCCGGGATTGATACGAACCTTCTCGCAATAGCGGGCAGCCACATCCGCCACATTGGGGTTGAAGTGCACATCCGCCACCAGAGGCACGGAACTGCCTGCCTGGCGCACCGCCTTGCTGATAAGTTCCATGTTCTCTGCCTCGCGTGTGCCCTGAGTGGTGAGGCGCACCAGTTCGCCACCTGCCTCGGCAATGCGCAGAATCTGTGCCACACTGGCTTCGGTGTCCATAGTGCTGGTGTTGGTCATGGACTGAACCCTGATGGGGTTTTCGCCGCCCAGACGGATGTTGCCCACGGTGATTTCGTGGGACTTGCGACGTGCGTATGCCATAGTTGCTGATTAGTTGACCTTGAACTTGTACTTAACCTGCGAGAGTTCCTCGTTGGCCTTTACAATCTTCTCCTTCAGACCCTGCTTGTAGGCCTTGAGTTTGGCGGCAAGTGCCTCGTCGGAAAGAGCCATCATCTCTGCTGCAAGGATGGCGGCATTCAGGGCACCGTTAACGCCAACGGTGGCCACGGGTATGCCGGGAGGCATCTGTATGATGGAGAGCATGGCATCCAAGCCGTCCAACATGCCCTTGATGGGTACACCGATGACGGGCAGTGTGGTGCTTGCCGCAATGACACCGGGCAGGGCTGCCGCCATACCGGCACCGGCAATGATTACACGAACGCCACGCCCCTCTGCTTCGCGTGCAAACTGCTCCACCTCGTCGGGGGTGCGGTGTGCCGAGAGTGCGTTCATCTCAAAGGAAATCTCCATTTCGTCCAGGAACTTGGCAGCCTTCTCCATAACGGGGAGATCGCTGGTGCTGCCCATAATGATGCTAATCATAGTTGTGTATTTGTTTAATGTTTAGAGTTTATGTTCGTCACTAACACGTTTGAATGCTTTGTGCAAATTCTCTATTAGGTCAGAGGCAATGAGGCTGTGCTGCCCCAATTCGCTTGCCGCCAGGTCGCCACTCAGGGCATGCAATCCTACGCCCAATAGGGCGGCATCCTGTGGGGGATAGCCCTGTGCCAGAAGGCCAAGGATGATGCCCGTGAGCACATCGCCGCTGCCTGCCGTACCCATGCCGTTGTTGCCATAGGGGCACTCGTATTTGACGGAAGGATTGCCGGGTATGGTGATGGTGGTGGGATGACCCTTGAGCACAAGGATGACGTTGTCCAGACATACCCCCGACTCCACCAGTCTTCTGTACTCCAAGGGGTGTGGCGTGATGATGGTGCCGTAGGGAATTAAATCTGCCCATTGCGGGTGCTCGGCCAGGATGTTCAGTGCATCGGCGTCAAGCACCAGGGGTACTTCGGTGAAATTCAATTCCAGTAGCGTTTTGTACAAGGCTTCTGCCGTCTTCTCCTCCCTGCCTATACCAGGCCCTATGCCTATGGCAGAGTATTTGTTGGGCAAGCATGATTCAAAAGGACTGCATGTCCATCGCTTGTCGTCCTCATCGTGATTCAGTATTGCCTCGGGAAGCGCCACCTGCATTATGTCGTTGTTGCGCCAAGGGATGTGTACCGTCAGTTTGCCCACACCCGAACGCATGCAACTTCTGCCTGCCAGTATACCAGCACCTGCCATGCCATAACTGCCCGCCACGAGCAGTGCATGCCCGAAGGTTCCCTTGTGCCCCTCCGCAGGTCGGGGACGAAGGATGCTTTGCAGGAAGGGTATGTCGATTATAGCGGACATGGTAAGGGGGAGGGTCTTTAGTACTTGAACGAACTTCCGCCGGCAAACTCGCGAAGCAGGGAGGTTGGCGGAACCTGGTCGGCAGGTACGCTGCGGAAGTAGCGCAGGAACTTGCGCAGGCGGCTTGCTTCGGCATATTCGGGTTCGCATTCGCCCACCTGGTCAAGGATGGGTTTCACCTGGTCCTTGATGACCGCCAGTTCGTAGAGCAAGGCACTGTTGAAGATGGCGTCCGCCAGTTCCTGGAAGGGGAAGATCCACTTCTCCTCGCCAGCACTTACACTGGGCATGCGGCGTATGGTTTCCAGTGCCGAGTAGCCACGATACTGATAGTCGCGGATGAGTCGGCGCAGCAGACGTATGTCCGTGGTGGGGATATTGTTGTGGTCGTCCAGGGCTATGGTGGTGAGGGGACTGATGAAGATGCGGTACTTTTTGTCCTCGGGCACTTGCTCGGACAGGATGGGGTTCAGGGCATGGTTGCCCTCCAGTATGATGATGTCGCCCTCGCCGATGCGTATGCGACGGTTCTCGTAGACACGCTCGCCCAACTTGAAGTCGTAGCGAGGCAGATCCACCTCCTCGCCAGCCAGGAGCTGGTTCATCTGCTTGTTGAACAATGCCGTATCCACGGCACCTATGCACTCAAAGTCGTAGTTGCCATCGGCATCCTTGGGCGTGTCCACACGGTTCACGAAATAGTCGTCTGTGCTGATGGTGTGCGGACGCATGCCGGAGGCCATCAGGAGGATAGCAAGACGCTTGCTGGTTGTTGTCTTTCCGCTGGACGAGGGCCCTGCCAGCAGTACCAGTTTGGCACCTTTCTCCACAATGTTGTCCACAATGTCGTTCAGTTTCTTCTCCTGAAGGGCCTCGCTCACGTTTATCAGTTGCGAGGCATGACCGGCCTTTACCGCCTCGTTGAACTCCCCTGCCGTGCGCACACCCAGGATGTCCTGCCAGCGGTGAAACTCCTGAATGACGTTGTGCATCTTCTGCTGAGGTACCATCTCCTCCAACTCGGTGGGGTTCTTGCGCGAAGGAATGCGAAGAAGCAGGCCCTCGTAGAACTTCTCCACCTTGAAGAGGCTCAGCAGGCCGGTCCTCGTCAGCAGGCAGGAATAGAAGTAGTTGACCGTGTCGCACAGGCGGTAGTAGTAGGTGTAAAGGTTGCTTTGGCTCTCCAGGAGTTTTGCCTTGCTCTCCATTCCCTTGGAGCGGAACAGGGCAATGGCCTCCTCTATGGGGCACTGCACGCGGTGTATCTTCTCGTCCATGTCCACGATCTCCTGCATGCGCTGATGTATGGCATGGGCATCCTGCTCGGTAAGTTCGCGGCCAATGCGCAATTCGCAGAAGTAGCCGCGGCTCACCGGCGCACCTATTATCAGCTGTCCGCCGGGATAGAGGTCCTCCACGGCCTTTGCCAGAACCAGGAACAGGGTCAGTGTGTAGGTTCTCATGCCGTGTGTGGAAGTCATGTCCTTGAACTCCACATCCTTGGCATTGTAGAAACGGTAGTTCATGCCCTGCACCTTGTTGTTCACAAGGGCACACATGGGGCCGTGCTTCATGTCCAGGCCGCACATTCCATACAATTCCTTCAAACTGGTTCCAAAGGGAACACTAATCATCTGCCCATTGTTGCGGCATCGTATTCTTAAAGTCTGTGGCATAGGTTCTACTTTGTTTTGCATACAAAAATACAAAAAAACGAATGAATAAGCAAATAAAATAAACATTAACAATCCAGACGCTAAATTAAAACGGCTCAAATGTTAAAATAATGTTAATTATAGTACCTTGTATTGCATAGTACTAATATTATGCATACCTTTGCATCGAGAAATGAAATTAACCGACGTTTGCACTAAAACCAAAGGATGTATGAATGTAGAAAATACAAAGGCGCAAATGCGCAAAGGCATGCTGGAATACTGCATCATGCTACTGCTGAGGAATAGGTCGTGCTATGCCAACGACATAATTTCGCAACTGAAGGATGCGGACATGATAGTGGTGGAAGGCACATTGTACCCCCTGCTGAACCGTCTGCTTAAGGACAAGATCCTGAAATACGAATGGCAGGAGAGCACCCAAGGACCACCCAGGAAATACTATTCCCTGACAATGGACGGCGAGGAGGCTCTGAGTCAGCTGAACCAGAGTTGGAACGAACTGGCCGGAACGGTGAATAAGCTGAAAACGGAGATTTGAAAAACTGAAAACAAGAACCTGTAAAACTTACTACAATGAAAAAGAACATTACCATAAATCTGTTCGGCACCTTATATAATATAGACGAGGATGCATACCAGTTGCTGGACAACTATCTGCAGAGCATGAAGCGCTACTTCAGCACCAAGGACGGTGGCGAAGAGATTGCCGACGACATAGAACACCGCGTGGCAGAACTCCTGTGGGAGAAGAAGGAACAGGGTACAGATGCCATCAGCATAGAGATAATAAAGGAGATTATTGGCAAGATAGGCAACGCCGAGGAGATTGCCGGAGAGCAGCAAACGGAAAACGAAGAACGGAAAACGGAAAACGGTGGGCAGAGCGTAGAAAGCGGTAGCACATACACCGAAGAGGACAACTTCGACCCCAGCACTGCATCCCTGTGGGAGCGCATACGCCATCACTTCAAGAAGCGCCGCCTGTTCCGCGACCCCGACAACATGCTGCTGGGCGGTGTGTGCTCGGGCGTGGCCAACTACATAGGTTTCGGCGACCCCATCCTGTGGCGCCTGCTCCTGCTGGCACTCTTCTTTGTGGAGGGAGTGGGCCTGCTCGCCTACCTGATTCTATGGCTCATCATACCCCTGGCACGCACTCCGGAGGACAAGTTGCTGATGAAGGGCAAGAAACTGACTCCTAACAATATTAACGAACAAATCATCCAGGATCATAGCACACAGACGAATCAGGGGACTTCGTGCAACAGGAACAACGGCTCGGGTTGTCTGAAGGTGCTGTTCGCCCTGTTTATCCTCGGTCCTCTGGGCGTATTCATACTGGCAGTAATTGCAGTGATTACCGGATGGTTCGGTATAATCGGAGGTATGGGCAGCATGATCCTTTCACAGACAGAAGCACGTATCATGAGCGCTATTACAGAATCTACCGGCACCTTGTTCACCTCGGGCGTAGTGTGCATACTGATTATCCTGGCCGTATTGTTTGTCCTGTTGCTGAGGTGGATTTTCGGTTCCGGCAAACCAATGGCATGTTGGCTGAAGACCCTCATTGCCCTGCTGATGCTGGGTTGTCTGATTTGGGGTGTGTTCTCCATCTCGCGTTCGATAACCAAATGCTTTGAGGTGGCCAAACAGATCAACAATGACGAGTGGAGAAACAGAAGGATGCGCACCCCCATTCCCACCTTCAAGCCCCAGCCGCATCTGGACATACCGTATCTGGACGAAACCGGTTTCACCATCATCACCAACACATGCAACCGTTGCACATGGACAGGCGACTACCCCACCGGCGATGCGGAAAAGCGATATCTGGATGCGTGCGACTATGAAGAACTGATATTCACAGCCGAGAAGACTGACACCGTTGCCCCAGGCACATACACCCTGTCGGCACTGGTAAGGGCTGAGGATGACGGAGCATACCTTTTTGCCAAAGTGGGTGATACAGAGAATATACAGCACATCCCAGCATACGGCAACAAAGGAGGCAACCTGTGGAAATGGGCGTGCGGCAATGGCACCTTGCCAGACATAAAGAACATCTATCCGCACTTTGCCAACGACAGTACACGCAATCTCCTGGCCATGGCCAACGATGGCAACGGTTTCGGGTGGACAGTAGTAAGCATAGAGGGCATAAGGGTGAAGTCGGAAGGAGTAATCACCTACGGCATAACCACCGCCCCTGCCATCACGGGCGAAGAACCTGATTGCGACTGGGTTTCCGCTACCAATTTTGTGCTGACCAGAATGGATAAGAAGGTCAAATGATTAGTAGCTGCACATAAATTTACCATAAGCGTCGTAATGACATTTTGGTATGGAAAAACAGGTCTCAATTCATCGTCGCTAATCGTTCGCCGAACCATCAGTAATCGTTCGCCGAACGAACGGTAATGATTCGCCCTCGTCGTCGTGGCGACACAATTGCACCATCGTGAAGGCCTGTTTAAAGCAAGCATCATACATACCAGCCATCAGAGTAGTGACATTCAAACGAGTTAGAGCGCCAGCAGATGATATGTCAATTACAGCCAGGCACAACGCTGCAGAAGACTAACATTTCGGGTATCAAGGGCTTATTCTTTCAAATATTGTGTCAAACCGATGAATTATTAAAATAAATTCATTAACTTTGCTACGCAAAGCGATGTGTGCGCACATGACGGGCGCATGCGCTTAATTATGGATAACAACAAAATAAGATAAAAAAGAGAAGATTATGGCAAAGAAAGCACTTTTGATGATCCTCGATGGTTGGGGAGTAGGTAACCAGGGTAAGGGTGACGTTATTTTCAACACCCCCACACCTTATATGGACAGCCTTTGGAAGGACTATCCCTGCAGCCAGTTGCTGGCAAGCGGTGAGAACGTTGGTTTGCCCGACGGTCAGATGGGCAACTCCGAGGTGGGTCACCTCAACATCGGTGCAGGTCGTATCGTATATCAGGACCTGGTGAAGATCAACCGTGCATGTGCCGACGGTTCTATCCTGAAGAACAAGGAAATCGTCAGCGCATACGAATATGCAGTTAAGAACGGCAAGAACGTTCACCTCATGGGCCTCACCTCTAACGGCGGCGTTCACTCAAGCCTCGACCACCTGTTCAAACTGGTGGAGATTGGCAAGGAGTATGGCATCGGCCACACCTATGTACATTGCTTTATGGACGGTCGCGACACCGA
>JAZRIA010000133.1:0-7395 GCA_045645045.1 Bacteroidaceae bacterium | reverse complement strand
GTAGAGCCCCTCATCATGTGTCCCTCACAGTACAACAAAGGATGGACCAGCGGTGACTATCTTAACACCCTTGGAACCAAGATGTATCCTGAAGTACGCATCATGTGGACAGGTAACTCTGTTGTAGATATGATCGAGGAGAACGACATGCAGTGGATCAACGACCAGATCAAGCGCAAGGCCTACATCTGGCTCAACTATCCCGTAAACGACTATTGCCAGAGCCGCATGCTCATGGGCAAGACCTATGGCAACGGTCTCAACATCAACGACATGGTAAGCGGTTTCTGCTCCAACCCCATGGAGTATGCCGAGGCTTCAAAGGTTAGTCTCTATAGCATTGCCGACTATACCTGGAACATGCCTGCCTACGACGACGTGAAGTCTTGGGAGCGTGCTCTTGACGCCCTGATGCCTACATCCAAGATGGCATTCCGCATCTTCTGCGAAAACAATATTGACCTGGGTCCCACCGGTCACGGTCTGCGCCGCGAAGGCGAAAGCCCCCGCTTTGCCAAGGCTTCAGAGAACCTTATGGGTACTGCCATGTACTTCCAGCAGCTTGTATGGGCAGCCGACAACCTGCTTGCCGACGAGGTGAACCATCCCGAAATGCTCGACGAGATTAAGCCTTGGGTTGAGAGCATGCGCTACCTTGGTTTGCGTGGTCAGCAGTATATCAATATGGTTGCTGCTTTGGCGCAGAAGGACACCGTAGCATTCATTGGCCACTATCGTGCACAGTTGCAGTTGGAGCAGAAGCAGAAGGCCATCATCAGCCGCAACTACGAGGGTTCTATCGTAAAGGCAAAGCCCGTTGTAAGCGGTGACGTGGTTACCCCATGGCTCAACGAGAAACTTGCTGAAACCGTAAAGGCATACAAGAAGCATTACACCTATGGCCTGGAATACTTCCCCGTACAGGCTATTGAGGATGGCGAATACTTCATCAAGGTCAACGGCGAGTATCTGACCAATGCACAGGCAGGTGCCGACCGTGTGGGCGACTTCCCCGTGTTCCAGGCCGAGCGCGACGTCATCAACCCCCAGCGTCAGCAGTGGGTTATCGAGCAGAATGCCAAGACTGGTCGCTATAAGATCTTCAACAAGCAGGACGGCCGTTATATCAACGAGACTGGCGCTTTCTGGTTCAACAAGGACCGCAACCCCTTCGATGCAGCATGGCACACCTATCTCCTCGTTAAGCAGGAGGGCAAGTGGAGCATCCAGAATGCTGGTAGCGGAGGCAAGGGCTACTGGCATCGCGACGGCAACCGCATCAAGGCCGACGGTTCTGGCCAGTTCATCTTTGAGATTGAGAAGGTGAAGTAATAAAATGTTGAATGTTGACTGCTTTAGCTTGATGAGCTTCAGCGAATAAAGTTGAAGGTTTAACGTTGAACGAAAATATAGAAAGTCTAGTTTATCTAGTATATCTAGTATGTCTAGTATTCCTAGAATATCTAGTCTAACTAGAAAATCTAGAAGATCTACAACAAATAAGATTTCCCTAAAACCCCATAAATGAAGAAAATACTATCATTCCTTGCTGCCGGTGCAATTGCACTGGCAGCATCGGCTCAGGAGACCATCACCCCCGAGGTACTTTCCACCCTGAAGCAGAGCTACGAGGGCAATGCAGCTGACCGCGCACGCCAGAGCATGGTGAGCAACGGCAGTTTCCGCAAGCTGGCCATGCGTCCGGCAGTGAACACCACCGGCGAGAACACCCACTTCTCCATCGACATCCGCAATACTGGCATCACCGACCAGCAGAGCAGCGGACGCTGCTGGATGTTCACAGGCATGAACGTACTGCGCAACAAGGCCATGAAGAAGATGGGCATCACCGGCTTCCAGTTTAGCCAGATTCACCTGTTCTTTTACGACCAGTTGGAAAAGGCCAACCTATTCCTTCAGGGCATCATAGACACCCGTAACGAGAGCATTGACCACCAGAAGGTACAGTGGCTCATGCAGAATCCTCTGTCCGATGGTGGTACATACACCGGTGTGGCTGACCTCGTAAGCAAGTATGGCCTGGTACCCGCTGAGGTACAGGAAGAAACCTGGGCCAGCAACAACACCAACGAGATTGACGGTCACCTGAAGCGCAAGCTCCGCGAGATTGCCATCAACCTGCGCGAGCAGGCAGAGGCTGGCATGGGCGAGGCAGAACTGCAGGCCTACAAGGTGGAGCAGATGAAGACTATCTACCAGATGCTCGTACTGGCCTATGGCGAACCCGTTCAGGAATTCCTTTGGGCACCTCGTGGCAAGGATGGCAAACTGCTGTCCGAACTGAAGAAGTATACCCCCCTGGAGTTCTACAAGGAGTATTGTGCTGAGGCAGGTGACCTGCAGAAGGACTACGTCATGCTCATGAACGACCCTTCGCGTCCATATAATAAGGTATATGAGATTGACATGGACCGCCATATGCACGACGGTCACAACTGGCTCTATCTGAACCTCGATATCAAGGACCTGGCTCCCATTGCCATTGCTTCACTTCAGGACAGCACACAGATGTACTTCTCTTGCGACGTGGGCAAGTTCCTGGACAGCAAGAAGGGTATTCTGGACATCCAGGCTTGGGACTACAACTCTCTGCTTGGCACCACCTTTGGCATGAACAAGAAGCAGCGCATCCAGACCCGTGATTCTGGTTCTTCACATGCCATGACCCTCATGGCTGTTGACCTGGACGACAAAGGCAACCCCATCAAGTGGAAGGTGGAGAACTCCTGGGGTGCTGCCAGCGGTCACAACGGCTATCTCATCATGACCAACGAGTGGTTCAACGAGTACATGTTCCGCGTGGTTGTCAACAAGAAGTACATGCCCAAGAAACTCATGAAACTCATGGAACAGAAGCCCACCATACTTCCTGCTTGGGACCCCATGTTCATGGAAGAACAGTAATCCCTTTTATACTTAATATAAACATTGCCCCGTAGCGTTATAATACACGCTACGGGGTATTTTATTGCCGCTTAGAAAAAAGAGGGGACACATATATTACAGCGATGGAAATATAGAATTAGAATAAAATATGCGGAAACGCTTTGTTACATTTCCGCATATACAATTATACTTCTAATACAAAGTTTCTACTATTACCATTCCCTCTCCCAAATGCTGCCAATCTTTACTTCCTCTGTCCTTGCGCTTAATATTACATCGTCCACTTCTTCTGATTCTAAAGATACAGAAGATGAAATTGGAAGAGTTATGCCACAATTGACTTCTATACATATGGGATGTTCATATACTTTCTTCATATCCATACTGTTGTTTATTTGATAATAACTTTCCTTTCTCCTATTACATATACTCCTTCAGGAAGATTGTCATCTGCGTTTTTACAATTCAAATCCTTCCTTATCAATTTTCCGTCAATGGAATATACTTTCGTTCTTGATTCAGAGACATTCTTTTCAACATCTGTTATACCAGTCTGCATGTCATCTGTATGAGAAACACGAATATGTCTTGCATTTGCAGAAGATGTAGGTATAGAGATGAAAGCACGGAAAGGATATACTGTTCCATTTCTGCCAACCTTCACAAAAGTTCCGTCAGCAGAATTGTATCCGTAATATGATACAGAGACATCCGAATCAAGACGTGTGGTAGAAAAAGCTCCAATCATTGTCACGTCATTGCTCTTTAAATCATTCATTACATCACTTTCAGAAACCTGCACATTTGCAAGGTCTGCAAATGGAGAGCTATCCGAATTACATCTTATTATATAAGGTGTATTTGCCGACATTTCTGTAACAGTCTCAAATTTTAATGTATTTGAATTCACATCATACGAAGCAAGTTGTTCCACTTCAACACCAGCTTTATTTATTTCTGCAAGCTGCTCGGTTGATACACTAAAAGGAAGACAGACTGTAGACCATTGTCCAGCCTTAAAAACTCTGTCAAAGGCAACGTTAGATGCAGTGAACGAGCAGGGAGAACCGAAACTTCTGTCTCCATCTACGAGATTCAGTTGATCGCAGGTATTACCTTCATTCTTAATCGCCACTACATTAACAGCACCATTCATGGTATTGCTTTCTGCAGCAGATTCTGAAAGTAGTGCCAGACCATTTCCGCCTACCACAGGAACAGCACCAACGGAGTTTGCCTCACTGATGTCAAGCAAAGTGATGTTCTTGTTTGCCGCCATCTCCTCATTCATTGCTTCTATGGTAAATGATGGGATATAGCCAGTCAGTTCTTTCAACTCCACTATCTGTTCTGATTTCAATGGCGACTCTCCTATTGTAATATAGGATGTGGATTCCACCGGCTTGAATTTTTTGGTATTGTCAGCATTGGTAATCACAGTATTACGGATACGTACAGGATAAACTCCTGGTTTCATGCTCTCGTCGGTAAGATAATATGCCCTCATTATCTCACCATCAAGTCCGTCCAGTTCTCCTTCCGCCTCAAGTGTAAATACCATAACAGTTATCCATCCGCCATCAAAGGGTTCGCTGTATTCTGCAAGATAGTCAAAGGTCTTGTTTCCTCTCCTGTCTACGGTGTATGACACACGATCCTCGTTGAACTCAAAAGGATCCAGCCCATCAGTATTGTCCAGAGAAATACCTTCGGGCAGAAGAATGTCAAACTGGAATGCCAACATCTTTTCGGTATTTCTCATCTCTATGCTGAAACTCTGTACGTCATCAGTTGTAACTCCTGCTGTTGTCTCAAAAGGTACAACCTGTATGACATTCTCAGCACCTCCTGTTGCTATTCCTACAATAAGGAAAACTAATATAAATAATATTTTTTTCACGTTTTATTCTTTTTTAAGTACAATATCAACTATTCCCATAGCATCTGCTACGTCTATCTCTGTGTCATTGGTTACATCAGATACCTCTTCAATGAAAACCTCTGTCTTTTTCTTTAATACATGATTGACAAGGTTCATCACATCAGAAACATCCACATCATTGTCACCATTGGTATCACCGTTTTTATATATTGCTATACGGCCGTTTCGTGTAGAAGCAGTCAGGTGGTTGCCATCAGCTTCCGTTACGGAAACCTGGTTTATCTTCACACGTCCCGAAGTTCCTGTAGTATAGTCATCGGCAACCGCTACACGGAATCTCAGCAATTCTGTACTTGTGGCCGCAACCTTACCGCCAATCATGGAGAACATGTATGTCGTATCGTCTACCGCAGTCATTGATACGTCGTACCCTACAGCCTTTTCCGACAGGTAGATCTCCTCCAAGTCAGGTTCAAGTCCTAATGGGAAAGTTATCTGGAACGTCATGTCGTACAGGTCTTCGAGATTTGACAATATCAACGGAACATTCAGCACATCTCCCGGCTTGCCATTTACCGTCATCAGGTAGAAAGAATATTTCTTGTCTGTTGGCATTGACGGTTCGTTAGGAGAAGCAGGAGAGAATTGGAATACTGCCACAAAGTCCACACTTTCCTTACCCATTGTGTACGAGAAAGAATTCAGTGTGGTATACAGTTCGTCGTTCAGATACCATCCCACGAAGACATATCCGTCGTTTGCCACGGCCTTGAGTGTTGTACTGTTTCCTTCCAGCAAGCGTCCGCTTCCCACACTGACAGTACCGCCGTCTTCCGTACTCACGGTAATGTTGTGTCTGAGAATCGGGTCAGACGGTTCAACCGGATTATTGGGGTCAAAAGCAAAATGGGCAGTCAGAGTTTCATTTTCTGCCGTTGTCGCATAGTAGAAGTCACGCTCTGTAGACACGACCTCATCTTTCGTGTTTGTCCAGTTTACAAACCTGAATCCTTCATCAGCAGATGCCCTCAGTCGTATGGACTTTCCTGCCTGATACTTACCTCCACCGCTCACTGAGCCGCCGATTTCGGCGGCCAGTGTCAGGCGGAAGTATTGGATCAGTTTCGGGTCGTCAGGCTCATTGGGACCATCTGGATTGAAGGTGAAGTTGGCAATTAGCACTTCGTCACTGTCTCCTTTTGTGTAATTGTACGACTTGCTTTTAGATATTATATTACCCTTTTCATCTGTCCAGTTTTCAAATACATATCCTGTAGCATTTGATACACTAATCCTCACGGTTGTGGCAGGGACGTATCGTCCGCCACCAGATACCGTACCGCCGTCCGACGGGTTTGCCTTCAGAGTCAGTTTTCTTGGAGGCACACCGGGTTCCGTGGGACTGGTAGGGTTAAAGTCATCTTGTCCCCAAGCGACAAGACAGCAGAGCAACATCGCCAGAAAGGACAAATATCTTGTTCTTTTCATAGTTGCGTGATTTTTACTTTACGGTTACTTTTCCTGTTCCCTGTACTGTGCGTACGATGTATATGCCCTGAGGCATATTGTTGAACGATACGTTTCCGTTGCTGCAGGTTTCTGCCACCTTGCGGCCGTCCACAGTATATACGGAAACATTGCCCTTTATTCCGTTCACCAGAATGTTGTTGCCGTCACATTCCAATGCTCCGTCTGCCATTTCAGCATCTTCGATGCCGGTTTCAGAAGAACTGGTAATGTTCAGGGTGAAGCGTGAGTTGTATGTACCTGCTTCAGCGGTAAATTCATAGTCACCCTTTGACAGGTTGTGCTTCACTCCGGCCTTGTGGTCAATCAGTATGACAGAACCGGCCTCATTGCGAGGCATGCTGATTCTGTGTGTACCGCTGGTTGATACCACTACACCCAGTTTCACGATGCCCTTGTCCAGAGGACGTTCGTTGATGGCATACTCCGTTTCCTCGTTGTCTATGGTATAGATCTGTGGAACGCCAGCCTCCATGGTCATGAACTTGCATGCATCATAATTGGTCTCGTATCCAAGAGCGGAAGCCCCGTTCAGTACCACACGTGTCTTGTCGGTATACTTGTCGGCACTGATGGTGATGTCAATAAGCTGACGGTTTGAAGTCTGTGAGTACATGGGGCGTGCCGCAGACTGGTTGGTAATCACGCTTGTCAGCTGACGACCGCTTTGGGGGAAGGAGATAAGTTCGGTTCCTTCGGGACACTGCACGAAGAAAGCTTCGTTGGGACGGATGGCATAGTCGTCGTCAATGATAGAGTATGCAACGTATGTCTTGTTGTACACATCGTACACGGTGATGGGGGCGGTGAAGTTCAGCGTGTGTATGTTGAAGTAGCACTGCCAGGGGTTGCCCACCAGGTTCCAACCCTTGTCGGACATCCTTTCGGATGCATTTGCAGCCAGAGCCTTCTTGAACTCCTCGTTGGAAACGATGTTCTGCTTGCTCTCGTTATCCAGGGCACGGAATGTCAGTGTGGTTGCAACGCTTGTCTGTACGATAAAGCCGGTGCCAGCCTGAATAACGGCGACTTCGGCATTGGCCGGGCACTTGCCAACGGCAAGGTAGGAACCAAGTATA
>JAZRIA010000132.1:0-2463 GCA_045645045.1 Bacteroidaceae bacterium | reverse complement strand
ACTGCGAGGACTCTCCCCCAGCCCCTCTACAAGAGAGGGGAGTAGATACTACCGAGAGTGGAGAGAGGAATTTCTAAAACGAAGTAAATAAGAAGAGGTGCAGGACCGGGGGATGGTGCTGCACCTCTTGCTTTTATTGGTTGAGAGGGGATGGAATAGTCGGAGGACTCGGAGTAGTCGGAGTAATCGGATTTCGTTAAACGTTAAACGCTCACCGCTCACCGTTCAACTCTCACCGTTCCAGCAGGAACTGCTTGAAGGCTTGGAAGTCGTTGGGCATGGGGATGGATTGCTTCTGGCCTTGCATGAAGGCGGCGAGGCGGGCGGGGATCTCCACGTCGGTGTGGCAGATGTCGTCCACTACCTGCTTGAACTTGGCGGGGTGTGCGGTTTCCAGGAAGAAGCCTACCTCGCCGGGGCGAAGGCCGTCCTGCAATGCCTGGTATCCGCAGGCGCCGTGGGGGTCGAGCTGATAGCCCGTCTCGCTGAGGCACTGGCGCATGGTGGCGGCAATCTGCTCGTCGGTGTATGTGGCGCCGGAGATGTGCTCGGTGATGGCCTCGTGGCTATGGCCGTAGAGGTCCAGGATGCGGGCAAAGTTGCTGGGGTCGCCCACGTCCATGGCATTGGCGATGGTGGCGGTGGAGGGACGGGGATTGTAGCGGCCTGTCTGCAGGTAGTTGTAGAAGATGTCGTTGGCATTGTTTGCGGCGATGAAGCGGTCGATGGGCAAGCCCATGCGGCGGCCGAAGAGGGCGCTGCAGATGTTGCCAAAGTTGCCCGAGGGCACGCAAGCCACCAGTTTGGGAGCCGTGGCAGAGGGAGCGCCATTGACGGCAATGCCCTGCTTCTTCAGTTGGGCGTAGGCCCAGAAATAGTAGAAACTCTGGGGGAGGAAGCGTGCCACGTTGATGGAGTTGGCAGAGGTGAGTTTCATGTGGAGGTTGAGTTCCTCGTCCATGAAGGCGCTCTTTACCATTGCCTGGCAATCGTCGAAGACGCCGTCCACCTCGATGGCGGTGATGTTCTGTCCCAGGGTGGTGAACTGGCACTCCTGGATGGGAGAAACCTTGCCCTGGGGGTAGAGCACGTAGACGTGGATGCCGGGGACGCCAAGGAAACCGTTGGCCACGGCAGAACCGGTGTCGCCGGAGGTGGCAACCAATACGTTAACCAGTCGGTCACCTCCCTGCTTCTTGTTGAAATAGCCCAGCAGGCGGGCCATGAAGCGTGCGCCCACGTCCTTGAAGGCCAGTGTGGGGCCATGGAAGAGTTCCAGGGAGTAGATATTGTCCGTTACCTTTACGGCAGGGATGGGGAACGACATGGTGTCGTAGACAATCTGGCGCAGGTCCTCGGCAGGGATGTCCTCGCCGAAGAAGCGCTCTGCCACACGGAAGGAGATTTCCTGAAGCGACATGTCCTGGATGTTGTCGAAGAACTCCTGTGGCAGGGGACGGATACTGGTGGGCATATAAAGGCCACGGTCGGCGGCAAGACCCTTGACAACGGCGGTTTCAAGGCTCTCGCGGGTGGTGGGATTGTTGGTTGAGTAGTATTGCATGTTTTAAAACGGAAAGGTGAAAACGGAAAACGGAAAGGTTTCGGAGTGGTAGGAATGGTCAGAGTAGTCGGAATAGTCGGAGATTTCCGATTTCCGATTTCCGTTTTCCGTTTGTTAGTATATTTCTGATTGGTATGTTTGTATTTCTGTTTCTTTATCCAGCATGAAGGCGTGGATGAACTGGTCGCCTTCGAGAAGACCGTAACTGCCCTGGCGTGCGGCATCCTCGTCGAAAGTCTCCACGGCATCGGGGGTGATACCCGGGTACCAGATGGCAAAGGGGACGGGCTCGGCGGTGTGCGTGCGCAGGTCGATGGGCGTGGGATGGTCGGGCAGGAAGGCTATGGAGAGAGGTTCGGCGGACATCTCTGCCGCCTGCATGATGGGGGCAAGGATGTACTTGTCGATATTCTCTATGCACTGGATTTTCAGTGCCAGGTCGCCATCGTGACCTGCCTCGTCGGCTGCCTCGACATGAAGGTAGACGAAGTCGTCGGTGCGCAGAGCCTCGAGTGCAGCATGCGCCTTGCCGGCATAGTTGGTATCCCACAAGCCTGTGGCACCAAGCACACCTATGGTGCGAAGTCCTGCATAGTGCCCTATGCCACGGATGAGGTCTACGGCCGTGATTACCGAGCCACGCTGTATCTGCGAAGCAAAAGTATGGGTGAGAGGAGCCATCTGAGGGCGGTATCCCCCACCCCACGGCCAGATGCTGCTGACGGGATCCATGCCCTGCTCGGCACGCTGGGCATTGAGGGGATGATACTTCAGAAGAACCTGGCTCTTGTAGATGAGTTCGGTGAGCAGCTGTGCCGTCTCCTCGGCCTCGGGAGTCTCGGCACGGAGCATGTACTCGCGCCAGGGCTTGCCGGGGATGTAAGTCGGAGGCCAAGCGG
>JAZRIA010000131.1:0-9262 GCA_045645045.1 Bacteroidaceae bacterium | reverse complement strand
CTCAAGGGTAGAGCACCATACCATATACTCGCCATCGCAGGCGTTGCCAGAGATACCTGTAGTAAAGCGTGTGCGGGGATTGAGATGCCATGTCATACCATCGTCGGAGGTGTAGTTATGATAGTTGAATCCGCTTGAGCGTACGCTGATGGCCAGGTCGCCATTGTTGCGCTCAAGGGTCTTGGGCTCATCGGCACCATCAGTACCGCTATTGCCGCTTACATACCAACTTTTGCCACCATCCTTACTCATGAAGAAGTAGAAGTGCTGGCTGTCGTCTGCCTGACGGTTTACGAAACTAGAAACCAGAGTACCATCACGCTTCTGGAGGGCTGCACCCGAACCAGAGAAACCGCTCTTCCAGGTCTTGGTCTTGCGATTGGTACATTTTGCGCCAAAGAGATCATCGGTATGGTCCACGGGAGCGTCCCATGTGAGACCGCCATCGCGGCTGGTGATGGTCTTCCAACGTGGAGGCTGGGCAGCTGTACCAGCAAAGAAGCCGTGTCCGTAGGTACCAGCACTGGTCATGATGCCCACGATCTCGCCATTGTCGCGGTTGGTAACGATAGAAGCATCGCCATGGCCATAGTCGCCACCAGTGGTGGCGGTACCTGCCACGGTCTGAGGATCGCTCCAGGTCTTGCCGTTATCCTCGGAATACTGAGCCACCAGGTAGCAGTGCGAGGGAAGGTCGGTATTGTGGTTCTTGCGGTCGTCGGTAAGTGTTACCAGACGCTTGCCATCCTTTGTCACGGTGATGGAGGGGATGCGGTAGTAGAGCGAACCCTTGTCCATAGGCATGAGCACGGCGCTCTCGGACAGGAAGATGGTTACATTCATACTTGGATTGCCATTAGATTCTGGAACCTCCTCGCCATCGATGATATAGCTGAGGATACGTGCATCCACCTTGTTACCTTCCTTAGCATTCTCTGAAATATCGTATGCTATCCACAGGTAGTACTCACCTGGTGCCAAATCCTTGCTACCACTGATAGTATATTCCTTGGTATCCATATTGTACTCAACTGGTGTGCCGAAAAGCTCGCCATTTTCCTCTCGCCAAGGCATTGCATTATCTGCATCTACAAAGAGTTCCTGTTGGTTCTTAGCAAAGTAAGCCTTGATTGCAGTAATATCGTTACCGCCAATAGTACCTGCTACACGAATTTTTACACCCTGGAAGTTGACGCTACCGCCACTACCACCGATTACAATCTTTGAGCGTACCATACCCTGGTCCTTATTGCCAATACCAGTAGTTACCTTGCCCTGTACAACGGTGGTTGATGCCAATTTTGCATCGGCACTACCCTTGACCTTAACGGTGAAGTCTGTAAGCACCACACCCTTGCCATTAGGCCCTGCCAATGTAAATGATACATTCTGCAACTCCGCATCAGAGGCACTGATTGTCTGCGACTCAGTCTTGGTAGTGTATGCAGTACCATCAGCCATAGTCAGAGAGAGGCCTGTGTCGTGTGTATTATTGGTAAAGGTAAAGCTATAATCAGTAATCACGAAACCCGATGGAGGGGTAATGGTGTATACTGATGATGTAGCCGAGCCTGTCATCATCTGGATATTGTCGCCTTCCCAATTCATATTATTAACTGGGCAACCAAAGGTAAGCTGAGGATTGGCATTACTCTTCCAAATGCTGTTCCATGACTGGTTGGCAGTTTCACCACGGTACAAATTACCATTGGCTTTATTAAGGGTGTACTCATGAATGATATCACCCTCTGCCCATGCAAAAAGCGTAAAAAAGCACGCCAATAAAACAAGTAGATTCTTCTTCATTTTTGTTTAGGTTTTGTTGTTTTTATGGTTATATCCGTTGCAAATATACAAATTAGGCAGATAATATTGGCATGCCATGCACTTAAAAAATGTTATGGCTACAAAAGTAACATCTGCCCAATGGCAGAATGCCGCCCCACTGACATTGTGGAACGGCATTCGCGCTATAACTGTCGGCCTACGGAAACGTCCTACTTGCCGATTGTGTCTGTCTTTACGGAATCAGGAGTTTCCAGCACCCTCTCGCCCATGGTCTTGTAGGTGGAATCCATGCGGAGGCTGTCCTGCTCGGCGGCTATCTCCCTTTGGATATAAGCCTCGGCCTCTACAGTGTGGGGAACTCCGTCGCCCCATACCAGTTCATAGTAGCCGCGGTCGATGGGACGGTGTGCGCCATCGTACAGGAAGGCGAAGACATACATGAATCCGCCGCCGGCACCGCCGCCAAACTTGGAGTACTGGTTCTCCAGATGCAGAAGTGCGTATGACACCTCGCCTGGCAGAGCCTTCTCGTTGATGCGGACGAAGAAGAAACGGTTGTTCTTCTGTGCATAGGCATTGGTAACGACAATAGAGGAATCCTGCTGACTCAATCGGAACTCCAGGTTTGTGCCCTTCTCGCCGAACCAGTCCTTGGCAATGAAGGTGCTGTCATCCATCATGGTCAGTTCCACCTGCTGGTGCTGGGGCGTGTTGCACAGCGTGCCCTGTGTCTGCACGCTCCATACGGGAGCTGCCGCAAACAGGCTGTTGATGTATATTATGGCAACATATACCCAGTGGGCGATAATGCCGGCGCTGATACCACCGAGGAAAGAACTCAGGAATGCCTTGGGAACCAGGGGACGGTAGCCCAGAGAGTCCAGCGTGGCGGCATCGGTGCTCAGGTAGCCGCTCCAGCACATGCCCATGGCGGTGCACACTGCTATGGCATTGCCGTCTATGATACCCTTGGCGGCAAACTCGGGGATAAGACCCAGTGCTGCACCCACGGCACCCAGTGCGGTAATGGGGAATGCCACCAGTTCGGGGGCAGTGAAGCCAAAGAGCCATTCAAACACAAAACTTATCTTGCCAGCCACCCATGGCAGAAGCTGTGTGCCCTGGAAAGCGCCACCGGTGTAAACGACAATCTCATTGCCCATTTCGTCCACGCCCTCGGCGGTTCCGCCAAAGGTGAGCATCATCACCAGGGTACTGATAATGAGCACACCGGGAATGATGGCCAGACCTATGGTCACACCGTCCTTGCCACCATCGAGCATGGCATTCAGTATACGTACGAAAAGGCTGTCGTCGCTCTTCTTCTCATTGCCATCCTCGGAGAAGCTTACGTCGGGCAGCACCTCTCCTCCCTTATAGTCGGTTATGGCGGTAGCATCCTCGTGCTTGTAGTTGGGGTACATCTTCAGGGTGAAGTACTGCATCAGTCGTGTTGCCACCACGCAACCGCAAATGGCACCGAACAGGCCCACGAAGGGAGCCAGGAAATAACCCTGTCCCACCATGAAGATGAGCACCAGCAGACCCATGCCAAAGGCTGTGCCGAAGTTCACCAGCGATACGTGCTGGTACTTCTTGAAATAGCGTGCAAAACCCTTGTCCTGACTCAAGGCAATGATGGCGGGATTGTCGCTCAAGAAGGTGAGCACTGCCGCCAATGATGCCACACCGGGCATGTTGAACACGGGGCGCATGACGGGGCGCAGAAGGCGCTGAAGCAGGTCCACCACACCGAACTCCACAAAAATCTTACCCAGAGCACCAGTGATTACACACATGCCCATCAGGTAGAACACGGTGTTCAGCAACAGATCGTGCGCCGTGTGCATGATGGTGTTCAGCATGTTTGCCAAACCCATCACACTGGCCATATAGCCAAACAGTGCCACAATGATAATCAGGCATGGAATGCCATTAGGAATCTTTTTAAGCATATCTTTTCTTTTCAGTTTTTTCTCTTTTATAGCACAGAACCGCTCATCGCTCACGACTCACCGCTCACGACTCACCGCTCACCGCTCACCGCTCACCACTCACCACTTATTTATCGCCCACTTCAGGCCCTTGAGGAGGTCCAGGTGAATCTTGGCGCCCACATTCAGGCGTATCTGTCCGTCCTTCATGGCACCGTTGGGGTTGGTGTTCACACCCCACGTGTAGCCGCACGAACCGAACAGGCGCAGCACCTCGGGGTGCTTCTTGAAGGGTTCGTACTCTATGCCTCCGCTCACTCCGTGCATCTCTGTGCCCGACATCACGTACAGGTCGGCATCCGTGCCGGTGTTGTTCACGTCGTAGGTATACTTGGCAAACAGGCGCACGGTGCTGTGGGGCTTGCCGCTCATTTCGGCTATCACGCTGCAGTCCTCAAACAGGAAGGTCTGATGGCTGCTGGCACGGTTCACATAGTCCAGTTCCAGCCACATGCGCTGGGGTATGAAGTTGAACTTGTTGCCCAGGGCTATGTAGTTCATCCAACGGTTTCCCGTGCACTGGAAGGCGTTCACCGACCACATGGTCTCCCACAGGCCATGGCTTCCGTTCCACATCAGCGAGAAGCCGTATGTATTGTTGTTGCCTATCAGTGTGCGGAAGGGACTGCTGGAGAATTGGAAGGTCAGCCTGTCGTCCTTGCTGAAGCTGTATGCCACACTGGCGCCAAACTGATAGCACCCTATGTGGTTCCAGTACTCGCTGTTGTTGTTGTATATGTCTATGGGCGGACGGTCATACTCGTATCCGCCTATTGCCACCACCTGCTTGCCGGCAGAGATGAGCCAGTCCTTGTTGGGGGCATAGTTCAGCACCATCCAGTCGGTAGAGTTCCAGAAGTTGCGCTCGCTGGTGATGTTCAGGCGCTGGCGCCACGAGAAACTCAGACCCTTATAGAGCCTCGCATCCAGACGCAGGTTGAAGAACTCGCCACGGAAACCCGTACGGTCTTCGTCCATCACTCCGCCCGTGCGGAACATCTGCCAACCGAAACGCCCCTCCACAGAGAACTTCTGCACCTCGGGACCAACGTATTTTACCTGCTTCCTCGCCTCTGGAGAAACAGGCTCCTCAGCATGAGCGAACATAGCACATGCACACACCAGAAATAAATATACAAATAACTTTTTCATAACTTAAGACGTACAAAGGTACGAAGATTAAGGCACTTGGGCAAAAGAACGGCAACACATTTTTGCAATTACATTAAAATAATGTAACTTTGCAACGATAAAAAAACGCTCAAATGACGAGCAGTGAACCAGAACTATAGGTAGGTTCCATAATAAATACTACATATGAAGATACTTGTTACCGGTGCCAACGGACAACTCGGTTCCGAAATGCGCCTGCTTGCCAAGGATAGTGCATTCCAGTATATTTTCACCGACGTCAACCAGGTGGAGGGACAGGAAACCACCTTCCTGGACATTACCGACCGACAGGCTGTCATGGACATGGTGCAGGCACAGGGCATTGATGCCATCGTGAACTGCGCCGCATGGACCAATGTGGATGCCTGCGAAACCGACCCTGCCCTTGCCGCCCTGGCACAGCGCCTCAATGCCGATGCTCCCGAGAACCTCGCCCTTGCCATGAAGGCCGTGGGGGGACTGCTCGTACACATCTCCACCGACTATGTCTTCGGTACCGAGCCCTACAACACCCCCTGCCGCGAAGACCAGCAGGGCACACCCACCGGCGTCTACGGCCGCACCAAGAAGCAGGGCGAGGAGCGCATCCTTGCCACCGGATGCCAGCACGTCATCATACGCACGGCATGGCTCTATTCCGAGTTCGGCAAGAACTTCTGCCGCACCATGCTCCAGCTCACCGCCGAGCGCCCCACCCTCAATGTCGTCTACGACCAGTGCGGTACCCCCACCTATGCCCTGGACCTCGCCCGTGCCATCTGCACCATACTCCAGGACTACAACACCTCGCTCACCACTCACAACTGTCCCTCTGAGACAGGGGGACGAGCGCAAAGCGCGGAGGGGGTGGATAAATCCCCGCTCACCGCTCACCGCTCACCGCTCACTTCCCCCTCCTACCCCAAAACCGGCATCTACCACTACTCCAACCTCGGTGTCTGCTCCTGGTACGACTTCACCCAGATGATACAGCACACCGCCAACACCCTCTGCACAGAGCAGCGCCATTGCAACATACGTCCCTGCCTCAGCAGCCAGTACCCCTCGCCCGTCAAGCGCCCCTCCTACTCCGTCCTGGACAAGACCAAGATACAGGAAACCTTCGGCCTAGACATCCCCTACTGGACAGACTCCCTCAGGCAATGCATAGCAAACCTGATTCAAACGGAAAACGGAAAACGAGAAACGGAAAACTAACCTCTCACCTCTCATCCGCTCACCGCTCACCTCTAACCTTTAACCTATTAACCCTTTAACAAAATCCCTACCTCCGAGTAGTATATACTCCCCTCCATACAGGGAGGGGCAAGGGGGAGGGGCCAACTCTAAAAATATGAACCTCATACCCTCTTTCCAAGTTGACCACCGCAACCTCATGCCCGGTATCTACATCTCCCGTCAGGACACCATGGGCGAGTACACCATCACCACCTACGACATCCGCATGACCGCCCCCAACCAGGAGCCCTCTCTGCACATTGCCGCCATCCACACCATAGAGCACATCGTTGCCACCTTCCTGCGCAACGATCCCGAGTGGAAGGACCGCATCGTCTACTGGGGCCCCATGGGATGCCTCACCGGCAACTACCTCATCATGAAGGGCCAGTGGTCATGCCACGAAGTGCGCACCCTCATGCTCCGCGCCTTCCAGTATGTTGTCGACTACACCGATGAAGTCCCCGGCACCACCGCCGCCACCTGTGGCAACTATCTCCTGCACGACCTCCCCATGGCCCAGTGGGAAGCCAAGCGCTACATCCATCGCCTCACCACCGACTTCCACCACGAGTACCCCGGCATAGAACGCCCCGAAGACGCCGGAGGCATGGTGTTCCACGATGCGTAAACCATAAAGCAGAAAAACATAAATAAAAAACAACAATATGAAAAATCATCAACTTAAGAACTCCGTCCTGCGTGGAATACTCTGTCTACTACTATGCATTGTTGGTACTGAGAATGTATGGTGTGAAGAGTACACTTTAGACCTGAGTACAAATAGTTATTCATCTGAATCAACGAAGACTGTTAAGTGGGATGCTGTCGTTGCAAGCATGACACTAAGCAAAGGGAAAGGAAGTGATGCAAACAGCCATTTAGGAAATAAAGACACAGGAACCAGATTCTATACAAACCACGTCATTGAGATTACACCCAAAACTACAATACACCAAATTGTTTTTACTACTGCTACATCTAAAAATAACACATTTGCCAGTATACTTTATAGCAGCACATATACAAATGCTACTGCAAGCAAGGATGGCAACAAAGTCATTATTACACCAAAAGACGGCAACAATAGCATCTCAGTCACTTTGAATAATATGTGTGGATGCACGGCAATGACAGTATATTACCTTCCTGTAGTTTCCACATTGACCAATGCCGGCTATGCCACCCTTTGTCTGCCATACAATGCTACAGTACCAGAGGGATTGACTGCATACACTGCTACCGATAATGGGGAGAACATAAAACTGACTGTCAAGGAAGGTGGCAAGATTGCCGCCAAAGAAGGCGTAGTATTGAAAGGCAATGAGGGCACATACACATTCGTTGCCGCAGAGGGAAGCGTTAGCGCTACCGAAGGTAACCAGATGGTGGGTGTAACCGAAGAGACACAACTCACAGAGGCAGACAATGCATATATGCTGACACGCAAGAAAGATGACAATTCTATTGCCTTCCGACTGCTGAAGACCAACTACACCTTGGGAGCCAACAAAGCTTATCTGAAACTCAACGGATCTGCCAATACACGCGAACTCATTCCTGCCCTTTGGGACGACAATGCCACAGGCATAGAGAATACCGCAGGAAGCAACATCACGAACATCATCTACAACCTTGCCGGACAGAAACTGATGCACATCCAAAAGGGAGTGAACATCATAAACGGAAAGCTAATAGTAAAATAAATACTACACCTTATTATATATATTATCAGTAATATGAAGAAGCAATATATCATACCTACGATGGAATGTATCCACATTGAGGTTACACATCTTGTTGCAGATTCCATACAAAAAGCTAACGAGGAGATCACAAATACCTCTGCTTATGATTTTCTTGGCAGAGAGGGCAACAGTCCGAACAGAGACAACAATAACCTTTGGGAATCTGAATGGTAACAACTAACAATAGTATAGACTCGTTCCGTTCTCCACGATGACCCACTTTTACCATCGGTAATGATAAACTTTACCATCGGTAATCATTCGGTGAACGAACAGTAATGGTTCGAGTGCATCATCGTGAGGACTAGAAAGCAACGAAACAAAGAACTAACATTGGCAAAACAACACTATGCAAAACTACCTCCCCAACGAAGAGCGGTACAGCAACGGAATGCAATTCCGCAGATGTGGAAAGAGTGGAATACTGCTGCCCAGTGTAAGCCTGGGATGGTGGCACAACTTCGGTGCCGAGAACGATTACGACCATTGCCGAGAGATCGTGAGATATGCCTTTGACCATGGTATAACGCACATGGATCTGGCTAACAACTACGGGCCTCCTCCTGGACATGCCGAGGAGATGATGGGACGGATGATGCAGGATGACCTGCGCCCATACCGTGATGAGCTGTTCATCGCTTCAAAGGCGGGATATGTGATGTGGCCGGGGCCCTATGGCAACTGGGGCTCGAGGAAGTCGCTGATGGCAAGCCTGGACCAAAGTCTGAAGCGTATGAAACTGGATTACGTGGACCTGTTCTATACTCACCGCTACGACCCGGAGACGCCTCTGGAGGAGACGCTGCAGGCGCTGGTGGACATAGTGCGACAGGGAAAGGCCCTGTACGTGGGTATCTCCAGGTGGCCCTTGCATGCGCTGAAGGTGGCAATAAAGTATCTGAACGAGCGCGATGTGCCGCCTTTGATATACCAGGGGCGTCTGAACATGCTGGACAGGGCTCCGCTGGAGGAGGGCATCCTGGAGGAGTGCTACAACAATGGCTTGGGCTTCATATCCTTCTCGCCCTTGGCACAGGGGTTGCTGACGGACCGCTATCTGCAGGGCAGCGTTCCACAGAATAGCCGCATGAGCCAGGGACGCTTCCTGAAAGAGGAGATGCTGACACCCGAACTGCTGGCCTACCTGAACGAGCAGAATGCCATTGCGCAGGCAAAGGGACAGACGCTGGCAGAACATGCCTTGCGCTGGATCCTGGAGCAGAAGGGGGTTACCTCTGTGCTGGTGGGCGCAAGCAGCGTGGAACAGCTGAAGAAGAATATAAAGGCCGCTTCACGGCTGGGTTAATAGCGACATGTCGCTGGTTAATTTGCTTCGCAAGG
>JAZRIA010000130.1:0-28970 GCA_045645045.1 Bacteroidaceae bacterium | reverse complement strand
TCCTTGGTAAAACTAAAGAATCCCATTTATATCCTTCGTTTGCTGATGATATTTACTTTACGAAATACTCGTGAATAGCAGTATCATAGTGACTACTTACACCGAATGCCTGAGCAGCAAACCACTTGCGGTCCTCTATGTCGCTCTCGCCGCCCTTCTTCTGGAGCAGGTCCAACAGGGGCTGGTACTCAGCCTTGCTGGGAACGATGATCACGTCGTTGAAGTTCTTTGCACCGGCACGGATCAGGCTGATGCCGCCTATGTCGATCTTCTCGATGATGTCTGCCTCGCTTGCACCGCTTGCCACGGTCTGCTCAAAGGGATAGAGGTCAACGATAACCAGGTCTATCTCGGGAATCTCGTACTGTTCCATCTGCTGACGGTCGCCCTCCAGGTCGCGACGGCCCAGGATACCGCCGAACACCTTGGGATGCAGGGTCTTCACACGACCGCCCAGGATGCTGGGATATGTAGTTACGTCCTCAACCTTCACGCAAGGAATGCCAAGACTCTCGATGAAAGTCTGTGTGCCACCTGTACTCAGGAGTTCCACGCCCTGAGCGTGCAAAGTGCGGAGAATCTCGTCGAGACCATCCTTGTGGAATACGCTAACCAAAGCGCGCTTGATCTTCTTTGTCTGTGCCATTTTGCTATTTATTTTATTGTTATTTTCCTTTATATTAAAGATGTGTGCAAAGATACATCTTTTTTGTCAAATTATGGTCAAGTGTACACTTTTATTTATATCTTTGCATCAACAATAACCAATAAAGACCGAAATGAAGAAGTACTTGACACTGCTTATTGCCATGTTCGCCCTTGCCGGCACACTGGCACAGGCACAGATTGTGAAAAAGGAAGGTGCCTTCCGATGTGGAGGCTGGAACGATGACTTCCGCCAGTTGCGCGACCTGCAATGGGACATGGAGGAACTGGACCTGAGCGAGGCCGACTGCGACAGCATCAGACAGAACGCGCTGCATTCGCGCCACAAGTTGAAGAAGCTCATCCTTCCCAACAAACTCCGCATCATCGGCAGCCAGGCGTTCTTTGCCTGCGACAGCATAGAGAACCTCACCATTCCTGCCGGTACGGAGAGAATTGAAAGCCGCGCCTTTGGCAACTGCACAGGCCTGAAGACCCTCACTATGCTGGCCACCACCCCACCCCAGCTGGCCGAGGATGCTTTCAGCGGAGTGGACATGAGCAGCATTGAGCTAATCGTGCCAAAGGGCACCAAGAGTACATACAAGAAGGCACCACACTGGAGCAGATTCTTCAAAAAGGAGAAGACCGTCATGGAGCAGCGCCCCACTGAATATGCCATAATACCCGTACCCAACAGTATCGCTTACAACCACTCCTACGCTCTCATTACCAGGGACTTGGGAGAAATCATCGCACCTGCTTCGCTGACCAACGAACAGGAGCACTTGAAGAAGGTACTCAGCAACAGGCTTGGCACCAAGAACTTCAAGAAGAGCAAGCGCCCCATAACCCTTGCTATAGATAGCAGCATCGGCGGCAAAGAGGCATACAGGCTCACCGTTGACGAAAAGGGAATCAGCATTACAGGCTCTGATGCCATAGGTGTATTCTACGGTATCATGACCCTCGACCAGATGCTCATCCCCGAGCAGGAGAACGGCAGACTGGCATACCTCACCGGTGTCAGCATAGAGGACAGCCCACGCACCAAGATGCGCGAACTGATGGTAGACCCCTGCCGCATATTCATCCCCTTCGAGGACCTGAAGGGCATGGTCATGGAGATGGCAAGGTACAAGATGAATGCCCTGCACCTGCACCTTACCGACGACCAAGCTTGGCGTATAGAGATAAAAAAATACCCTCGCTTGACAGAAAAAGGCACCTTCCGTGTGGGCATGGACGACATGCAGATGCCCATCAGCGGCTTCTACACCCAGGAGCAGATGAAGGAACTGGTTGCCTTTGCCGCCAAGTACCATGTGGAGATAATCCCCGAGATAGAAATGCCTGGCCATCAGGTAGCAGCCATACATTGCTATCCCGAACTGACCTGTGGAGGAGTGCAGCTGCCCATACGTACCACTTGCGGCGTATCCGACAATCTGCTTTGCCCCAGCAACGAGTTCACCTATGAATTCCTGGAGAACGTATTCACAGAACTCTCCACCGTCTTCACTTCAAAGTACGTTCACCTTGGTGGCGACGAGGCAGGCAATCCTCCTCTGGAATGCTGGTCGGGCTGTGAGAGCTGCCAGGCTCTGTTGAAGGATATCATGGCAGCCCCCGGCATCAAGCCCCAGCCTGGCTCCAGAAACGACAACTGGAGACTGCAGAAGTATATGTTTGACCGCGTAATCGACTTCCTGCACAAGAAGTTGGACAAGACTCCCATGTTCTGGTACGAGACCGACTTCCATGAGATACAGCCCGGCTGCGTTGTCTTTGCATGGCGCCACGGACTCACTGCAACCGCCATCGATGCAGCCATCCGTTGCAACGCCAACATAATGCTTTGCCCGGGCGAGCATTGCTATCTTGACTACCCTGCCGCCAGAGGCGACATGCCTGAGGTGAACTGGGGTATGCCCACGACCTCATTGGAGCAGACCTACAAACTTGACCCAGCATGGGGATACGACCAGAACTTCGAGAACAACAACCTCTTCGGTGTTGCCGGAACCCTCTGGAGCGAATGCATCAACTCCACTGAGCGTCTATATTACATGGCATTCCCTCGTGGCCTCGCCCTCAGCGAAGCCGGCTGGAGCCTGCAGAAGAACCGCAGCTACTCAGGCTTCCTGAAACGCCTCGAGCGCATTAGCCGCGACATGCACCGCCGTGGCATCTGCACAGCAAACCCATAATGCCCAATCACCCAGCATAAAGCAAAGGTCTCTACACCCAATGTAGAGACCTTTGTCATATCGATGGATTTACTATCATTCCGAGTATTCCGAGCATTCAGACTATTCCGACCACTCCGAAAATAGAAAACCCAGCATAAAGGAAAAAAGGAAACCCGTTTGAGTTTCCTTTTTCATGTAGCGGGAATGGGACTTGAACCCATGACCTTCGGATTATGAATCCGACGCTCTAACCAGCTGAGCTATCCCGCCATTACCACTCCAGCGTGTGGAGGTCTTGCTGATTTGCGGGTGCAAAGGTATGACATTTATTTGAAACCTCCAAGAAGTTTTGCGCTTTTTTATCACAAAAATGTAAATAAGCATCTCCATGCACCCCATTTAAGGCCCTTTTTTATATCTTTGCGTGGTTAATCGTGTGCGCGCATGAGATATATTAAAAAGATAGACATCTACATTTTGAAGAACTTCCTGCTGCTTTTTGCTGGAACTTTCTTCATCTGCCTGTTTATCTTCATCATGCAATTCATCTGGCAATACATCGACGACCTGGTTGGCAAAGGACTCAGTTGGGACGTACTGATAGAATTTTTCTTCTATGCCAGCTTGACACTCGTGCCCATGTCCCTTCCCCTAGCCGTATTGCTAGCATCGCTGATAAGTTTCGGCAACATGGGCGAAAAACTGGAACTTTTATCCATGAAGGCAGCAGGCATACCGCTGATCAGGATACTAAGCCCCATCTTCATCGTATCCACACTGATTTGTGTGGCTAGTTTCTTCTTCCAGGACATGGTACAGCCCAAGGCCACCAGACAATTAGCCACACTGCTATGGAGCATGCGACAGAAATCGCCCGAACTGGACATCCCCGAAGGTATCTTCTACAGCGAAATTCCCGGATATAGCATATTCGTGCAGAGAAAGGACATGGAAACCGGCATGCTCCATGACGTGATGATATACAGCACACAGGGAGGATACGAAAAAATGGAAATTGTTTTGGCCGACTCTGCCAGACTGCAGGGAACAGAGGACCAGAAGCACTTGAAACTAACCCTCTTCGGAGGCGAAAGATTCAGGAACATGGACTCGCAGACAGGCAACATGCTGAAAGCCAACATACCCTACATGCGCGAGACCTTCCACACGGAGGTGGACATGATACCGTTTGACGCCAACTTCAACATGATGGACGCCAATCTGTTCAATGGTGACGCAAAGACCAAGGAGATGACCAAAATTCTCAGTGGCATTGACTCACTGAACATTGTCAGCGACAGTATAGGACGCCATTATCTCAATATTGCAAAAAGTCAGTACCTGAAGGGCGGATTCCCGAAAGAGGTACAAGATTCGGTAGCGCTGATGGCAAAGGTTCTGGAGCAAGAACCTTTGGATACTACCTACCAAAACTTGAGTCCCGACCAGAGGAAGACTGTGATAAAAAGCGCCCTCACCAATGCACAAAGCACACAGGCCGAGTTTGAGTTTCGCGGTATGACTACGGAAAGCACCAACTCCACCCTGCGCCGCCATCACATGGAGGCGAGAAAGAAGTTCACACACAGTCTGGCGTGCCTTATCTTCTTCTTCATAGGCGCACCTCTGGGAGCCATCATCCGAAAGGGTGGCTTGGGCGTGCCAGTGGTGGTGAGCGTAATAGTTTTTATCTTCTACTACATAATAAATGCCGGTGGTGAGAAGATGGCAAAGAGTGGTGAATGGGCTGTATGGTTCGGTATCTGGCTGAGCACCATGGTGCTGACCCCCATAGGTTTGTTCCTCATCAACAGAGCCAACAAGGATAGTGTGGTGTTCAACATAGAAGGCTACCAGAACTTCTTCAAGCGCCTGCTGGGCATACGCACCAAGCGCAAACTGAACAAGAAGGAAATCATCATACACGAACCCGACTACCCCCAGCTGATCCAGGACATTGAGGCACTGGCGGAAGATTGCAGGCAGTACAGCAACAGGAAACGACTGCTGAACATACCCTCCTATTACGCCATCTTCTTCAGATTCCACGAGGATCATGTGGTGCGCGAACTGAAGGAGAGAGTGGAAAAACTCGTAGAACAGCTGCACAACAGCAGGGACACCGCCATAATAGGCGCACTGAACGAGATGCCGATTCTCTACACCGAAGCACATTCGCGCCCGTTCAATACCAAGCGCAAGAACATGATTGCCGGCATCTGTCTGCCTGTGGGTATACTCCTGTGGCTCAGAATATGGCGGTTTAGGCTGAGGTTGTATCAAGATATCAACCAAATACAGAAACTGGGACAATTTATAACAGAAAGGATAAACAAACAAATATATGGACAAGGAAATCAAGCTTAGTACCATTGAAGATGCTTTGATAGACTTCAAGGAAGGCAAATTCGTGATTGTGGTTGATGATGAAGACCGCGAGAACGAAGGCGACTTCATCACTGCAGCAGAACTCATTACCGAGGACAAGGTGAACTTCATGCTTAAGAACGGACGCGGTGTACTCTGCGCTCCCATTACCATGAGCCGTGCCGAAGAACTGGAACTGGAGCGTCAGGTGCAGACAAACACCAGCATGCTGGGCACTCCGTTCACGGTCACCGTGGATCTCTTGGACGGTTGCACCACCGGTGTGAGCACACACGACCGTGCCGCCACCATCCGTGCCTTGGCCGACCCCACCAGAAAACCCACCGATTTCGGTCGCCCAGGACACATCAACCCCCTCTATGCCCAGGACCGTGGCGTACTGAAGAGGGCAGGACACACCGAGGCTGCCATCGACCTGGCACGCCTTTGCGGTCTGCAACCTGCCGCGGCACTCATTGAAATTCTCAACGAGGACGGAACCATGGCACGCATGCCCCAACTGAAGGAGGTGGCACGCGAGCATGGCTTGAAGATAATCACCATCAAGGACCTCATCGCCTACCGCCTGAAACAGGAAAGTCTGGTGGAGAAGGGCGTAGAGGCTGACCTGCCCACCGAATACGGCCACTTCCGCATCATTCCCTTCCGTCAGAAGAGCAACGGTCTGGAGCATATTGCCATCTTCAAGGGCGAATGGACTCCCGAAGACCCAGTACTGGTACGCATGCACTCCAGTTGCATGACTGGAGATATCTTTGCCAGCAAGCGTTGCGATTGCGGAGAGCAGTTGCACCAGGCCATGCAGATGATCGACAAGGAGGGCAAGGGCGTTATCGTGTACCTGCAACAGGAAGGCCGCGGCATAGGTTTGATGAACAAGATTGCCGCCTACAAACTTCAGGAGCAGGGCGACGACACCGTGGAGGCCAACCTGCACCTGGGTTTCAAGGCCGACGAGCGCGACTATGGCGTTGGTGCACAGATCCTTCGCGAACTGGGCATCGGCAAGATCCGCCTCATCAGCAACAATCCCGTCAAGCGTGTAGGCCTGGAAGGCTATGGTCTGGACATTGTGGAGAACGTTCCCGTTGTCATCACCCCCAACGAATTCAACCGCCGCTATCTGGAGACAAAGAAACTCCGCATGGGACACAAGCTGTAGAAACGGATGAGCGGTGAGCGATTAACGAATTTGGCAAACAGCATGAAACGAAAGTAGAGACGCTAGCGTCCGAACAAAAAAAAGAACACATGCGGACGCTGCCACAGCGTCCCTACCCTAAACTCTAAACTATATACTCCAAACTCAAAACATAAACATCCCCCAATATGAACAACATTCTTTCCGACAGACTTGGACGTCTGTCAACAAGCGCAACTCTGGCCATGAGCCAGAAGAGCAGCGAGCTGAAGGCTCAAGGTGTGGATATCATCAATATGAGCGTGGGCGAGCCCGACTTCAACACCCCCGAGCACATCAAGGCAGCAGGCATCAAGGCCATTGAGGACAACTGGAGCCGCTATAGCCCCGTGCCCGGTTACCCCGAACTGAAGAAAGCCATCGTGGAGAAATTGCAGAGAGAGAACGGTCTGGAATACAAGCCCAGCCAGATTCTGTGCTCCAATGGTGCCAAGCAGAGCGTCTGCAACGTCATCATGGCTCTGGCAGGTGCTGGCGACGAGGTTATCATACCCGCTCCCTATTGGGTAAGCTACCCCGACATGGTGCTTCTGGCCGATGCCACTCCCGTGTTCATTCCCTCCACCATCGAGCAGGACTTCAAGATCACTCCCGAACAACTGGAGGCTGCCATCACCGAGAAGACCCGCGCACTGATACTGTGCTCTCCCAGCAACCCCACAGGTTCCGTATATACACGCGAGGAACTGGAGGGTCTGAAGGATGTGCTGCTTCGTCACGAGAACGTCATCGTCATTGCCGACGAAATCTACGAGCACATCAACTACGTGGGCGAGCATGCCTCTATGGCACAGTTCCCCGAAATCAAGGACCGTGTGGTAATCATCAACGGTGTATCCAAGGCATATGCCATGACCGGTTGGCGCATAGGCTTCATCGCTGCCCCCGAATGGATTGTGAAGGGTTGCAACAAATTGCAGGGACAGTACACCAGCGGACCTTGCTCCATCAGCCAGAAGGCAGCCGAGGTGGCCTTCTCCGGCAACCAGCAGTGCGTGGAGGATATGCGCGTGGCTTTCGAACGCCGCCGCGACCTCATAGTAAAGCTGGCCAAGGAGATTCCCGGTCTGGAGGTAAACAATCCTCAGGGCGCCTTCTACCTGTTCCCCAAGTGCAGCAGTTTCTATGGCAAGAAGTATGGCGAGCAGACCATCAACAACAGCGATGACCTGGCCATGTACCTCCTGGAGGTTGGCCACGTAGCCACCGTGGGCGGTGCATCATTCGGTTCTCCCGAGTGCTTCCGCATGTCATACGCCACCAGCGATGAGAACATCATCGAGGCACTGAAGCGCATCAAGGAGGCTCTGGCTCTGCTGAAGTAATTCTGTATATATACATTATTATATTATATAGGGTAGGTCACCCGGCCTACCCTACCCATACAGAAACAGAAAATCCCTTGCTTCTTACGGCAAGGGATTTTTGTTCCTCTTCTAAGGACTTTACTCTTTCTTACAGAGTGATTGCGCCAGAGGGGCATGCATCAGCACAGGTACCACACTCTGTGCACTCGTCGGGGTTGATAGAGTACTTCTCGCCCTCAGAGATTGCACCTACGGGGCACTCATCGATACATGTGCCGCAAGCAACACAATCGTCGTTAATTACGTAAGCCATAATTGTTGTTTTTAAATTAGTATATACTATTGTCTTCTGTCAAATGTGGGGCGAAACCCAACCTTGATTGCACTGCAAAGATAATTATTTTTGATGACATGAGCCGATGTTGGCAATAAAAATGTTAGTCTTTATCATTAAAAATGATTATTTGTACAATAAAACAGCACCCACCAGTGTTATTATGTATATGAAACGAACTATCGCCATACTGATTCTCATATCAACATGTCTGTGTACCTTTGCACAGAAGGAGACGATCATGAACAAGCCCTTCATAGACAACCGCCGTCTGCACTGGGGCTTCTTCTTAGGCATGAATTTCATGGACATGGAGCTGGAGAACAACGGCCATATAGACCCTGCCACCGGCGAGCAGTGGTTTGCCGATGTCAGCAAGTACGAACCTGGCTTCAGCGTTGGCGTACTGGGTTCGTTGCGCCTGAACAAATACATGGAACTGCGCCTCACACCCACCATGCATTTCGGGCAGAAATTCATAAAGATGCACGACAACGTCTCCCAGAGAGATACCTCGCAGAACATGCGCACCAATTACATCTCAGTACCACTCTCCGTAAAGTTCGCCGCACCACGCTACAACAACTTCCGCCCCTACTTCACCATGGGCCTTGCACCCACCTTCTGCCTCAACAACCACGACCAGGAAGCCTTCAAGGCAAAAACCTTCGACTGCTATCTGGAGGTGGGCATGGGATGCGACATATATCTGCCCTACTTCAAGCTCATACCTGAATTGAAATTCTGCTTCGGCCTGACAGACATCATCAGCAAGAAACGCGACGACCTGCTGGACAAATCCATGATGAAATTCACCAACAGCATAGCCGGCAGTTCCTCCAATATGATAGTCCTATCGCTCTATTTCGAGTAGTCAGAACACTCTCTATGCGAGGTCAACAAGGCAAAAACAGGCATTTCTAATCATTTTTATTCCCATATCTTAGTCAGTTTCAACAAAAAGCCGTATCTTTGCACCCGCTTTACCATAGGTCGCTGGCGGGGAGAAGTGTGACCCGTTATGCCTATGAGTGATGACAACACAACCTATTAAAAAGTCATAAAAGAAATGGCAGATTTAATTAAGATTGCAGAAGAAGCATTTGCTACTGGCAAGCAGCACCCCTCATTCAAGGCTGGTGACACCGTAACCGTAGCTTACAAGATTGTCGAGGGCAACAAGGAGCGTATCCAGCTGTACCGCGGTGTAGTTATCAAGATCGCTGGTCACGGCGACAAGAAGCGCTTCACCGTTCGCAAGATGTCTGGTACCGTTGGTGTAGAGCGTATCTTCCCCATCGAGTCTCCCAACATCGACAGCATCGTAGTCAACAAGATTGGTAAGGTTCGTCGCGCTAAGTTGTACTACCTGCGCAACCTCACCGGTAAGAAGGCTCGCATCGCTGAGAAGCGCGTTGCTACTAAGGAGGCTTAATTCCCCTTTTTACACAAGCAAAAGAAACGTACGGCAGCAATGTCGTACGTTTTCTCTTTTTGTAAAGCCTGAATGTTTGTCCTCCGTTGAAAGTTGATGACAAATGCCTATGTATTTTCTGCGTAACCATGTTTTTTATACCATACTTACGCAAATTATTGCGCGATAATCTGCGTAACTGTATCAAAAGTATGCGACTTACGCAGATTATCATATTGGAAAGAAGAAGCATTTAAGGCATAACGATTGTGCGCTGGTGTACAGCAGAATCATAGACACTACGGAAATGTAGAGGAGTAAAAGTGTGCGGTTTCGCACACTTTTACTTTTAAGGGAGGTGTTTTAGGGCGTTGCTCTGTGCAGAGTCATTTATTATGTATAATTTTGCGTGCGTATGACAATGTATTTGCTTTGACATGGAAATGGAGAAGTTTGGAAAGATCCTTGTTGTTGACGACAACGCCGATGTGCTTTTCACCATCAACAACCAGTTGGCACCACGATGCGAATGGGTAAAAGTTGCCTACACACCCGAGCGTGCCTTGATGCTATGCAAGAAGTATAAACCAGATGTAGTGCTGATGGACATGAACTTCACCCGCGACGCCGTAAGCGGCGAGGAGGGGTTCCAGTTGCTCAGGGATATGCTGAAGATAGACAAGGACCTGGCTGTTATCATGATGACTGCCTATAGCGATACTCCCAAAGTGGTACGCGCCATCAAGGCAGGTGCCACTGACTTTCTGCCCAAGCCCTGGGAAAGGAGCCAACTGATGACAATGCTTTCTTCTGCCATGCGGCTGAAAGGTTTGGGCTGCGAGGAATCTCCGTCGAGAGCGCAATCCACAGGCACCTCGCATGCCGGCACGGAGATAATAGGCGAAAGCGAATCCATGCAACAGCTGCTTACCCTTGCCAGGGAAGTGGCCAAGACGGATGCCAACATACTCATCCTTGGTGAGAACGGTACGGGCAAGGATGTCCTGGCACGATACATCTACAGGCATTCCTTGCGCAATGGCAAACCCTTTGTTGGCATTGACCTGGGAGCTGTACCCGAGACCTTGTTTGAAGGCGAATTGTTCGGATACGAGCGAGGTGCCTTCACCGGTGCCCTGAGTGCCAAGGCAGGACGCATGGAGAGCGCCAATGGCGGAACCCTGTTTCTGGACGAGATAGGAAATCTAAGGACAGAGATTCAGGCAAAGCTGCTGACCTGCATAGAGAAGCGCCAATGCTCGCGCCTTGGCTCCACCAAGGTCGTCCCCATTGATGTCCGCCTTATCTGCGCCACCAATATTGACATACACAGAGCAGTGGCAGAGGGAACCTTCCGCCAGGACCTGCTCTACCGCATCAATACCATAGAACTGCGTGTTCCGCCATTGCGCGAACGCATTACAGACATTCCCCTGCTGGCAAAGCACTTTACCAACATCTATGCCCGCAAGTATTCCAAGAACATAACCGGGCTTTCTGCCGAACTGCTCAAACGGCTGAAGGAATACAGTTGGCCGGGCAATGTGCGCGAACTGCAACACCTGATAGAGCGAGGCGTTATCCTGTGCAAGAAGTCAGTTATTGGCATAAACGACCTGCCGGCCGATAGCTTCAACAGGCCTCCCTCTGCCAATCCGGAAGACACGCTCGATCTGGAAACCGTGGAGCGCATCTCAATAGAACGGGCACTGGCGCGTTGCGAAGGCAATGTAAGCCGTGCGTCCAAACTGCTGGGCATTACCCGATTCATGTTGTACCGAAAGATGGAGAAGTACGGCCTATGACAAGACTAACCCTAAAGGTTCTGTGCACAACCGTCCTGCTCACTCTTAGCGCCTATGCCTTGGTAGTGTGCCTATTGCATGATTTGTACTTCAGCGCCTTCGGGTGCCTGCTGGTACAGGTATTCCTTATTATATATATGGTGTCCATGCAGAAGCATCTATTGTCTACCATGCTTGGAACAATAGAACTGATACGCATGGGCGACACGTCGGACAGGGTTTCTTCGTCCAAGGGATGTCTTGGGCGTACGCTTGTCAGGGAACTGAACCTCACGTTTGACATATTCAGGCAACGCCTGCAAAGCGAAGCTATCCGCCAGCACTACTACGAGCAGGTCCTTGACGAGGTAGACACCGGTGTGCTCGTGTGCAAGGAAGATGGCGAAATAACATGGCAGAACCGTGCCTCCATACTGATGCTGGGGTCCATGCGCGACATGCCACAGGAATGGATAGGCACACATTCAGCACATAAGGTGACGCACACCCATCACAATACGGTGTACGAGATGCTGGTATGCTCGCGCAAGTTTGTACTGGACAGGCAGACCTACCGCATTGTCAGCCTCAGGGATATACACGAGGTACTGGAAGAAACGGAGATAGAGGCATGGCAGAAGTTGGTGAGCGTGCTGACGCATGAGATAATGAACTCACTTACCCCTATCATCGGCTTGTCTGAATCAGCAGAGGGGATGGACGAGCGTGCAGACTCTGCTCTGGCCGTGATACACCGCCGTAGCAAGGGATTGCTGGAGTTTGTCAACAATTACCGCAAACTCACACGCATCCCCCAACCACAGATGGAGTCCGTACCTGTTCAGGAATATTTCAGCGACTTGGAGCAATTCTATGGCGACAGGCTTCGTTGCAATGTCTCCCCCTCCGCTCTTGAGGTCAATGCCGACCCAAGGCAACTGATGCAAGTGCTCGTCAACCTTGTCAAGAATGCATCCGAAGCCAGCGATGGCATCATCGAACTCAATGCAAGCAGAATGGCCGACGGCAATATTGAAATCTCCGTGCGCGACTATGGCCATGGCATACTCCCCGAGGTCATGGATAGTATCTTCGTACCTTTCTTCACCACCAAACCCCAAGGTTCCGGCATAGGGTTGAGCCTGTGCAAGCAGATTGTCAAGCAGCATCGTGGACGCTTGTTGGTCAAGTCTCGCCCCGGTCATGGCAGCGTGTTCACGATAATACTACCTTAGGGAAAGGAGAAAGGAGAAAGGAGAAAACTATCACCGCGCCAGCCAACTGTCCCCCTGAGACAGGTGGGCGAAGAGGGTCTTTAGAAGAATGACTCGATGTCATTCTGTGCCCTCTGAGGGTTAAACTCTCCAGTTTAACGCTGGGTAAGGCGAAGCGGAGGGGGTGGATAAAAACGTAAAAGTGAAAGACGAAAGACAAAAAGTTTAAGGTCGGGAATTTCATCCCCCCCCCTGCCGGTACTCTCCCTGTCTCAGGGAGAGGGTTGGCTAGCGCGATGAGAACGGAAAAACTATTCATTCGCCAGCCCACATAAGGTGTGCGCTGGCGCACGGTTTTGCGAATGCATGCAATACACTAACTAATACATTATCAGAGAGAAAGATTTTTGGCACGCTTTTTGCATAGATAATAGTGCAAAGCAAAACCAAATAACAACAGATATGAAACTCTTATTTATCAATTTTCTTCAAGCTCTGCGCCACATCAGGCGCAACAAGTGGCAGACGCTCCTGGTGGTGGGCATACTCTCCTTTGCCATGGCTGCCTTCGTATTCTCAGCCGCCGGTATCTGGAAGGTAACACACGAGGCTAACGAGATTCCGGATTCAGAGGATGTGTATACTGTGCAGGCATGCAATGGTACAGGAAGATGCCAATACTCTATCACTATCGACGAGACTGAAGTTCTGCTAAAGAATATTCCTGCCGATATCATGGTGGGCAAGATGAGTACATGCAGACAGGAGGACCGTCTGATGGCTACTGTAGACACCACGTACGGGCATACGATAGCTACGGTGGACCCGGGGTTCTTCAATGTGATGCAGCTGGAATTTATTTACGGTCGTCCCGTGGAAAAGGAAGACGAGGTGGTGCTTACCGACAAGGCAGCCATAGCCATGTTTGGTACTGACGAGCTGGTTGGCTCGGTGGTGGAGATGTCGCTATCTAATTCCGGCACAGTACCATTGCGTGTTTGTGGCATAGTCAGGGAAGACAAACTGAGCCAGGTGATAAAACACTCTGCTTATGTATATCGCCAGATGGAGTCACAAATATCGATTGCTCCTTACTTATATATGGTTGGTTGGACACATATCTTTATTCGCACAGAAGATACAGAGGAGATACAGACTTTGCTGAATGAAAACAACACCAACGGGGAAAAGAAGGTGTTCGAGAAGGTAAATCTTGTGCCCATAGGTATGTACAACCTGATGCATGAGGAGAGTTCCTTCTGGAAAGCAGCCATCTATCCAAGCGTGTTCTTGATATTATCAGCCCTGCTGCTTGCCTCTGCCCTATCCTCATATCTGGCATTGCTCACCCACAATGCAGAGAACCGATGGACGGAGCATCGCCTCCGCCTGAGCTTTGGAGCCGGCAGTGATACCTTGCGACGCATATATGCCGAGGTGTTGCTAATGTTCATGTGCATCGGATTGTGTACGGGTATCATCCTGGAACTTGGCTATGATTCCTTTCTCAAGTACATGCAGATGCCCGAGTGCGATGTGATGCAATGGTTTGCAGGTGTGTGGACAGGCATGCTGGCAATACTGATGATATTGTGCACAATACCTGTGTACCTGCAAAACAGGAAATACCACAGAGCCATCAGTGGTGCTCCGCAGGGCAAGCCATCCCTATTCAACTATGGCTTTGTATTGACACAGGTGACGGTCAGTGTCCTGTTGCTCTTTCTGGTGTGGAATGCCGGCAGACAATTACACTATGTCTGTAATGATGCCCTGGGATTCAATGCAAAGGATGTATACACTCTCAGTGTTGAACGAGACGAGGACAAAGCATTGCTCCGAGAAAACGAGTTTGCCTATGAAATGTCGCAGATAGCAGCCGTAGATACTTGTATAATGCTTAGACCATTTTTCAACCCGCAATATGTCACTGGGGAGGGCATTGATGGTTATATCCACTTTCTCGTCTTCATAAACATGACCCGGGCTGGCATGCGTATGTTTGACATCAAACCTAATTGGTGGAAACCTGTGGATGAAGATACAGAACTAACGAAACAGCAAGCACTGGTCAGCGTCAATTGTATAGAGTACTTTGGTGTTACTCCCGAAAAACCATATATGCCTAACGGTAGAATAGAAGTTGTGGGCACAATTGATATCAGCATAGAGGATTTGCACAAAGAGCCACGATACTTTGCATACAGCACCAGATACATTGATGCTCTTGGTAGAGGCAACGTGCCCTATTTCCGTTTCCACCCCGGCAAAGAGAAGGAAGGCATAGCTGCTGTGGAAGACCTCTTGCGCAGAAGAGATATCAATGTGGATGCAGGACTTGTGCGCGTGGTCAACTGTGGAGATTTAATATCTGACACCTACGAGAAGGAGCAAAACTACCTTACTCTGTACACCATCCTGGCTTTCGTGGGCTTTGGCATAGCGTTCTTTGGCTTGCTCACTCTGGTCAGTGCCGACCTTCAGCGCCAGCGCCGCTCATTGGCCATTCGCCGCATCTTTGGTGCCACGTATGGAGTGTGTCTGCGCCAAACATTGCGCTTGTATTCGATAGTCACCACGCTGGGCACGGTCATAGGCCTCTGCATCGGCTTTTATCTGATGACCATGTGGCTGGAGACATATACCACCAGCATCACCCTGGGATGGGAGCAACCCGTATGTATTGCCCTGGGTATTGCCGTGCTGGTTATTGCCCTTGTGGCATGGAAGGTGCGCCAGTGCTTTAGAGAGAAACCTGCAAATGTGATTGCTAATTAAGGTTGATTCTATAAATTAAAGAGCAAAATTATAGCGATGAAACTACTATTTATCAATTTCGTTCAGGCTCTGCGCCACATCAAGCGCAACAGGCTACAGACCTGCCTCATAGTGGGCATATTGTCGTTTGCCATGGCTGCCTTTGTATTCTCCGCTGCTGGCATCTGGGAAATAACTCACGAAGAGCATGGCATCGGTGACGATGCCGATGTATATGCTTTACAAGCATACACACCAGAAGGACTCACACAATCAAATTATTTCTTTACGGTAAAAAAAGCACGCGAACTGATAAAGAATATGCCTGAAGGTATGATTGCTACAATGGCATCACTAAGTGGTAATAAATTAAAAGGAAGGACAGATAGTGCATCCAATCAGACTAAGCCTGTGCTATTGGTCACTCCCGAATTCTTTGATGTGGTACAAGCAGATTTTATCTACGGCCGACCTGTACAAGAAGAGGGTGAAGTAGTCGTCTCCGAACAAGCCGCACAGGTTCTGTATGGCACAACCGATTTAGTGGGTACTATTGTGGAGATAACTTTAGAAGAAGACCATAACAAAAGCATACAGGCAAAAGTGTGTGGTATAGTCAAAGGAGAAGAAGGAAGCATGATTACAGGTGCTCAGGCGTGTTTATATCGTAAGATAGAGAATGTGACATGGCTTACTAAATACTCATGTAAAACTAATACCGCATTGATTGTTACAAGGACCACAGATAGCAAGGCCTTGATGACATTGATAGAACAGAACAATGAGAATATGGAGGACAGGGTAGCTGCATTAAGACTGGTACCAGTAAGAATGTTTCACCTGTTGTGGAGCAATAGCAGTTTCTGGAAGGCAGCCCTTTATCCTGGAATATTCCTTATACTGTCTGCCTTGTTGCTCATATCTGCTTCATTCTCATACTTGGCACTGCTTAATACAAATGCCGAAAGCCGTTGGACAGAGCATCGCCTAAGATTGAGTTTCGGTGCAGGTACCGACACCTTGCGACGCATCTATGCCGAGGTGCTATTGGTACTTCTTGCCGTTGGATTTTGTGCGTGCATAATACAGGAACTGGGTTACAAAGGTTTTCTGGAATATATGCAGATGCCGGAATGCGATGTGATGCAATGGCTCGTGACAGTGTGGTTCGCAATAGTGGTGCTCTTGATTTTTCTGTGCACAATACCAGTATATCTGCAACACAAAAAATACAAGAAAGCCATCCTTGGCGCACCGCAAGGCAAATCCTCGTTCCTGAACCATATCTTTGTAACAACGCAGATAAGCGTCAGCGTATTATTGCTCTTTCTGGTGTGGAATGGTGGCAGACAATTGAGGTATGTCAGCCACGATGGCTTGGGATTTAATGCACACAAAGTCTACACTATAAAAACTACTGATGCAAAAGACCAGGCCTTGGTCAGTTCCATCGAATTTGCACATGAGGTTGCATCAATAGCAGCAGTAGACACCTGTATCGTACAAGCACCGTTTTATGATGTTACCTCAAATACTGTCACGCCCTTTGAGGGATTTGACAAGAATATGTGGACCTTGCAATTGACTCCTGCTGCAATGCGTCTATTCGAAATCAAGCCAAATCTATGGAAAGATGTAGATGGGGAGTTTGAAATGAAAAGGGGTCAGATTTTGCTCGCTACAAATACCGCGAAGTATTTTGGCATCACACCAGAGAATCCCTTTCTGCCAAATGGTTTGGAAGCAGTAGGTATCCTGGATATTTGTACAATAAATATGCATCAAGAACCCTTCTTGGTTGCCTATAGCCATTATCATAATAACTGGAACACAAATGTTGCCTACTTCTGTTTCCATCCCGGCAAGGAGAAAGAAGGTATAGCGGCTGTGGAGGATCTGTTGCGTCGTAGGGACATGAATGTGGATGCTGGACTTGTCCGTGTGGTCAACTTTGGAGATATGATATCTGATACTTACGAGAAGGAGCAGAACTATCTGTGGCTATATTCCATACTTTCTGTCGTAGGCTTTGGCATAGCATTCTTCGGCTTGCTCACCCTTGTCAGTGCCGACCTCCAGCGCCAGCGCCGCTCCCTTGCAATCCGCCGCATCTTCGGTGCAAACTATGGGGTGTGTCTTCGCACCACTCTCCGCACCTATATGTTCATTGTGCTCATAGGCGCCACGATTGGCATCTGTACGGGCTATTACCTGATGACATTGTGGTTGCAAACCTTTAGTTCCTACATCACACTGGGATGGCAACAGCCCGTGTGCATTGTACTTGGCATAGGCATACTGGTAGCATCCATGGTGGCATGGAAGGTGCGCCAGTGCTTCAGGGAGAAACCTGCAGAGGTGATTAAGGCGTAGTGGAGCGACGAGCGATTAGCGATTAACGATTAACGATTAGCGAGTTTAGATAATAGATAAGAAAATTTAACGAGATAATATTATGATTAAGACCGATTGTATTTCAAAGGTGTTTCGTACAGAAGAAGTTGAAACTCATGCGTTGGTAAATGTATCCCTTGAGGTGAAGAAGGGCGAGTTTGTGGCAGTTATGGGACCTTCGGGTTGCGGCAAGTCTACGCTGCTGAATATTCTTGGCTTGCTGGACAGACCTACCAATGGTCAGTACATCCTTGATGGCAAGGACATGAGCGCACTGACCGAGAAGGAACGCAATGTTTTCCGCCGTGGCATGCTGGGGTTTGTTTTCCAGAGTTTCAATCTTATCGACGAACTTACGGTAGAAGAGAACATAGAACTGCCCTTGCTCTATATGAAGGTGTCAGCAGCAGAGCGCAAAAGGCGAATCACTGATGCAATGGCACGCATGGGCATAACACATCGTGCAAAGCATTTCCCCTCGCAACTATCAGGTGGTCAGCAGCAGCGTGTTGCCATAGCGCGTGCCGTGGTGATGCAACCTAAGATAATCCTTGCCGACGAGCCTACGGGAAACCTTGACTCAAAGAATGGTCTGGAGGTGATGGGGCTGTTGCGCGAATTACATCGCGAAGGCACAACAATAGTGATGGTGACACACTCGGCACGAGATGCCGCCTATTCCGACCGCATAGTCAACCTCTTCGACGGTTGCGTGGTGGACGAATAATTGTGTTATACTATTTTTATTGCAGTATTTAGAGTCGAGACTGGAGATATCCGATTTCGACTTTCTATTACTACGAATAAAAGTTAAATACGGTGCATTATCGTAAAACCACGATATCTGGCTATTGCAACATTAAGGGATATTGTCTTACTTTGCATTGGCGAAACATAAATCAATATTGTTTCACACACATATATAAATAAGAATTTGTTGGTGCCAGCTCCTACACTTTTACCAACAACTTCGACCATAGTTTAACTTTTTAAAGCGTATCACTATGATGCAGAAATCAAAATCCAGTGTGTGGATGCGCAGCAAGGTGCTGTACATCATTCCTATGGCAACTCTGGCACTCAGTGTCTTTGCCACCAGTGAGAGTCTGTTCCCCTCGGGCAATGTATTGCCTATAGCTAACGCGATGTTCAGTTGCTCTCTACAAATGAACTAAAAGAAATTGTTGGAGGAGATTTAATTTTAGAGGGATGTGCTCATAAAACGCATGAACAATGTTCTGGTGCGTGTATCTTAGATGGATATGAAGGATACGCAACTTCAGAAGCTTGAATTAATAAAATTATAAAATAGGGACATAAACTATGAAGAACTTAAGGAATTTATTTACTGCTTTAATTTGTAGCATAGTGAGTTCATTCACTTATGCACAAACAGTAGGAATGACAGACGTAGAGATGATTAATATGGTAGTAAGTTATGAGATGAACCAACTTTGCTCGCCTGCGAGCGACAACAATCCCAATGAATGGCGTGTAAAAGAAACATTGATGCTGGAGATTGGGCAAGGTGTAGCTCATAGCTATGTGGTAAGGGAGAGGAATAAATTATTTGGCCAATTCCAGATGCTTGCCCAAAAGAATCGTTGGAAAATAGAGATGTTTCAGTTGCATGCCTTGGTAGGAGAAACATACATTGGTTATCCCAAGAAAGGTAAGCTGATGCAAGTAGTTGATTTGGATGCAGCTGGTGTATATAAGTATACAGAGTCCATACCTAAGATTAAATGGAAGATGGAAGCCGGACAGAAAGATATTCTTGGATATAATTGTCAGCAGGCATCATGTACTTTCAGAGGTCGCCAATATGAGGTGTGGTTTACCACCGATATTCCTTTGAGCTATGGACCTTGGAAGTTGCAGGGGTTGCCAGGATTAATTCTCGAAGCCAAGGATTCAAAGGGTGAATATCACTTTACTGCAGTAGGGATAGAAAAGGGCAAGAACGACAAGAAAATACAGTTCTATGCAGAGCCTATTCGTGACATAAATAGAAATCGGGCGCTCAAAATGGAGAAAATGCTGCATAAAGACCATGGCGCCTTTGCAGCAGATTACGGAGTCACATTTAGAATGGAGGGAGGATTTGAGCATATGCCAGTTCCATACATTCCTATTGAATTGCAATAAGGCAATATGATAAAATATGTCATTTCCATAATTCTCTGTATTATTGCATGGTCAACATCCAAGGCTAGCAATGATAGTATATGTATCTCGGGCACTATCACTGGAAATGATAAAGTCTTTGTAGAGGACATTATCGTGACTATAATGCAAGTGCCAGATTCGACGATAGTAGCCTATTGTCGTCCAGATGAAAGTGGTACCTATAGATTGATGCTGGCTACCTCTGCCAAGGAACTGCTAGTTCGTTTTTCTGGCTTTAATATAAAAAAGGAGATAAAGCGTATTGATGCCAAGTCGCAAACCTTGGACTTTTATGCTATAGAAGAGAGTACGCTCCTACATGAAGTTCAAATTAAGGCTCAGAAATTGTGGGGTAGCAGAGACACGCTCAATTATCTTGTGGCTGCATATACCAAGGATCATGACAATAGTATAGCCGATATACTTAAGAAACTACCAGGTATAACAATAGACAATGGTAAAATCAAATATCAGGGATTACCCATTAGCCATCTATATGTTGAGAATATGGACTTGATGCAGGGTAGCTATGGCATTCTTACGGAATCATTGAAAGCAAAGGATGTCGCTACTGTTCAGGTTCTGGAAAACCACGAACACATTAAGGCTCTCAAAGACCAGGTTCCACCAGACAATGCAGCGATCAATCTTAAACTTAAGAAGGAAGCAAAAGGCATATGGACCAAATCACTGACATTGGGTTTGGGCTATGGTGATAAGGTATTGTGGAGTAACGATGCTAACCTGATGTTTTTTGGTAAGAAGCGACAGCACTTCATTTATTATGGTAATGATAATACAGGTAATCATCCCAAAGGTAGAGTTGCAAACAATGCAGCAATTCTAACAAGTGTGTTAGAACCAGGTGCGTCTCCAGTTGGAACATCGCTCTTCAACAATCAGCACTTGGTTACGATTAATAATCTGAATAAACTGAATGATAGCACTACGCTGCACTACAACTTCTCGTACAATCACGACAGAAGGCTGCGTAGTGCCTATCAAAAACAAACCTATATATTGCCACAGGGAGATATTCGCATATTAACAGAAGACATTTGTTCGGAAAATACATCAAACGAGGCTCTTCTGCAATTAGTGTATGAGAAGAATGCAGATAGTAGATACATACGTAATAACTTTGTCGCTGATGGTGTATGGAACAGTGCTTATGGCAGTGTGCTGTCCAACAATGAGAATATCATACAGAATGCCTATAATCGCCATCTGGGTATAGAGAACCAAACTCACTATATACGGCGTACAGACAATGGTAATGGTATAGATGTAAAGAGCAACAATTCTTACAAGAGTTCGCCTCAACGCCTTTCTGTTTCCGGCGACATGGCAGCCAGTCAAGAGGTGGATGTTGCAAGGTTTAGTTCTAGAAATACATTCTCCATGTTAAAGGATTTACGTCGTAGACACTGGAGCATTGTTCCCACAGCCTCAATAAATATTGATTACGTAGGTTTGAACTCTTCATTGCAGGCCCAAGTAAATGATGCTGCCACAATGGATTATCTGCACTTTGATGCCAATGTTGGAGCAGTTGCCAGATATGTGAATAATGATTTTAGAATGACATTCCGTCTGCCACTATCATTATCCTATACCACGGTGCTCAGTGAAATGGATGCGTTGAGACTACGTCTGAGACCAAGTGTCAGCATATTGTGGAAAGCAAATGATTTTTGGACATTGTCTGGTGGAGGCAGTTATGGCGTCAGTCAAACACCATGGAACCAACTGGTATCTGCATACATCATGGGAAATTACCGAACCATCAATCGATACAAACCTACCATATCAGAAACACAGATGACAGGACTGAACCTTAAGCTGAATTTTAAGGATATTATGAACGAAATCTTTGCTTACATAGAGGGCAAGGCATCTTTTTCTTGGGCCGATGTGATGTATGGTTCTTATATAGATCAAAATGGACACACCATCATGCAAGCAGTAGATATGCCTAATAACCAGAAGGCCTTTTCATGCATAGGCAATGTGAGCAAAGATATAGAATGGCACAATATACAACTGGTAGCCAATGCAAATTACACACATTCTGTCAATACAGTACTACGCCAATCGGTAGTCAGCAACTTAAAGTCCAATTCCTTTACTGCGCAACTAAAATGTAGTGGTGATGTCGTATCTCGGTTGCGTCTCAGCTACAACCTCAATTGGAACTCGCTAAATTCCCGTTCAGAAGATTACACACAAACTATCCACACTCTGGAACAAAGTGCCAACATGTACCTGAGCATTATTCCCAAGCATTTCTTCATATCGCTTACTGCCAATCATTCTTACAACAAGAGTAATCCAGACAAGAAGAATTATGTGTTCTTAAATTCGTCGTTAACACTTAAGACCAAGAAGAAACACGACTTTATCTTAGAAGTTAACAATATCACCAATACTCGCACATACCTATCTCAATCTAATACCGATTTGGTAGAATATGTCAATCTATATAACATTCGTCCTATTAGCGTTTTGTTAACGGCACGTTTGAATATAGAAAACAGGAAGAAATAATACTAAGTTAAACTACTTAAGCGAAATACATACAAACAGGATGGAAAGAATATTGTACCCTCTCCTACTGATAGTATTGACACATGAGTTTCCCTATTGGAGCACTCGAGTTTTCTTGTTGGAAAACTACAGTTCTCCAATAGGGAAACTGGCACGCTCTTATGTCTAATTTAGGGTTAACGGCTTTGGGGCAAAAGTTTTGGTGCTTTAGACACTGGATAACACGATAGGTGGTCTAAAACGGCGATTTTTTCGGCACTTTAGACACAGTATTTAGGAAAACAACGAGAAAATGCTGGTTAACGACTGGGATGCAGCGTGATGCGGTCGTTCAACAATGGGAAAAACAAAGCGGACGCTGCACGCAGCGTCCCTACTATTGCCCCAAATCGGTAATTAGACAATTCTGCGCTAATGACCGATTTTGGGTTAAATGCTTGGCAGTAATTATTATGTCAAACGTATTCCTTCGTCTGTGATGGTGATGAGGCGGCGCTTGTAGAGGTCGCCGATGGCTTTCTTGTAGACTTTCTTGCTGACGTTGAAGGTCTGGGCAATGTCCTCGGCAGGACTCTTGTCGCCCAGAGGGCAATAGCCGCCGTTGTCCTGAAGGTATGCCAGCAGGATGTCGCTGAAGTCTGCCACGCCCTCTTGGCCCTGACGGGTAAGGGTGAGGTCTATCTTGCCGTCCTCGCGTACCTTTCTTATATATGCACGCGTGCGCATGCCTGTGCGAAGGTCGCGGAACACTTGCGAGTCGTAGAGGAGTCCGCCCCATTGGTTGTCCACGATAACCTTGAAACCGAGGTCGGTCTTCTGCCAAACAAGAATCTCCACCTCGTCGCCACGGTGATAGGGAGGAATACCCGGGTCGAGATAGCGCTCCACCTTGGCACTGGCCATAATGCGGCTGCTATCCTCGTCCAAATGGATGTGCACTATGTAGCTCTGTCCCTTTGTCATCTTCATCTTCTGCTCGCGGAAGGGCACGAAGAGGTCCTTCAAGAGTCCCCAGTTGAGGAAGGCACCGAAGTTGTTTACCCATGCCACCTCGAGGAAAGCAAAGTCGCCCACCTGTGCCAAAGGCTTGCGCATGGTGGCAATGAGGCGCTCCTCCTGGTCGAGATACAGGAAAACCTCCACTTCCTCGTCCAGAGCAACATCGCCCTCTACCTCGTTCTGCGGCAAGAGTATCTCGCCATGTATGCGTCCTCCATCCAGGTAATAACCGAAAGGAACCTGCTTTACAACCTTAAGGTTGTTTATTTCGCCTAATCTTATGTTCATATTAATCGGACCCCTCCCCAACCCTCCCCTGTATGGGAGGGAGTTTATAGTACTGGGGAATGAGGATATTGTTAAAGGTTAATATTCATTGTTGGTTGTAATTACTCCCTCCCATACAGGGGAGGGGTGGGGAGGGGTCCGCTGGACTTGCTACTATTCCACTATCACCCCGTCCTTCATACGGATGGTGCGGTCAGTGAGGGAGGCGAGGGTCTCATCGTGAGTAACAATGACAAAGGTTTGGCCGAAGCGGTCCCTAAGGTCGAAGAAGAGGCGGTGGAGTTCCTCCTTATTTTTAGTATCAAGGCTTCCCGAGGGTTCATCAGCAAGGACCAGTTCGGGATTGTTCATCAAGGCACGTGCTACAGCCACACGCTGTTTCTCGCCACCGGAAAGTTCGTTGGGTTTGTGGTCGGCACGCTCGGTAAGTCCCATAAAGTCCAGCAGTTCCATGGCACGCTTTTTAGCTTCCTTGTTCGAGGTGCCTGCTATGAAGGCCGGCATCATCACATTTTCCAGGGCAGTGAACTCGGGCAAAAGCTGGTGAAATTGGAATACGAAGCCGATGTGGCGGTTGCGAAAACGTGCCATGCGATCTGAGGAAAGGTTGGTAACATCCTCGCCTGCTATGATAACACGGCCCTCGTCGGCCCTATCCAAAGTGCCTATAATCTGCAACAGCGTGGTCTTGCCCGCACCGCTGGAACCCACGATGCTGACCACCTCGCCCTTGCCCACCTGCAGGTCTATGCCCTTGAGCACCTGCAGGTTGCCGAAACTCTTCTTTATACCTTCTATCTTGATCATGACCATTGGTCGGGGTAAAGCAGCATTACGCTGGTGTGATTGAAATATCTGTGTATCATCAGCGGCAGGCCAGCAAAGGCTCCCTTGTAGGAGATGAAGCCAGGACGTGCACTGACGAAGACAACCATGTCGTCCGTTCCTGCCCTCTGCGAGAGGGAAATTATCTTGGTCCACAGTCCCATCTCTATGTAGTCGGCATGCAGAGAGACGTGATAGCGCCACATGTAGCTCTTGATGTGCGGCAAGGTGTCGGGGTGGGCATGGAACTCGAGCAGGCAATCCAGTTGTTCGCCCATACGGCAGACGTGCTCCAGCCACTTGTAGAAACCTGCCTCGTACTCGGCCTTCTGCGGTACGGCAACAATAACTCTGTGCAGAGTGCCGGGGGGGACGATAAGGCGCACGGCCATTATCTCGCGATTGGTACCCTCCAGAACGTGGTCGATGATGGGACCGAGGCTGGACTTAGGCATACCAGTGGTGCGGTCGGTAAGGCATACCATCACCTCACCGCAATCGTATTCGCGTATGGTGTGCAGGATACCGCCAGCCACATTGGTACTGAGGCGCGAGAGGGTCTTCATGTCCACCTGTGCGGCAGAAGCCACGGAGGTGGCATCCTCCAGCATGCGCTGGGCTTCGCGATAGCCCTCGGCCTCGCCGTTATAGTCGTTCAGGGTGACGGTAAGACCCATAAGGCTGTCTGGGATGCGGGTGTTGCGGATTATCAGCGCCAACTGAGTCAGGAACCCCACGCTGGCTGGCTGGCTGTATGTAACAAGGCACTTGCCATGCCATGCACCCTGGTTCTCCTCGGTGTCAGTGTCCATGAGAGCAACGCGGCGTGCTCCCTCGCTGGTGGCAAAACTGCTTATTATGCACGAGAAGAGAATGAGCATGACCGTACCGTTCAGCACCGAGGCATCCATCAGGTTCACCTTGGGGTCGGTGCCAATCATCACTATGGCCAAGGCACCAGCGGCATGCGCGTTGGTGAGGCCGAACATCAGCAGGGAACCGCCCTTCAGGTCCTTGGACAGGAGGCTCATCAGATAGGAGGCAATCCACTTGGACGAAGTGCCCACCAGCACCATCACCGCAACAATCCATATCGTGTGCAGGTCGCCAAAGAGGACCCTCAGGTCGATGAGCATGCCCACACCTATCAGGAAATATGGTATGAACAGGGCATTGCCCACGAACTGTATGTAGGACATCAGAGGCGAGGTACGGGGTATGAGCCTGTTAACCGACAGACCTGCCAGGAACGCTCCCAGCAAACCTTCCAGACCTGCCAGATCCGCCAGTGCAGCACTGAGGAAGACCAGCGACAGGATGAAGATGAACTGCATGATGGGCTCATCGTATCTGCGCAGGAACCAACGGCCTATTCTGGGATATGCATAGATGACAAATCCTCCATACACCATACACTTGAAGGCAAATAACACCCAGTACATCCAGTTGGTGTCCTGAAGTGCGCCAACGGTAATGGCCAGTACCAGCAGGGCAACGAACAGTGCCACCGCGGTGGCCACCACCGACACTATCACCACGGGGTGACGGGTAAGGCCGAAACGGCCCACGATGGGATACGTAATCAGCGTATGCGATGCCAATATGCAACTGAGCAACACGGAACTGGTGGCACTGAAGCCCAGAAGATGGTGTGCGGCAAGGAAACCCATGACAAAGGGTATCACATAGGTGACAACACCAAAGAGGAGTCCCCGGCGCCCGTACTGTCGCACACTGCTCATGTTCATCTCCAGTGCGGCAAGGAACATGATGAAGTAGATGCCCACCTGCCCGAATATCTCAAAACTCCTGTCCCTATCTATGATATTGAAACCATGCTGGCCTATCATCACACCTGCCAGTATCAGACCTATGATATGGGGTGTACGGAGACGGCGAAGGAGGATGGGGGAAAAAAGGATTATCATCAGAACGACAAAAAACACCCAAGTGGGGTCAGTGACCAAAGCCAGGGGCATTTGTATGAATGTCGGTATCTGAAGCATGTCCAATGTGAATAATTTCATGCAAAGATAAAGCATTTTGTGCTATTTATGGGCAAGAACACACCTTATTTATAATATTTTCTGTAATTTTGTGCCGAATTTATCAAACGTAGTAACCAACAAAGACAAAACATAAACGATGAGAGTAGCTATTGTAGGTGCCAGCGGCGCCGTAGGCCAAGAATTTCTGCGCGTTCTGGACGAACGCAACTTCCCCATTGACGAACTTCTGCTTTTCGGCAGCCAGCGCAGCGCCGGAACAAAATACACTTTCCGTGGCAAGGAGATAGAGGTGAAGCTTCTCCAGCACAACGATGACTTCAAGGGTGTGGACATCGCCTTCACCAGTGCCGGTGGCGGCACGAGCAAGGAGTTTGCCGAGACCACCACCAAGCACGGTGCGGTGATGATAGACAACTCCAGCGCCTTCCGCATGGATGAGAACGTGCCCCTTGTAGTTCCCGAGTGTAACGCCAAGGACGCCCTGGAGCGTCCTCGTGGCATCATTGCCAACCCCAACTGCACCACCATCATGATGGTCGTTGCCCTGCAGGCTCTGGAGAACCTCAGCCACATCCGCCGTATCCATGTTGCCAGTTATCAGGCTGCCAGCGGTGCAGGTGCTGCTGCCATGGCGGAACTGTTCGAGCAGTACCGCCAGGTATTGGCAGGCGAGAAGCCCACGGTGGAGAAGTTTGCCTACCAGCTGGCCTTCAACGTAATCCCCCAGATTGACGTATTCACCGACAACGGCTACACCAAGGAGGAGATGAAGATGTTCCACGAGACAAAGAAGATCATGCACACCGATGCCGACTGCTCTGCAATGTGCGTTCGCGTGCCTTCGCTCCGTTGCCACTCCGAGGCCATCTGGGCAGAGACCGAGCGTCCCGTAAGCGTGGAGGAGTTCAAGGAGGCAGTAAAGAACGGCAACGGTCTGCGCCTTCAGGACGATCCCGAGAAGAAGGACTACCCCATGCCCTTGTTTCTGGAAGGCTGCGACGACGTCTATGTGGGCCGCATCCGCAAGGACATCGCCAACCCCAACGGCCTCACTTTCTGGCTCGTAAGCGACCAGATCAAGAAGGGCGCCGCCCTCAATGCCGTACAGATAGCCGAATGGCTCATCCAGAACGACCCCAAGTTCCAGGGATAAACTAATTTAACATACATACCAAAACAAAGGAGGCCATCTTCATGCGAGATGACCTCCTTTTGTTATTCCTTATTTCAACATGCCTCCTTGAAAAGGCAGGCTACGTTTTATTCCCAACCACCAGGTACACCCGTACCGCTTTCATACCAGCGTACCATATGGATACGGAACTGAAGAGTAGAGTAACCTGGAATCTCTCCACTTCCCTCGCTACCGTAAGCCAATGTGTAGGGAATGAATACCATCCAGTCATCGCCCTCGACCATATACTGGACAGCCGTACTGAAACCCTCTATCAGATGCCGAATGCTCATCAAGGTAGGAGCAGCAGTTTCTGGATTGTAGTCTCCTAAATAACTTGTATCAAAGACATCCTGAACCATTCCCATCTCCGATCCGTTACCAGTATAATTATAAGTAGGCATAAGCCAACCCCTATAACTAATGTGTATGGAATCATTATAGGCAGGAGAACCTTTCTTTGAAGGATCTGTGCCACGCTCCAGAATACGGACGCAGATGCTATCCGTAACAGAACCTACAGAGGCAGTTGACCTGAAGAGGGACTTATACATACGCCATTGGCAAAATTCCTCCCAATCCTCGCCATGTTCTGCTATTGCCTGTGCTATTGCCTGACGCGCCACCTGCACAGTATCCTCATACCACTTGGCATTGCGGCTTTGCCAATCCTCATATGGATCATAGGTATTGTCTGTCTCGCTACAGGAGGCCAAACCAAGTACTGTCACAATCAGTATATACAGATATTTCTTCATCGACTATCCGATTCGCTTTAATGGTGGATATGCTTGGGGATTAGAGCAACTTCTTCAGCAGACTGGTGATGCTTACCTGATCCTCGATGATGCCACGAAGTTCAGAAACATGCACACGGCGCTGCTCCATGCTGTCGCGCTCGCGCAAAGTAACGGTGTTGTCCTCCAGAGTCTGCTGGTCCACGGTAACACAGAAGGGACAGCCGATGGCGTCCATACGGCGGTAGCGCTTGCCTATCTGGTCCTTCTCCTCGTACTTGCAGTTGAAGTGGAAGCGCAGGTCGTTCATAATCTCCTGAGCCTTCTCGGGCATGCCGTCCTTCTTGGTGAGGGGGAACACGGCCAGCTTGACGGGAGCCAGGGCAGCAGGCAGGTGCAGAACAGTACGTGTCTGTCCGTCGGGCAGCTGCTGCTCTTCGTAGCTGTGGCACATGATGGAGAGGAACATGCGGTCTACGCCGATAGAGGTCTCGATAACATAGGGAGTGTATGATTCGTTGCTCTCGGGGTCGAAGTACTCAATCTTCTTGCCGCTATACTTGGCATGGCTGGAAAGGTCGAAGTTGGTGCG
>JAZRIA010000129.1:0-5348 GCA_045645045.1 Bacteroidaceae bacterium | reverse complement strand
CTTTGCCAACCTTCATTATGTAGCAACCGCGTGTAAGGTTCAGCGCTATCTGTCTGTCGTTTCCTTCTATGCGTATGCGTGCTACACGTACTCCAGTGAGGTTGTATATCTCCAGGGTCTTGCCGTCGGCGTTGGTGATGTGTGCCTTGTTGTCCTGAATGGTAAGGGTAACGGTCTCCATTTCCGCCTCAATGGGTTCTTCCATCTGCATGTGTGCAATGGAGGGAACCGCCCCGAGGAGAAGCATAGAGAGTGCTATAATCCAGATTCTTTTCATTCAGCTTTTCTTGAATTCACCAACGCAAAAGTAGGATTTTTATTTTATATACACAAGGAATTTTCTCAAATTATGTCTATTTTCAGTCCTTCCTGTGCTAAAATAACGTTTGTAAACACGTTTTTTGCTTCCTTTAGCATGCTTTCTTCGTCCTTGATGCGTGCCGAGTAGTGCCCGATGACGAGTTTCCCCGCGTTGGCATCCTTCGCCGCCAAGGCTGCCTCGTGTGCTGTGGTGTGCATGGTCTTCTTGGCCTGCACAAGCATGTCGTGCGGGAAGGTGGCCTCGTGGTAGGGAAGGTTCACGCCTTGTATCATCTTGGCCACTTTGGGACTGTATCTTGTGTCCGAGCAATAGGCATACGAGCGTGCGGGGGCGGCTGGCGTGGTGAGTCGCTCGTGCGGTATGAAGGTGCCGTCCTCCGTTGTCCACGAGGCGCCAGCCTTGATGTTGTTAATCTGGCTTACGGGGATGTTGAAAGCCTCTATCATCTCGCGCCTGATGTGGGGCAGAGGCTGTTTCTCGCGGAAGAGGAATCCTGCGCATGGCACGCGGTGCTCCAGGGGGATGGACCATACCTCCGTGCTGCGGTCCTCGTATATAAGATAATGTTCGCGCGTACGCACGGGATGGAACACCACCTCGTAGTCTATGCCTTCGCAATACACCTTCAGTACAATGTTAAGAAACTCCTCCAGTTCCTGTGGTCCGTGGATGTGCAGCTGTGCCGTTCTTCCCAGCAGTGCCATGGTGCTGATTAGTCCGGGCAGCCCGAAGACGTGGTCGCCATGGTTGTGGCTGATGAAGATGTGGCCAACCTTCAGCATGCTCAGAGCTGATTTCTGCATGGTGGTTTGCACGCCTTCGCCGCAATCTATCATGTAGTACTTGCCTCGCAATTCCAGTATTTGTGCGGAGGGCAGATGGCGTAGGGTGGGCTTTGCTGAACCACAACCTAAGATGTGAAGGGAAATGGGTTCCATAGGGAAACGTAAAGGTGAAAACGGAAATCGGAAATCGGAAAGGTGAGGACCCCTCCCCATCTTGTCCTCTCGTCGCACTGGGGAGCGCTCCCCTCAAAGGGCACGAAAGTATATTCAAGACTTTCTCTAAAGGCCCTTTTCGCCCCTCACGAGGCACAGAAGCGCATTTAGTGCTTCTTCTGAAGACCTTGCTCGCCCACAAGGGGCGGGAGTAGTCACAACTAGGGGATGAGGACGAATGTAAAATGGACTTGCGGAGTTTGCTGTAAAATAGAGGGACAGCCTCAACTGATGTGTGCTGTCCCTCCTTTTGGTTTATAGAAAAGGCGTTTTATGATTATTCGCCCTTCTGCATCTTAGCCTTCAACTCAGCCAGAGCGTCGAGGTCACCAAGAGTGGTGCTTGCTGCCTGGTTCTGGATAGCGGGAGCCTCCTCCTTGCGGGGAGCGTTAGCCTTGCGAGCTGCGCTTGCTGCCTTCTTCTCAGCACGAGCCTCTGCACGCTGAACATCCTCGAAGATGCGGCTGTGGCTCAGGATGATGCGCTTGCTGTCCTTGTTGAACTCGATTACCTTGAACTGGAGCTTCTCGTTCAGCTTAGCCTGTGAACCATCCTCCTTAACGAGGTGCTTGGGAGTAGCAAAGCCTTCTACGCCATACTCCAGCTGGATAACTGCACCCTTGTCCAGGAGCTCGATGATGGTACCCTCGTGGATAGAATCCTGAGTGAATACGGTCTCGAATACGTCCCAGGGATTCTCCTCCAGCTGCTTGTGACCGAGAGAGAGACGGCGGTTAACCTTGTCGATCTCCAGTACGCAAACGTCGATGATCTCGCCTACCTTGGTGAACTCATTGGGGTGCTTAACCTTCTTGGTCCAGCTCAGGTCGCTGATGTGGATCAGACCGTCAACACCTTCCTCTATCTCAACGAATACACCGAAGTTGGTGAAGTTGCGAACCTTAGCGGTGTGCTTGCTGCCAACGGGATACTTCTCCTCGATGGTCTCCCAGGGATCAGCCTTCAGCTGCTTGATACCCAGAGACATCTTGCGCTCGTCGCGGTCGAGAGTCAGGATAACTGCCTCTACGTCGTCGCCAACCTTCATGAAGTCCTGAGCGCTGCGCAGGTGCTGGCTCCAAGACATCTCGCTAACGTGGATAAGACCCTCTACGCCGGGAGCAATCTCAACGAATGCACCATAGTCGGCCATAACAACAACCTTACCCTGTACGCGGTCGCCAACCTTCAGCTCGCTGTCCAGAGCATCCCAGGGATGAGGAGTCAGCTGCTTCAGACCGAGAGCGATACGCTTCTTCTCGTTGTCGAAGTCCAGAATAACAACGTTGATCTTCTGGTCGAGCTCAACAACCTCGCGGGGATTGCTTACGCGGCCCCAGCTCAGGTCGGTGATGTGGATCAGACCGTCAACACCGCCGAGGTCAACGAATACACCGTAAGAGGTGATGTTCTTGACGGTACCCTCGAGTACCTGGCCCTTCTCCAGCTTGCCGATGATCTCCTGCTTCTGCTGCTCGAGCTCAGCCTCGATGAGAGCCTTGTGGCTAACAACAACATTGCGGAACTCCTGGTTGATCTTCACGATCTTGAACTCCATGGTCTTGCCAACGAAGATATCATAGTCGCGGATGGGCTTAACGTCGATCTGAGAACCGGGCAGGAATGCCTCGATACCGAATACGTCAACGATCATACCACCCTTAGTGCGGCACTTAACGTAACCCTTGATAATCTCATCGTTGTTGAGAGCCTCGTTCACACGGTCCCAAGACTTAGCTGCGCGAGCCTTCTTGTGAGACAGAATGAGCTGACCCTTCTTGTCCTCCTGATTCTCGATGTATACCTCAACGGTGTCACCTACCTTCAGTTCGGGGTTGTAGCGGAATTCGCTGGTGGGGATGATGCCATCGCTCTTGAAACCGATGTTTACAACCACCTCGCGCTTGTTCATTGCGATAACGGTGCCATCCACTACGTCGTGGTCACCTACCTTGTTCATGCTGCCAGCATAAGCCTGCTCCTGAGCCTCGAGGCTTACCTCTGTGCTGCTACCCTTCTCAAATGCTTCCCAATCGAAGCCTTCAACGGGAGCTACATTTTTGTAATCTGCCATACAGATTTACATTAAAATTAAAAAGTTAAACAATAAAGTTATATAATTCTCTTGCCTTCCCATAGGGAAAAGCGGTGCAAAGGTACGCTTTTTATTTGAGATACGGATGCATTTTGCCGGTATTTTAGTGTTTTTCAGGCAAATTCGTGCCTTAGTACCATGTTTTCTGTCTGTATCGGCAATATTGTATGAAGAAAAACGAGAACTACCGTGTGGGTAATCCTCGTTCTGTTGTCGTTTGGTGATGCACTATGGCTTCAGCTTGTAGCATTCCTCTCTCAGCCATTGGGCCCATTGTGTGTCGGTCTTTGACTGGTTGAAATGCTGATAGGGGATGGGCTTGCCTATGTAGATCTTGAAGTGCTTTCCGCGTGCCGTCTTCATCATCTGTCGGGGCAGGAGGATGAGGCCTATGTTGAACTTCATGCCCAGTTTGCGGCGTATCCACTCGAGGGCATAGAAGGTGGTGGAGTTGCGGCCGTCAAAGTACATGGGCACTATGTCGCGCTTGCACTCCACACATTGCTTTATCACGCTCTTCTTCCACTCTATGTCCTGAATCTTGCCGTCGATGTAGCGGGAGCAGAATCCGGCAGGGAAACTGATGATTTGTGTTTCCTTGTCGTTATAGGCATTTTGCAGCATCTCCATGTCCGAGCGTTTCTGCCTGCCCATGGTGTTTACGGGCAGGAACACGCTTTGCAAGGGTTCGATGTACATGAGCAGGTCGTTGACAATCACCTTTATCTTGGGGAAGAAGTCTCCGAATACGGCTATGTAGGAGATACCGTCAAATCCACCCAGAGGGTGGTTGCTCACCAGCATATAGTGCCCGTTCTTGTCCAGGTTTTCCATACCCTTTACGGTGTATGTTACCTTCATGTCTTCCGAAAAGGCCTTGGCAAAGGCTGCACCATCGTTGTGTCCGAAGGTTGTGATGGCGTAGTTCATCTCCTTTTGGCAGATGAGCCGTTCCAGCATGCGGATGACGAAGGTGGGTATCTTGTTTTTCAGTTTAGGAGCCTTGCTGGCTATGGCGGCTTCGAGGTTTATAAGTTGCATTGGTTTCAATATGTGTAGTGTGCCTTATGTTGAGAGTACTGCCAGGGCGTTGATGAGTTCCTTCTTCAAGGGTTTGTCGCTCTTCACTGCATTGGTGAAGGGCACGTACACTATCTCGTCGTTGCGTATGCCTATCATTACATTGCGCTGGCCTTCCATAAGGGCCTGAATGGCACCCACGCCCAGGCGGCTTGCCAGGATGCGGTCCTGTGCGCTGGGACTGCCACCACGCTGCAGGTGACCAAGTATGGACACTCGCACGTCATATTCGGGATACTCCTTCTTCACCCTCTCGGCATAGTACATGGCGCCGCACTTGGGACTTTCGCTCACCAGCACGATGCAGGACTTCTTGCTCTTTCGGATGCCGTGTCCTATGAACATTTCCAGCTGGTCAGCACCGGTGCTGTCCTCTGGAATGATGGCCGCTTCGGCACCAGCCGCTATAGCGCTGTTCTGAGCCAGGAAACCCGCATCGCGTCCCATCACTTCCACGAAGAAGATGCGCTCGTGGCTGTTGGCCGTATCACGAATCTTGTCCACGCACTCCATGATGGTGTTCAGTGTGGTGTCGTAACCGATGGTCAGGTCCGTACCGTTCAGGTCATTGTCTATGGTGCCAGGCAAACCTATGCAAGGCACGTCAAATTCCTCGGCAAAGATGCGTGCACCGGTGAGACTTCCGTTGCCGCCTATTACCACCAGGGCGTCTATGTTGTTGGACACCATGTTGTTGTAGGCCTTCTGTCGGCCTTCTGCTGTCTGGAACTCCTTGCTACGTGCCGTCTTCAGTATGGTTCCGCCACGCTGGATTATGTTGCTCACGTTTTCTGTGGTGAACTCCTTTATCTCGTTGTTCACCAGTCCTTCGTATCCGCGGTATATGGCCTTC
>JAZRIA010000128.1:0-25570 GCA_045645045.1 Bacteroidaceae bacterium | reverse complement strand
CTTGGCAGGGCGCGCCCTGCCAAGGGAATCTATCCTACTTTTTGTCCTATAAGGGCATTTAATGTTGTATTCATCCTACTTTTTGTCCACGTTACCTTATTTTCCCTTACGGTACTTTAGGGGAGTATATCCGGTTGCCTTATGGAACATTCTGGTAAAATGGTTTGGATATGCAAATCCCAGTTCCTCTGCAATTTCATTAATCGTCATGTTTGTCTGCCTTAGCAGGACTTGTGCATGTGAGATAATTTTGCCGCGAATGTATTCTTGGGCAGTTATGTGTATTTCCTTTTTTATCAAATCTCCAAAGTAGTTGGGACTAAGGTCAAATTGCGATGCACACCATGCTACCGTAGGTTGTCCGTTTTGTGCAGGCAATCCACTACCAAGATATCTGTCAAGCAACGTGTCAAGTTTGCCAACAAGTGTTTCTCCCATTCGAATGCTGATGGTGTGTTGTTTTTCGAAATACCTTTTAACGTAACTCAACAATGTACCTATGCCAAGGCGTATCATTTGTCCGGAAAGGTGGTCTTGAGGTGTATGTAGTTCTGCGTATAGGTTAGCAAAGCAGTTTTTTATCACTCTGAATTCCATTTCTGCCAGACTTATTGCTTCGGAATAAACTGAGTTGAAATACGAGAACATGTAGAAATCGCGTCCCAGGCCAGTTCTCTCCAGCAATTCCGGTTTGAAGGCGAGTATCCAGCCTTTAGGAGCTGCTTGGTAATTCATGCGCATTTCAATGCTTTGTCCAGGCTTTATGGTAATAAGAGAGTTTTTTGTGTATGGCACTATTGTGTTGTCTCTAAACAAATCTCCAAAATTATCTTCTAGCAGAATTAGTGCATACATGTTGTATATCCTTGCATTGTACAAAGAAATGTCAGCACAGGACAAATCTGCCACACTTACCTGTGGATGGAGTGTAGGCGCAGAGAAGAAGCTGTTGAAGTCGTCTATTTCGCTTAGAGTGTACATTTTGCCAAAACAAGTGAGTATTGATAGTCTGATACCTTTATATTTCTATGCTTCTGGCTGCTCCTCCAGATATTCTGCAAAGATACGGGCGGCATCCTCTACCTTGCGTGCGCAGGGGCGGGTACTATAATAATGTGCATCGCGCTGGTCGGGCATGTGAGTGTCTGTTTCCGCCTTGCAGCCGTTCTGTGCCAGGAGATCTGCACAGATGATGCTGCCGTTCTTTTGGCGGAAGCGCTCAAGCAGTTCCTGCACCACCTTGTAGCAATGGGCTTTGCCTTCGCGGTCCTCTCCGTCGGTGTTTCCGCATTGCAGACCTGTCAGTGTGACTATGCCCGATACGGCTCCGCATACCATACGCAAACGGCCTATGCCTCCGCCGAATCCTGCTCCTATGCGCAGAGCTGTGTTGCGGTCCATACCATAGAGGTCGGCAAAGGCTGCCACTACGCTCTGGCAGCAGCCAAAGCCTTGCATGAAGAGGTCTACGGACAAGCGCACGCGCTGTTCCATTTCTGGTGATAATTGTTTCATGTTGGTTTTATATTAAAAAGATAGCCCCTCTGTCTGCTTTACATGCATATTTCCAGTTTCAGCATTTCTGCCAGGCGCTGTACGTTCTTGTTGCGTTGCACCATCATTTGGTAGAGGGCGGGTTTGCTGGTAATGTGACGCACTTCCTGGATGTCGGCTATGCGAACGTTCATGTTGATGTCCAGGTTGCAGAGGTTCTTCCTCATGGTCTGGAGGATGTTGTCCTTCAGGTTTAGCAGGTACTGGGCTATCTGTGGGTTGTTGGCCACAATTTCGAATGTGTTGGGAGTGATAAGTTTTGGTGTCATGGCGCGCATCCTCATGGCCATAGCCCGGCGTTCCTGTGGCATGCGATCTACATAGGAGTGCCACTGGAAGGTGATGTCCTCCTGGGTATATGGTTTGTCGGTAACCGCTCCAATTTCAGTATCCTGATTCTTTTCTTCGGTGATGTGTGTGTGTGGCGCACTATTGATGCTGGGCCCCAGTTGGTTGATATTGAATTTCTTCAATCGTGGTCCGCTACCTCCTGCTTGACCGGAGGGCTGGGTGGAGGGGATGTTCAGAGTGTGAGGAGCATGCACGGGTGCGTCAGTTACGATGGCTTTCGCAGTTGGCTTTGGGGCTACGACAATCTGGGCACTAGGCTGAGCCAATGCCTCAAGATGGAATATGGGTTTCAGAATCTTGCTGGGGCAACGCCCCGAGCCAGTGGAATCGTCGGATTCAGAAAGCTGGGCGCATTGTATGAGACAGATTTCTACCTGAAGGCGCTTGTTGTGGCTTTGCCGGTAGGCCTGGTCGCAGTCATTGCATAGTTTTATGGCACGGTAGATGAACTTGCTGCTACATTTGGCAGCCTGCTCGCAATACCGCTGGCGTGTTTTGTCAGAAACTTCCAATAGAGGTAGGGTAGAGGGATCTTTTGCAACAAGTAGCTGGCGCATGTGATTGGCAAGTCCTGCTATGAAGTTGCCTCCGTCAAAACCTTTGTTCAGAACCTCATTGAAGAGGAGCATGCAAGGTGCTACTTCCTGTGCCAGGAAATAGTCGGTCAGGCGAAAGTAGTATTCGGTGGATAATACATTGAGGCTGGCGCAAACTTTGTCGTAGGTGAGTTCGCCAGCGGTGAAGGATACCATCTGGTCGAATATGCTCAAGGCATCGCGCATGCCTCCGTCGGCTTTCTCTGCTATGAGTTGTAGGGCATCGTCCTCGGTGGTGTATCCTTCCTTTTGAGCTACATTGCGTAAATGAGATATAGTGTTCTCTACGCTCATTCGAGAGAAATCATACACCTGGCAACGCGACAGGATAGTGGGCAGGATCTTGTGTTTCTCGGTGGTGGCAAGAATAAATATAACGTATGAGGGAGGTTCTTCCAAGGTCTTCAGAAAAGCATTGAAGGCCTGAGGAGAGAGCATATGCACCTCGTCGATGATAAAAACCTTGTATCTGCCGGTCTGTGGAGGAATCTGTACCTGTTTGATAAGTTCGCGAATATCTTCCACACTGTTATTGGAGGCAGCATCCAGTTCGTGAATGTTCAGCGAACGCCCCTTGTCGAAGGCTATGCAACTTTCGCATTGTCCGCAACTCTCACCATCTTCCATAGGACTAAGGCAGTTGATGGTCTTGGCAAAGATACGTGCACAGGTGGTCTTACCTACGCCACGAGGTCCGCAGAAGAGATAGGCATGCGCCAGTTTGTCCGTGGCAATTGCATTCTTCAAAGTGGTGGTGAGTGATGATTGCCCCACTACAGTGTTGAATGTCATCGGACGATATTTGCGTGCTGAAACGATATATTCCTGCATTTGCGTTAGTGTTTACATTGATATTATTTCTTGCAAATTTAGGAAAAAATCTTAATAATCTTTACATGCGTGTGTTCTTTTTTTATATCTTTGCTCGCAAATAGGAGGAATATCATGGGCAGATTGCATGACACAGCAAATTACATAAGGAATAATAAGTATACAAAGTATATTGTCACGCTGGCAATTATTATTCTGATAGTAGGCTTTATAGATGACAATAGTTTTTTGAATCGCCAGGAGCGTATAGATAATATTAAGAAGCTCCAGCACGAGATTTCCGTCCTGAAGGCCAAGTATGAGGACGATACCCGCAAGCTGAAGGGTCTTGAAGAATATGAGAATGTGGAACGATTTGCGCGAGAGAAATATTTGATGAAGCGTCCCGATGAGGATGTTTTTGTTATTAAGTACACCAAGTCTGTAGAATGAATATTCTATATAAAATTTACCAACTGCTTGTATGCCTGCCTTTGCTGGGCTTGTCTACCATACTTACCGCTTTGCTTACCATTATAGGTTGCACGCTGGGTAAGGCATCTTTCTGGGCCTATTGGCCACCATGTATATGGAGTAAGCTGATGTGTCGTATCCCTTTGTTGCAGGTAGATGTTATAGGTAGGGAAAAGTTACAGAAGGGCACCAGTTATGTGTTTGTAGCTAACCATCAGGGCCCGTACGACATATTTCTTATATATGGTTATCTAGGACATAGTTTCCGCTGGTTAATGAAGAAGGAACTGCGTCGTATCCCTCTCATTGGTCGTGCATGTGAAAAAGCTGGTCATATAATGGTGGACAAGAGTGGTCCAAAGGCAATTGCTCGCACTCAGGCATTGGCACGTGAAACTCTTAAGGGTGGTATTTCTATAGTGGTTTTTCCTGAGGGTAGTCGTACCTTCACCGGTTGTATGGCAAGCTTCCGTAGGGGACCCTTTATGTTGGGACATCAGTTGCGTTTGCCAATAGTGCCAGTTACCATAGACGGAAGTTTTGATGTTCTGCCTCGTCAGAAGGGGTTCAACTTCCTCACCCGCCATAAACTGCGACTTGTCATCCACGACCCCATTCCATACCGCGAGGATCTGGATGGCATCATGCAGGAGTCATATTCCGTTATAGAGTCCGCTTTGCCCCCACATTACCGTGGCATGAGGGAAAATTCTGACCAGTAGTAGTAATATAGTAAATATACACATAGGGCTGACAACAATCTTTTGTAGACATGTCAGCTCTATTGTTTTTTATCTTCTGTAGATATTTGACGGCATGTTTATTATTCCTCTGCTTCCATATTCTCTTTTATTTGGAAAGGCCTGAGAAATTCGCGAGGTATTGGTGTCTCAAACTGCATGTTCTCTTTTGTGACAGGATGGATGAAATTCAGACGGAAGGCATGCAGTGCCAAACGATGAATAGGGTCGCGCCCGTTGCCATACTTTCTATCACCAGCAACAGGTAAGTTCAGGTCGGCCATGTGTACACGTATTTGATTCTTGCGCCCTGTTTCAAGTTTCATTTCCACCAGTGAAAAATCATTGTTGCACTTTAAACGATGATAGTGTGTAGTGGCCAGTTTTCCCCCATTGTCCGTAGGTGAGGAATAGGTTACGAAGGATTTGCTTTCCTTCAGCCATGATTGCACGGTGCCGCCCTCTTTTTCCATCTTTCCGCATAGCAAGGCTACATAGCGACGGTCGTAGACCATGTCGTGCCAGTTTTCTTCTAGGATTCTGGCAGTTTCTATGTTTTTGGCATATATCATTAGTCCGCTTGTTTCGCGGTCCAATCGATGTACCACATGTGCTGTACATTTAAAATGTCTCTTCTCGAAATACTCGTCCAGCACGTTCTTTACACAATATTGCTTAGGTGATGAGGCCATAGACAGAATTCCTTCATTTTTTTCTATTACAATGATGTCTTTGTCCTCGTAGATAATTTTCACATACTTGTTCTCTAACATCGTGCTTTGGCGATGACGTGAAATGCGCACAACCTCGCCAACGTGTAGAGGAGTGTCGTGTCGTGTGACCATCTTTCTGTCTACTGTTACAGCTTTGCCTGAAAGCAGGTCCTTGGCTCTGTTTCGGCTTATTCCCATCTGTTTCAACAGAAAGTCAAGAAGAGTGCTTTCTTCTCGGACGGGTATTTCTATGTATTTGCTTGCAGCATATGCTGCGCCTGTTGTGTTTCGCATAATTTTGTAAAATAAGACTCCCTTTTACTTTCTCTCCTTAAGATAACCGTGCCTGTAGGCATATACGAGTTCGCGGAGATCGGCAATACGTGCCTGGATTTTTCCTCCAAGGTCGGTATCACGCACACGGAGGCGGTGACCAGTCATTTCTACCAGCTGGATGCTGGAATGTGTGTCTGTTCCGTTTTGTATGGCATCCTTGCGGCTGGTGAATGGTTCGTGCTGGATGAGTTCAAAGCCACGGCTATGGTATACTAGTGTGTATCCGGCTATGCCAGTGGTTGAATGGTAGTGCTGGGAGAATCCTCCGTCAATAACCATAAGCCTGCCCTCGGCCTTGATGGGGCTTTCTCCTTCTGCTACATGTACTGGGACATGTCCGTTGATGATATGTCTGTGTTCACCCTTTACACCGAAACTGTCCAGAATGTAGTCGCACACCTTGGGGTCGTTGCGCAAACGGAAGTATGCTCCTTTTTCTTCATGTACCAAGGACTTGTCCGAACAGAAATAACGTTCAAAGGTAATCATTCGCTTCTTGTCGAACAGGGGAGATTCTGGGCCGCACCACAAGTACATGAGATAGTCTCTGGCTTCAACTCTTTCCTTGCGTGGAATATCGCGGTTGAAGGCCTTGCGCACCATAATGCCTATCCTGTCCATAAGTTCGCGTCCGGAACTCTTCTTTCCCATCAGTTCCACCTCCTTCAGTGTGCCGTCCTCGTTTAGGGGAACAGAGGCATGGAAAAGGAGGTTGCCATTGCATATGTTGTACATACCTCCGTGTGAAAGGATGCACTTGATGTGCTTTTGCAACTTGTCGGAAACACGGAACGAGTGCTTCAGCTTGTGTAGCATGTCCTCTTCCTCGGGAGTAAGTTTGTATGGGTCGTTCCAATCCACTGTAGGGAACAAAGTGTCTCGCAAGGGATACTCCTGGCCGTTTACACTGAACGTGCCACGTTCGGGGTTGACATGTTCCAGTGTGCCTTCGCGTGAGATTACCCATTCGGGGTGAGCATTGATAGTCTGTTGCTCCACCTTGAACTGTATAATGGTTATGGCTTTGTGCATCTTGCCGATGAGTTCCCTCTGTCGCTCGCTAAGTTTGCCGTATCTGTTGCTGGGTAGGAATATGGTGCAGGGGTCGTCCTTGTAGGCTTCCAATGCCAATGTGGCCAAAGGCAGGAGGTTTATGCCGTATCCGTCCTCCAGCGTGTCCATGTTGCCGAATCGCAAGCAAAACCTTAATACTGTACATATACAGCACTCATTGCCCGCAGCTGCTCCCATCCACAAGGCATCGTGGTTTCCCCATGTGAAGTCGAAGTTGTGGTAATTCATTAGTGCGTCCATGATGATGTGCGCACCAGGACCGCGATCCCATACATCGCCCAGAATGTGCATCTGGTCAATGGCCAGATGCTGTATTACCTGACAGATGGCTGTGATGAAGTTGCCAGCCTGTCCCGTTTGTACGATGCTGTCTATGATGCACTGGAAGTAGGCCTGTTTGTTACCGTCCTCGGCATTTTCGTGCATCAGTTCCTCTATTATGTAGGCAAACTGTTTGGGCAGGGCTTTGCGCACTTTGCTACGAGTATATTTGCTGCAAACGCTTTGGCACACTCGGATAAGGCGCAATAATGTGTCGCCGTAGAACTCGGCGGGAATTTCTTCTTCCTGGGCCTCTAGGAGTTCCAGTTTCTCCTCTGGGTAGTATATTAGTGTGCATAGTTCGCGGATACGTTCCTCGCTGAGTTCGTTCTCATAGAGCTCGCGTACTTTGCGCTTTATATTGCCGGAAGCATTGCGCAGGATGTGCTCAAAGGCTTCATGCTCTCCATGTATGTCTGCCATGAAGTGTTCTGTACCCTTTGGCAGGTTCAATATCGCTTCAAGATTGATGATTTCCGTGCATGCCGCCTCCACGTTAGGGAAGTTCTGGGCCAGCAGGCCCAAAAGTCTCATGTCGGCCTTGATACGATCGGCCATATTGTTCTTTGTGTGCTCCATAGCAATATAATGTGTTCAATTTTATTCACAAAAGTACTATTTTAAAAGAATCTATACAAATAATATATGCTTTTTTTGTAACTTTGTATCCGAAAAAATAAGAAGACGATATAAGGATTATAATTAATACGTTTATGAAACGACAGTTATTGCTTTTGGCCATGATATTTTCCGTGTTGTTCTCTTATGCCGGACAAGAGCCAGCATCTGCAACCAGGGACAGTATAGTGGTTGACTCCATTACGGGAGATGTGCGTAAGTATAAGTTGACAGACAACAAGATGCTTAAGCCAATTTACTGGGTATATAACTATCTGGCTAACTCCAACAAGATGCGTAGTGACGTCACATACGACGGTGGTTTTGTGTTTGGTCCAGCCTACAACATTAATACCGGTTTTGCAATAGGTGGTGGATACAGCGCTTTATATACTTTTGACAAGAATGATCCTACGCTGAAGAAGAGTATAGTGAACGGTTTCTTCCAGGCAAGTGTCAAGGGTATTGTGGCAATTGGTGTGGAAGGACATAATTACCTAAAAGGAGATAAACATCGTTTTAATTATGAATTCAGTTTTACACATTATCCCTCAGCGTTCTGGGGTATAGGAACGGATACATCATTAGACAACTATAATAATAATGTTTTGGTGGAGAGTAAGCAGCTGTTGCTTAAATTGGAAGGTGATTACACTTGGCGTTTAGCCAAGAATCTCTATTTGGGTCCCAAATTGGATTTCCTTTATTCCTATATGTATAAAACCAATGATATCATACCTGCCAATCTTCCCGATGACAAGAGAATAGAAATAGAACAGGGAGTGGCAGAGTATGGTGATTTGATGAACTATCTGTTACGTTTTCCCGACGGTAGTGGACGATATCAAAATAAAACCCAGGTAGCAGTTGGCTTGGGTGTAACCCTTACATATGATTCCAGAGATTTTGCTACCAATGCCTATAAGGGACATTATTTGAACTTTCAGCAGTTAGGTTTTGTCCCAGGCTTAAACAAATATGGTTTTCTGACTACTGATATAAAATATCAGTTTTACACCCCATTGTGGAAGAAGTGTACGCTGGCGTTTCAGGCACATGGCCGTTTCAACTATGGCAACGATGTGATACCCTGGATTCGTTTGGCCAGCACAGGCAATCAGGGAATGGGTCGTGGATATTTTTATGGACAGTACCGCGATAATAATGTTATGGAAACCCAGCTCGAACTTCGTCAGCGTCTGATTTGGCGCTTGGGTGTCGTTGCATGGGTGGGAGCTATCAACATCTTCCATGACTTCAATCATATATACATGAACAGAACTCTGCCAACATATGGCTTCGGTGTACGCTGGGAGTTCAAGCCGCGTGTGAATGTACGTGTCGACTGGGGCTTTACCAAGACCGGCAACAGTATTGTATTTAATATCGGCGAGGCATTCTAATGTAACCTTAATGTAAGATAGCATAATACTCTTAAAGCATGAAGAAAAGTATCATCACTATATTTACAGCCTTTCTACCACTTGTTTTGTTTGCACAGAACGAGGAGTTGATAAAGTATGGAGACTTTGACCAATGGCTTCAGCGCGACATCAAGGAAAGCTCAATTATTGGAGGAGAGACACGTACTTTGTTTGAGGTGGCCCCCTATGCTCATTGGAACAAGGCCAATGGCAAGCAAAATATCCCCTATACCAATCAGGGGGGCTCTCCATGGGCTACTAGCAATGTATATGCCAGGGTGAGTGGCATTAGTAAAACAAATGCTTGCGTGTATCGCGACAAGCATAATAGCGGATATTGTGCCAAGCTTGTCACTCAGGTAGTAAAGGTTAAGGTTCTTGGTATGATAAACATCAGTGTATTAGCCTCAGGCTCCATCTTTACGGGCGAGATGATAGAGCCTATTACGGGAACGGATAACCCTATGTCTAAAATGGATCTCGGTATGCCCTTCAACCGTCGTCCCAAGGCCATAAAGCTAGATTATCGTGTCAAGTTGACAGACTCACCCAACCGTATCCGCCAGACAGGTTTTTCAAAGGTGTCAACTGTTTCTGGCAAAGACATGCCCGAGATGGTTGTTATACTGCAACAGAGAAAAGAGAATGCCGATGGTAGTATAACAGCCAAACGAGTGGGAACCCAGATATATAAGTTCTCCCAAAGCACAGACGGATGGGTGGAAGGCAGGTCCTTTGACATAATGTATGGCGACATTACAAAGCACCCCGACTTTACCAAACGTATGGATCTGATGCGTGGAGAAAGCACTATCTATGCCCGCAATAGTAAGGGAGAGAATGTTCCTGTGAATGAGAACGAATGGGCCGATGCCTCAGCAACTCCTACCCATGCAATTGTAAAGTTTGATAGCAGCCATGGTGGAGCTTATATTGGCAGCATAGGCACAACACTATGGCTGGATAATGTCAAGTGGGTGTACTGACCACTATGGACTTTAGACATATCTTCTATCCCCCTAAATACAAGAATATTTTGAAAACACCTTATTATATGATAGAGGAAAGGTTGCTCCGTCGCAACCTTTCGCTGATTCAAGACGTGGCTCGTCAGAGTGGTGCAGAGATAATCCTGGCCTTCAAGGCTTTTGCACTTTGGAAGACATTCCCTATCTTCCGCGAGTACATTACGCACACTACAGCTAGTAGTCCATACGAGGCACGCTTAGCCAAAGAAGAGTTCGGTAGTCCTGCCCATACCTATAGTCCTGCCTATACAGAAGAAACCTTCAACGAAATACTTGCCAACTCTTCTCACATAACATTCAATAGTCTCTCGCAATGCAATGCGTTTTTGCCCAAGGTGGAGCAGTGGAACAAGGATCATACTGGAGAGGAGAGGATTAGCTGTGGTTTGCGTATTAATCCCGAACATTCGCATATAGAAACCGATTTGTATAATCCCACTGCACCTGGTTCACGCTTTGGGATTATTTCCGAGCAAATGCCCACGTGTTTGCCTTCGGGTGTTGAAGGTTTTCATTGCCATTGTCATTGTGAAAGTAGTGCAGAAGATCTTGCTGATAATCTCATATACATAGAAAAGCAGTTCGGCCAATGGTTCCCACAACTAAAATGGCTTAACCTTGGAGGAGGTCATCTTATGACACGACAGGGTTACAATGTTCCCCTCCTTATAGAAACAATACGTGGACTTCGTAAACGCTATCCTAATTTACGTATTATTCTTGAACCAGGTTCTGCTTTTGCATGGCAAACAGGTCCACTTGTTACCTCCGTTGTGGATATTGTTGAGAATCATGGAATCCGCACAGCCATATTAGATGTCTCTTTTACCTGTCACATGCCCGACTGCCTGGAAATGCCATACTGGCCAGCCGTCAGGGGCGCCGAGACCATAGAAGATCCCGAAGGATACGTATCTTCTCAGCAGGACAATGGTGGTTATGTCTATCGCCTTGGCGCCAACTCATGTCTCAGCGGAGATTTCCTTAGCTCATGGCGCTTTGAACACCCTCTGCAGATAGGAGAACAAATCATCTTTGAGGATATGATTCACTATACCACAGTAAAAACTTGTATGTTCAATGGTATACACCATCCCTCTCTTACCATACTCCGACAGAACGGAAGTCACGAAATGCTTCGCGAATTCAGCTATGAGGATTATCGAGATCGCATGGATTAAGGCTTCTTGTGATAGGGCAATGAAAAAAGCAGTGTTGTTTGAATGGCAACACTGCTCTTTTATATTTATGTAGATTTGATTTACTTTGGGTGGAAACTAAAAATGGAATAGGGCTATAATACTTAATATAATTACTTGATAATGTCCATTTCCATGAATACTTTCTTTAGTTTCTCTACAGCGCGGTCAACCTGCTCGGTGGTATGATTTGCCATCAGGGCGAAACGTACTAGTGTGTCGGTGGGGGCACATGCAGGAGGAATGACAGGGTTGATAAATACACCCTCCTCAAAGGCGCGAGCAGTAACAATGAATGTCTTCTCCAAGTCGCGGACATACAATGGAATGATAGGACTTTCCGTGTCGCCAATCTCAAAACCTTCTTCCTTGAAACGCTTTAAGGCGTAACGTGTAACATTCCATAGAGATTCCAGACGTTCGGGTTCTGCCTTCAGAATACGGAGAGCTTCACGTGCTGAGGCAGTAGCCGCAGGAGTACAGCTGGCGCTAAAGATGTATGTGCGTGCCGTGTGGCGCAGATAGTTGATGATAGTCTTGTCTGCAGCAATGAAACCGCCCACACTAGCTAGACTCTTAGAGAATGTGCCCATGATGAGGTCTACCTCATGTGTCAGACCGAAGTGGTCACATACACCACGACCATTGCGGCCGAAAACTCCGATACCATGTGCCTCGTCCACCATTATGGCGGCGTTGTACTTGTGCTTTAGCTCTACGATTTCAGGCAGCTTGCAAAGGTCGCCTTCCATGGAAAAAACACCATCAACGACAATAAGTTTGATACTGTCGGGGTTGCAACGTTTTAGTACGCGCTCCAAATCTTCCATATCGTTGTGCTTGAAGCGCAACTGTGTAGCAAAACTGAGACGACGTCCGTCAACGATGGATGCATGGTCGCGGTCGTCACAAATGATGTAGTCATCCTTGCCCAACAGTTGGGGGATAACGCCACTATTTACTGTAAAACCTGTTGCGAAAACCAGGGCATCGTCCATACCGACAAAATCGGCAAGTTCCTTTTCCAGTTCTACATGGATATCCAAGGTACCATTGAGGAAACGGCTGCCTGCGCATCCGCTACCATATTGTCTCATGGCTGCCACACCTGCTTCTATGACACGGTCGTCACCGGTTAGGCCTGTGTATGCATTACTGCCAAACATCAGTACGTTGTGTCCGCCCATGGCAACTTCAGTGCCTTGTTTGCCCTCAATTTCACGGAAATAGGGGTAAATGCCTTTCGCCTTGATTTCATCTGGCAAGGTGTATTTTGCCAGTTTGTCTTGTAACAATCCCATATCTTTGTCTGTATTATAGTACTATAGTACGTGGTAATATCATCTGCAAAGATAAGTATTTTATTTGAAAAAATTGCTTATATTTGCATGAAATCTTTGTTTGTGTGCAATTTTATCGCCAGAGATACAATAAAATGATATGTTAATATATAAAATAGGTATCTTTGCCGAGTAATATGTAAAAACACGATGTTAGTGAAGAGAATATGGTTTATAGTAAATCCAATATCGGGAACGCAGGATAAAAAAGGCATTGTGGCCAAGATACCTGAATACTTTCCTGAGGACAGATTTGCAACAGAAATTAAATATACGGAATATTCTGGCCATGCTGCCAAGATAGCAAGTTTGGCTGTGGAGCAAGATGTGGACATTGTCGTTGCTATTGGTGGCGATGGAACAGTCAACGAGACAGCTCGCGCACTTATTCATTCCAATGTGGCTTTAGGTATTGTGCCATGTGGCAGTGGTAACGGGCTTGCCCGTCATCTTTTCCTGCCAATGAATCCCGACGGTGCATTGCAGGTAATATCTGAATGTAATATACATACGTTGGATTACGGTCTAATAAACGGTATGCCTTTTTTCTGCACGGCAGGTGTAGGTTTTGATGCCTTCCTTTCGGATAGGTTCAATAAGTCTGGTAAGCGTGGTTTGCTATCATACATAGAGAATGCCTTGACAGAAGGTGTGTCCTATGAACCGGAAACCTACGAACTGGAGATATTGGGAGAGGAGGCCGAGGTGAAGACATACAGGGCATTCCTCATAACTTGTGCCAATGCGTCACAGTACGGCAACGACTTCTATATAGCCCCTCATGCCTCCATGTCCGACGGTTTGATGGATGTGACGATAATGGAACCATTTACTGTTTTTGAAACTCCGCAGATAGCCTTCCAACTGGTTCATAGGACTATAACCCAAAATTCACATATCAAGACATTTCGTTGCAAGGACCTGATTATACGCAGGACTAAGCCAGGCGTAATACACGTTGACGGTGATCCGAAAGATTCTGACTCCGAGGTACGTGTTTCGTTAGTTCCAAAAGATATACGTATGGTGGTAAATGTCAATAAACAACCATGGCAGCCGCCTTTGCTGAGAATGTTTACAGACATATATACGGGTGTTAGCACTCCATTTAAGGAAACACCAAGGAAGATAAGCAAGATAAACGACGAATTGTTGAGTAAATTACGTCGCAAGGAACAAGTCTAAACAAAACATCAGACAGATATGAAATTATATCCGAACTGTAAAATAAACCTTGGATTGAACATAGTGGCAAGACGAGGCGACGGCTATCATGATATAGAAACGGTATTCCTGCCGATTCCCCTGTCCGATTGTCTAGAGATAAATCCAGCCTCGGAGGATTCCTTTGCCATCGACGGACGGGAACTTGATTGCTCGGCCCAGGACAATCTTGTTGTCCGCGTGCTGAATATGCTCCGTGCTGAGGACATGGACATACCGCCTGTATCGATACGATTGACCAAGAATATACCCTCTGGTGCAGGTCTTGGCGGAGGTAGCACGGACGCTGCTTTTATGATGAAGGGATTGAATGAATTGTTTGATCTCGGACTTTCCGATGCTCAAATGGCCCTGCGTGTGGGACGTCTTGGCGCGGATTGTCCTGTCTTCATTGCCAATAAACCCGTATATGCAGAAGGAAAGGGTGATGTATTTTCTTCATTGCCAGTCCCTTTGTTGGAGAAGCAATACTTCTCCCTGCCTCCCGTAGGTAATATACTGCCCCCAACCATCAAGCTGCTCATACCTGCAGTATTGGATGGATATTGGTTAGTATTAGTAAAGCCCAATGACTTTATTTCCACAAGAGAGGCCTATGCCGCCGTAACACCGCGTCCATCCATTGTTTCGTTGAAAGATATCATTTCTCAACCCGTTAGGAGTTGGCGTGGTTTGATGGTCAACGGCTTCGAAGCAAGTGTTTTCCCTACGCATCCTGTGGTAGGTTCTATTTGCGACCAACTTTACATGCTTGGTGCGTCGTATGCCGCCATGAGCGGTAGCGGTAGTACTGTATATGGCTTGTTCCGACAGCAACCGATGCTTGGTGATGTTTTCTCAGGTTGTTTTCTGTGGCAATGTAAACTATAAGTAAAACCTCTTGATTAGTATGGAGATGGAAAGAGAAGACAAATGGAAGATACTAGAGAGTACATACATATCTCGGAGACCATGGATGACAGCACGACTGGACAAAGTACAGCTTCCAGACGGGCGCATCAATCCAGAGTATTGGGTATTGGAGTTTCCAGATTGGGTCAATGTAATAGCTATCACCAAAGATGCAGAAATGGTGATGGTACGTCAATATCGGCATGCTTTGGGTATAACGGAATATGAACTTTGTGCCGGTGTCATGGAGGAAGGAGAGAAACCATTGGAAGCCGCCAAGCGTGAATTAATGGAGGAAACAGGTTTCGGTGGTGGTGATTGGACAGAATATATGACCATCTGTGCCAATCCGTCAAACCACACCAATCTGGCACACACTTTCTTGGCAATAGGCGTAGAACCTCTGTCCGAACAACATCTCGACGATACCGAGGAACTCACCTGCCATCTGCTATCACAACAGGATGTCTTCGACATGTTGCAACGTGGCGAGATCCTTCAAGCCCTCATGGCAGCACCATTGTGGAAGTATTTTTATGAGAGGAGGTAATCATGGGACAGTATTGGACAAGAAAAGGAGACCAGGAGGATAAGGACGAGCGCACCGTATGTCCATGGACGGAGCATGTGGGGCACGGAGACAGATTTATGCCCGACCCTAAATCGGATAAAGAATAACTATATATTACAGAAGGGGAGGATATACCATGCGCTTTCAACTTCCGTCTGTATTGACTATTAACGGTTCGGATGCCGTAGGCGAGGCAGGCCTTGGTGTTGATGTCCATACTATTTCTGCAATGGGAGGCCGTTCCCTGGTGGCAATGACATCGCTTGCTCTCAGGACAGGAAGAGAGGATGTAGTATTCCACGACCTCCAGCCGCACTTGGTAGCCGACCAGATAGAAGCGGCTTTGTTTGACAGTAAGCCCAAGGCTGTGAAGGTTGGCCTGGTGCGCCTGCCTGAAACCATGTTGCTTGTATCCCGATTGATTGCCGGCCTGCCTCACAGGGTGATGGCACCCTCAATCATGACTTCCGAAGGTAAACTGCTTCTTTCTCCAGAGGAGGTGTCTGCATGGATGAAACACCTTCTGCCCTTATCAAACCTTTTGATTCTTAAGGTTCGCGAAGCGGAGATAATGCTTGGCCGGACTATTTCCTCTGACGAACAGATGCTGCAGGCGGCCATGGAACTGCATGCCCTTGGTGCAGGTGCTGTGTTGTTGCGTGGCGGTCATGTCATAGACAATTATCTGACCGCCCTTCTGTATGATGGTGAAAAGCATAGTTTCTTTACTTCGCGCAACACCTCGGGATGGCAACGTCATGGTGTGTCGGGTGCCATGACGTCGGCAATAGCCGTACGTTATGCCATGGGAGATTCCACGGAACAGGCGGTGGCAAATGCACATTCCTATGTACATTCTCGTATAGTATATGCCGTTTCTCCTTCAAAGGGGACATATACCATGCGTCCGGCCGACATATACAACAACTTCCTTTCGCTACTGGCTGCCCACTACACCAAGGCGCACGATGTTGTTTACTATGCGTCCATGCTCTGCGTCTCTCCAAGATACTTGCAATACATTACTGATAAGGTGGTGGGGCGTTCGCCCAAGCAAATCATATCGGATTACCTGATGCAGGAATCACGCTCCATGCTTATGTGTACACGCCTTACCATCCAGGAAATAGCCATCCGACTGGGCTTTTCCTCACAAGCGCAGTTTGCCCGTTTCTTTGCCAAAGGGCAGGGTATAGCACCGCAGGCATATAGGCAGAGTTTGTCTGTTTCGGAATAAGATTTTACGTTACGGGAATAAAACGCCATCTTTCTTCTTTATTCTCCATACTTTTGCCGGCATAAACAATGCCGGCAGAAACCTTAATAGTAAAAACATGCAAATTATGGAAGAGAAGAAGTTTGACCGCAACCTTGCAGAAAGACTCAGGGGCGGTGTTATCATGGATGTGACCTCACCGGAACAGGCCCGTATTGCCGAGGCGGCCGGTGCAGTGGCTGTTATGGCTCTTGAACGTGTGCCTGCCGACATTCGTGCTGCCGGTGGCGTATCCCGTATGAGCGATCCGAAGGTAATAAAGGCAATACAGAATGCAGTAAGCATCCCAGTTATGGCCAAGTGCCGCATAGGTCATTTTGTAGAGGCACAGATATTGCAAGCCTTGGGAATTGATTACATAGATGAAAGCGAGGTCCTGTCACCTGCTGACGACGTTTACCATGTGGACAAGCGTCAGTTCCGTGTTCCCTTTGTCTGCGGAGCACGCGACCTCGGCGAAGCATTGCGACGCATCAATGAAGGTGCTATGATGATTCGCACAAAGGGAGAGGCCGGAACTGGCGATGTGGTACAGGCTGTCCGTCACATGCGTGCCATGCAAAGTGAGATACGTCGTATAGTATCCCTTAATGCAGAAGAACTCTACGAGGCAGCCAAAAGCCTGTGTGTTCCCTTTGAACTCGTGCTTTATGTCCACGAGAACGGCCGTTTGCCTGTACCTAATTTCTCTGCCGGTGGAGTGGCTACCCCTGCCGATGCTGCACTGATGAGACAGTTGGATGCAGAAGGGGTCTTCGTAGGTAGCGGTATATTCAAGAGCGGGAACCCGGCAAAGCGTGCCAATGCCATTGTGCAGGCTGTTGCCAACTACGACAATCCTGAAATCATAGCAGAACTGAGCGAGGACCTTGGCGAAGCCATGGTGGGCATCAATGAAAATGAGATTAAGGTATTGATGGCAGAGCGCGGAAAATAGTGTTGCCATCAGGGGGCAAACTCCTTGATTTCCGGAATAGGATTGCAGTTCTCAGGCCAGTAGTGCGAACACCGAAGCCATTATGACAGTGAGCAAACCGCTGGTGACGATGGCCAGCGAACTCATCGCACCCTCCGTCTGTCCCATTTCCATTGCCTTGGACGTTCCTATTACGTGCGAAGCCGAACCGATAGCTATTCCCTTGGCTATCGGTTCCTTTACTTTTATAAGCCTGAGGAACTTCTCTGCGAAGATGTTTCCTGTTATGCCTGTAATCACTATCACAAGTATTGTCACCGGCACGTTTCCTCCAAGTTCCTCGGAAACGCTCATTCCTATGGCTGTGGTTATGGACTTGGGCAACAGGGTAACGTATGCCTGATGATCCATGCCAAGAAGCAGCACCATACCCAGTATGCTTAGCATGCTGGACAACACCCCGGCAACGATGCCAAGAGTGACGGCATGATAGTTTCGTTTCAGATGTTCTATCTGTTCATACAGGGGTACAGCCAGGCATACTGTTGCGGGGGTGAGCAGGTAACTGATTGTGCTTGCTCCCTCCGAATAACTCTCGTAAGTCGTACCGGTCGCATACAGAAAGCAAATGGATAGCACAATGGAAACAAGCAATGGATTCAATAATGTCCATCCGGTTTTCTTTTTCAGCCATATGCCTATGCAGTATGTTCCTATGGTAAGCATCACGCCCATATATACGGACTCTGCCAGAAATTCATGCATTAACTTTTCCATTCTTGCTTGTCTTTTGTGTTCTTCGATACCGTCTCCACTGAATAAGCCTCTGTGTTGTCCATCCTGCCACAGCCATTACCACAAAGGTACTTGCAAAGGTGATGAGCAAATATTCCGGCCAGTTATTCTTGATATTATCCCACGTATTTATCAGTCCCACAGCAGGTGGTACAAACATCACGGGCATGGATATTATCAGAGTAGTGCTGACTTCACGTATCTGTTTTACCTTCAACAATTTCAGCTCCAGTGCCAAGAACAACAGGATTATACCATATATGCTGGCAGGAATGGGGAAGGGGAGTACACTGTGCAGCAGTTCTCCTGCAAAAGAGAAGCATATTATTATAAACAGTTGTATCACGTACCTCATGCTGATGCCTCCTATATTATATAATGTATTTAGGTATATTTTTACTTAAAAAATGTTTTTAGTTCCAAATTGATGCAAAAATACAAATATTTTCCAAGATAATACTTGCAAGTGATTATAAATTTCGATACCTTTGTAATGACTTCAAAATAGAAGTTGCACTAAATAGCAAGTAATAATAACCAATTAAAACAAATAAGATTATGTCAAAGTACGCAGGAACACAGACCGAGAAGAACCTCATGGAGGCATTTGCTGGTGAATCACAGGCAAGAAACAAGTATACCTACTTCGCTTCAAAGGCAAAGAAGGAGGGTTTTGAGCAGATTGCTGAAATTTTCCAGAAGACAGCAGACAACGAGAAGGAACATGCAAAGCTTTGGTTCAAAGAGTTGGAAGGTATTGGCGACACTGCACAGAATCTGTTGCACGCAGCTGAGGGTGAGAACTACGAGTGGACAGACATGTACGAAGGATTTGCCAAGACTGCCGAGGAAGAGGGTTTCAAGGCTTTGGCTATGAAGTTCCGTTTGGTAGCAGCCATCGAGAAACGCCACGAGGAGCGTTACCGCGCTCTACTTAAGAATGTTGAGCTTCAGGAAGTATTTGCAAAGAGTGATGTAAAGGTGTGGGAATGTCGCAACTGCGGCCATATCGTAGTTGGCGAGAAGGCGCCGGAAATGTGTCCCACTTGTGCACATCCTCAGGCTTATTTTGAGATTCATGTAGACAACTATTAATTCAACATTACAAACAATTTTAAAAGAAATAACATCGTTATGAAAAAATATATTTGCGACGTATGCGGATGGGAGTACGATCCCGAGGTGGGAGTTCCTGAGCAGAATATTGCTCCTGGAACAGCTTTTGAGGATCTTCCCGAGGATTTCTTTTGCCCCCTGTGCGATGTGGGCGCAGACCAGTTCTCGCCACTTGAGTGAGAAACATGAAATGATAGTTCTAAAAATAGTTGATGTGTCGTGTTGACTCATCCTACTAATTTTATCACAAAGCTCTGGCTTTCTTAGGCTGGAGCTTTGTGATGTTTAATATGTAAACTTTTGAACTGTCATGAAGTAACAATATGAGTGAGCGAATAGAATATCTTAACCGTCCTCTAGTTGCTTCACAGCCTCGTCGCATGCGTTCACTACCTTGCGGTGCCATAGATAGCCTATCAGTGCGCCTATGCAGGCAGAGATGAGCAGTGCCATGATAGTATACTTGGCCGCCTCCTGGGGCAAGCCCAAAGAATTGACATAGTCGCGGCAGTACAATGCCAACCAGAGGATGATTGTAACTGGGGTGATATAATGCATCCAGAACTTGTAGCGTTTCTTCACTATGGAGAAGGCGGTGGCGGTAGTGTGGATGTCATTCCCCAGCAGGTCCTTTTCGTTTAGTGGTTTATGGGAATGCCAGGTGCCAAGGATAGCGAAAAGCATAAACAATATGGTAATAATAAGTACCGGAAGGCTGAGAGCACCTACGAAATAGAGCAGGGTGTTGAGGACAATAGCAACAATGCCGCACGCCACACCCTTCCAGCCTTGGCGGTGTATCGTGCTCACCTTTGCTTTCATGGATTGTTGCAGGAGGTGGTTGTTGACGATGCTCTGTTGGTCCAGAATCTCCTTCAGGAGGTTTATTTGGGCACGCATTTCTTCTAATTCCATATCTTTCATGACGAGTGTGCTTTATCTAGGTAATGTGGGTAATAATAGGGGTAGTTGGTGCTATTTGTCCTTTATCTGCTTCAGACGCTCCTTGATGCGGAATAGTTTCACTCCGACATTCCTGGAGGTGATGCCCATTATGGAGCCAATCTCCTCGTAACTCATATCCTCCAGCCATAGCAGTATGATAGCACGGTCAACGAGTCCCAGGGAATTTATGCGCTTGTGCAGAGCGTGCACCTGGAGGATGTCGTTGTCGTCGTCTGCGTATAGGTCTATGTCCATGGACAATTGAGCCGATTGGGGTCGTTTCTTCTTTTTTCTCTCCACAGAGATGCATGTGTTCAATGCCACGCGCCACACCCAGGACTTTTGTTGTGCCTCTCCGCGGAACGAGTCAAAGCCTGTCCACAGGTTGGTGAGTATGTCCTGAAACAGGTCCTGCACCTCGTCGTTGTCCTTGGAAAACATATAGCACACGGTGTATATGGTGGACTTGTGTCGGTGCACGAACTCCGAAAATTCTTGTTCTTGGTTCATGATTGTTTGTTTCTTCCGTTCTCTTGTACTACACTTTAGACGTTTTGAACTGGTGTTTTATTACATCTCCCGTTAATTATTTTGCATATTTCTATCGTCAGTGTCCTTTCCACGCCCTCTCTTTCCTTGATTTTCGGTATTGAACGTGTGCCATGAGGCCTATGCAATTTACCCAAATTTGGCGATTGTGGGATTTCTGGAATCGCCATACCTTTGCACCCGGAAAACTTAACGAACGGAAAGGTGAAAATGGAAAACGTAAAACTTTTGGGTTTGGCAATCATGCTGGCATGGGCAGCCACGAGCATGGGACACGACACGATTCCCGCCCTGGAGAAAGAGAAGACGACCCAGATGCAGGAGGTGGTGGTGAACACCGATGCCGTGGCAAGGACAAGGCGACAACCCTATAATGTAATAGGTATAGACACCAAGGGCAAGGCCACGGGTGCCAAGTCGCTGAGCGATGTGCTGGGCAAGGCTCCCGGAGTGAGGGTGAGGGAAACGGGAGGTACGGGTTCGGACATTCAGGTGCTGCTGGACGGTTTTTCGGGCAGGCACGTGAAGGTCTTTGTGGACGGTGTGCCACAGGAGGGTGTGGGTTCTTCCTTCGGCCTGAACAACATACCCGTGAACTTTGCCGAGCGCATAGAGATATACAAGGGTGTGGTGCCCGTGGGCTTCGGCACCGATGCCATAGGCGGAGTGATAAACGTGGTGACGAACAAGAGCAGGAAACCCTTCTGGCTGGATGCCTCGTACTCCTACGGTTCGTTCAATACGCACAGGACAAGCGTGAACCTGGGGCAGAACCTGCGAGGAGGCATGACATGGGAATTTACCGCCTTCCAGAACTATTCCGACAACGACTACATGGTTCTCGCACCTGTGGAGGATTTCAGTACTGGGCGCATAGACATGGACAAGCCCGAGTGGGTGAAGAGGTTTCACGACATGTACCATAACGAGGCGCTGGTGGCACGCTTCGGCTTCAAGGACAAGGAGTGGGCAGACCGCCTGATGGTCAACATGACCTATTCGCAAAATTACAAGGACATGCAGACGGGTGTAAGGCAGGACATCGTATATGGCGAGAAGCATCGCAAGAGCCATAGCCTGATGCCTGGAGTGGAATATGTTAAGCGAGGCGCCTTCGGGATGGGGCTGGACATTATGGCCACGGCAAACTACAACCACAATGTTACCACCAACACGGATACCGCCCAATACAAGTACAACTGGCGTGGCGAGAAGCAGAAACTCAACTCGCCCGGCGAGCAGAGCCGTCAGCATAGTCAGGCCATAAACAGCAACTTCAATACAGTGCTTAACCTCAACTACCGCTTCTGGCGCATACATAGCATTACGCTGAACAATACGCTGAACGCCTTCTGGCGACGCAATGCTTCGCTCCTTGCCGGAGACATGACCGAGGAGGCCATAGGCAAGCACACGATTAAGAACATACTGGGAGCGCAATACCGTGTGTTCCCCTCCGAGAAATGGAACATGGTGGCCTTTGCCAAGTGGTACCACCAGAGTGTGTCGGGCCCAATGGCCACGGATGCCAACGCCACCAGTTATGTGGAATATGCCAGAGGACTTGATAATCTTGGCTATGGTATAGCCGCCACGTGGTTTCCCATGAAGGGCTTGCAGGCAAAGGTGTCATACGAAAAGGCCATCCGTCTGCCCACCATCGAGGAGATGTTTGGCGACGAGGACCTGGAAATGGGAAGCGTGGACATACGTCCGGAGAAGAGCCACAACCTGAATGTGAACCTTTCCTACACACTTGCACGCAAGAAACACAACCTGTTGCTCGAAGGTGGCTTTGTATTCAGGGATATGAACGACTATATACAGCGTAATGTGGTGGACCTGAGCGGAGGCAAGCAGGCGGCCGCATACACCAACTACGGCAAGGTGAGGGTGATGGGATGGAACCTGTCGGCACGATACGGCTATTCCAGATGGCTGAGCCTGGGTGGCAACCTCACCTACAACGACGTGAGGGACAACATGCCCACGGCTCTGGGCACTACCATGTCGAACATATCCTATGGCGAGAGGATGCCCAACCAGCCGTATCTCTTTGCCGATGCCGACATAGCACTGACGTGGAACAACTGCCTGGCCAAGGGCAATTCGCTCACGCTTCAGTACGAGAATATGTATGTGCATAGTTTCTCCTATTACTCAAACCACATAGGTAGCGGCAATTCGGAATACCTCGTGCCCATGCAGTTCTCGCACAACATAGTGCTGACCTATGCAATGAAGGAGGGCAGGTACAACCTTTCGTTCGAGTGCCGCAACCTGACCAATGCCTTGCTCTACGACAACTTCCGTTTGCAGAAGCCCGGCCGTGCATTCTTTGGCAAGGTATTAATTAGAATATAAGTTTGATTAAATATGTATAAAGATATGAAAAAGAATTTGTTATCTGTTTTTGTACTTACGTTTGTGACCAGTGCGATGCTCGTTTCATGTGCGAGTGAAGAGCCAACTCCCGAGGGTGGAAACGGTGCTGGTGCCGCTATGGGAGAATACGTGGTGGCAGGTTCCGTGACGGCATCTGGCAACACGACCAATGTGCTGCTCACGGCACCTTCACTGAACGAAGGTATGGTGTCGGCAAAGGGCAACGGGTTGATAAACGACGGTGCATCGCAATGGGTGTTTTATGGCAACAGATACCTCTATGCGCTGACCTACAACCAGGGAAATGCCGCCACGACACGCTCCTATGTGCGCACTTCCAACGGTGAACTGAAGGCACGCTCGGGAGAATATTCCATGAAGCGATACACCACCTACGGCATCTATGGCAAGAGCATAATCATCGCCTCAACGGGCGACGGACCTTCGGACAAGGCAGATGCCAACGGTTACTTGCCTAAGACCTTCCTCTTGTCCTATCTGGATGTGGAGCAGGAGACAATGCGTACCAATGATATTTCCGGGGAGCAGTACCTTGCGGAGAACTTCCTGGGCAATGGCGAGTTTGTAACCCTTGCCGGCATAGAGGAACGGGAGGGTAGGATAGTGTCTGCCGCCATACCCATGGGATTGAGCCAGTACAGTGCCGCACAGGAGGGTGGAAAGTGGATACGTCCCGGATATGAAGACCTGGTGAAGACCGAGGACGGAGGTTCGAATAGCAGCAGTTACAAGAAGGGTGAACTCCAGTGGACACAATATCCCGACGAGTGCCATGTGGCAATCTTCACCGACGAGAGCCTTGCCGAAAAGAAACTCCTGCGCACCGACCGCATCAGTTATGCATGCGGACGCAATAGGTCGCAATACTACCAGATGATATGGAAGGACAACAAGGGTGATATCTATGTGTTCTCTCCCAGTTATGCCAAGACAATGGCTGACGAGCGTCAGCGCACCTCCCTGCCTGCCGGTGTGGTGCGTATCCCTGCCGGGAAGGACGACTTCGATACATACTATTGCAACATAGAGGATTTGAGCGGAGGCATCTCCTTCCAGCGCTCGTGGTATATGGGTGGCAACGACTTCCTTCTGCTCATGTACGACCGTCCACTAACAGAAAAGGGTTTTACCGCCAACCGCCTGGCCGTGTTCAATAGCGAGGCGAAGACACTAAAGTGGGTGGAAGGCATGCCTGCTACGGAGAAGATAAGCAGTTTTGGCACTCAGGTTCATGTGGAGGGAGGATATACCTATATTGCCCTTACTACCACCGACGATTATGCCTCCGTATACAGAATTGATCCAAGCGCCTCATCCAACGTTGTCCTTGCCACCAAGGCACTCGGCACGGACGTGACGAAGATAGATGCCATCGGCAAACTTGTGGCAAACTAATGTAATGAAGAAGGCAATGAAGACATTTCGCAAGATACATCTTTGGCTGGCAATGCCCTTTGGTTTAGTCATCAGCATAATATGCCTGACGGGAGCCCTGCTCGTGATAGAGAAACCCGTAACACGCATGCTCTATCCCGACTTCTATGGCAAGGAGTTGTCGAACGGAACCGACGCAGGAAGCGAGAGCAGAAGCATGGCAGGGACGCTGCGTGCAGCGTCCGAGAACTATAAACAACACGGACGCTGCTCCTCGGAAAAGTCATCTTCAATTGACAAATCGCTCACCTCTCACCGTTCACCTCTCACCGTTTCCGACTCACCTCAGAAGGCGGAGAAACCCAAGAGGAAGCGCCTGCCCTTTTTCCGCAAGGTGATGCAAATGCACCGCTGGTTGCTGAATCCTCCTGCCAAGAAGGGTGAGAAAAGCCCCGGAAAGATAATCGTTGGCATAAGCACCGTGGCATTTGTATTCACCCTCATATCTGGCATGTTCATCTGGTGGCCTCGCAATGGCAAGGTGCTCATGAACCGTTTGCAGGTGAAGTTCTCAAAGGGTTGGCGCAGGTTCATGCTTGATGTTCATGTAAGTCTTGGCTTCTGGACCTTCCTCCTCCTGTTGCTGATGGCATTGACGGGTCTCACGTGGTCGTTCTCCTCGTATCGTGAGGCGTTCTACACGCTTTTGGGAAGCGATGGCACAGATGCCGAGACACGCCGCTTGGTAATGGCGCTTCATACTGGCACCTGGGGAGGTGTGGTAACCCAGACACTTTATTTTGTAGCTGCCTTCATAGGCGGCACTCTTCCACTGACCGGCTACTATCTGTGGTGGAAACGCAGACGTAATGGTTGATGAGCATATAAATAATAGGTAACGTGGACAAAAAGTAGGATGAATTCATCAT
>JAZRIA010000127.1:0-1105 GCA_045645045.1 Bacteroidaceae bacterium | reverse complement strand
AATGTATCCAGGCTGTCCGTGCTCGTCGGCATGGATGACTGAACCGTACAGACCATCCTTGCTGACCTTACCAGCTGCCATTGTCTTAATCTCGCCCTTCATGCGGTGGCCTGGCTGCCAATTCATTCCGCTGCGCGTCATTCGGAAGTATTTGCCTCCCATGCGGTTGACACACGTGGGGTCAACCTGTACGGCGAACTCGCGGATGGCCTTGTATGCAATCTTGCTCTGCTCTGCCGATGGCGCGCAGATAAGTGCCTGCCCATTGGCGGGACCGAGGAAGCATACCTCTGTAAAGTCGATGGCAGCACCGAACTCCGTCTTACCGCTCTTGCGCGTCTGGAACAGGTGGCATTCGTCGGTCAATCGGCGTGTGTCCCATACCGTTCCGTCCTTCACCCATTCCGTAGGAAGCAGTTCGTCGCCCTCGATATAGGGTCGTTCCATGCAAACATCCACCTTGAAGGCATAGATGCCGAATAAGCACCATACCTGATAAGGCATGAGGCGGACGTGCTGGTTGCCTCGTGGTGTGTCGAATTTCAGACCACCCTTCAGGTGGCGGCCATTCTCCCACTGCCCCTCGATAGCTCGCAGCGATAGATGTACGCGCTCGGGGTCAATATCATACGAACTTATCAGGCGGAACTCCTTGCGGATGCCCAACAGCTCGTACAGGTTGGCATGGCTGGCATTGTTGCTGATTGCGTCCTGGATGTAGGCAAGCAGTCGCGGGTCAATCTGGTTGATGTATGGCGTATAGTATGGCAGCCATTCGGTCAAGTCGGCAAGGCACTGTGCCTTTGCCTTTTTCAATTCTTCATTCTCTTGCATGGTTTATCCTTTAATACCGTCTATGAATTCATCCAGTGCATTGGCTGCGCTATCCTGCTTACCCTTGGGGCTCTCCATCTTCTTGCTCGACTTGTTCGTCAGTCCCAGGTGCTCGCGCTGCATACCGATAGAACGTTGCAACTCCTTCAGGTGAACATACAAGGGGTTGCTCTCCTTGTAGGGGTTCATGTTCTTATCGTACTTTTCCAGCAGTCTGCCCTCGGTCATGATATCCTGTTGCATCCCGTCGCGGTCGGCCATCATTGTAGCC
>JAZRIA010000126.1:0-20400 GCA_045645045.1 Bacteroidaceae bacterium | reverse complement strand
ATGAGACAGGAGGATGACATAATGGGCACCTTCCTTGCGAGCCTCGTCCACGGTTTTCTGTACCTCCTCCACCAGATTGTCCTCGCAAAGTCCCAGCATCTGCGTGCCTTGCTTGTCGAAGAAGGAGTATGCCTCGCTTATCAGCGTTTCGGGAGTGACAACACCAACGAAGGCTATCTTCGTTCCGCCGAAGCTCTTTATAATATAAGGTGTGAAGAAGAGGGAGTCCTGATGCAGGGAGCGCAGGTTCATGTTCACCACGGGCAACTGGCTCTCCGCCATGAGCTGGGTAAGGTGCGGTGTGCCGAAGTCGAACTCATGATTGCCCAAGCCCACGGCATCGTAACCCATTTCCTTCATTATGTCCACCACGAACTTGCCACCGGATATGGCTCCAGCGGTACCTCCGTGCAGGAAGTCGCCGCTACTGGTAAGTCCCACCCACGAGGTGTCCGAAACGGCATCCGCCAAACCGCGCAGACACGCATAACCGTCCAGCACACAATGTGCATCGTTCTCGTATAGGATTACTATGCTCTGCTTCTTACCGGCATTGCATCCGCACAGAAGAGGCACAAATAGAAGAACCAGAACCAGATGCTGTAGCTGGTTCTGGATAGTAGAGAATATTGAAAAACGTTTTTTCATTATGTAGCTATCACTTAGGACAACAGGGAATTATTCCAGTGTAGAGAAGTCCACATCGGGAGCCTCAGTAACGTTGCCCTCGCGTGTAAACGGTGTGCCAGACTCCAGGAAGTCATTGAAGAAGCCGCCCATGGTGAGGAAGAAGTCATTGTTCTCCACACCGCCCTTATAGTCAAGACGCTGCTTCTGGTTGCCGGTTGCATCGCATGTGAAGCGGCCCTGTGTTACAGGTACCCACTTGCCGTCAGCAGTGCGTGCCCACTGGTTGCAGTAGTAAGCCTTTCTGGTGATGTGGCCCATTACGGGGTTGAAGTTCTCCAGGAAAGAATATGCATGGGTGTACCATGTGGTTATCTGGGGACGACGCCATGATGCCACGAGCGACCACTTGTTCTGGTGGTTGTCGTAGAAGTAGGCGGTGTAGACGGTTGTATTGTTCTTGTCGGGGCGCACACCCATCAGGAAGCGGCAGCGCTCACCTGGCTTCCAGTCGTAGTGCATGTAGCTCTGTCCGCCGGAACCTTCATTACCGAAGTCGTTGATTGTTGTCTCGGCACCCTTTCTTACGAGCTGCACACGCATTGAGTCAGGAATCTCGGCAGGGTTGTCGGTTACGAAGGGGCTCCATACGGAGAAGAGGATTCTTCTGGGGTAAGGAGTGTTGTTCTGCATACCGAAGTATCCCTCGCCAAAACCGCAAGCCATGTAATAGCTGCTGGGGATGTCGCCTTCTTCGGGTACCACAACCTCGTTGTAGAACCATTCCACATCTCCCTCAGGCAGGGTGTAGCTCATGTGTGTGGAAGGACCGCGACGGCCGAAGTGGGTGCTGAAGTCGCCGTTTACACAAACCACGGGACCTACATTGCCCTTCACTACGAGAGATTCAACATTGCCAAAACTATCGCCTGCGTTAATCTTCTTGCCACGGATGTCTACCTTGACGTAACCGGGTTCCTTAACCTTGAAGGTACCAACCTCAACAAGTGCCAGTGTGTCGCTTGCCAGTTCCACCTCCTCGGTCTTGCCCAACAGGGAAACCTCCACCAGAGAATGTCCCTTTGCCTGCAACGAAACGGCCATCTTGCCCTTGTTCATTGCCCTGAAATAGAAACTTACAACCGTTTCCTGGTCGTCCCAGTTGCGAATTGCACATCTGCCCTCGTCGATGAAAGCAGGTTCGCTCTCGGGAGAAGCCGTTACATACGCATTGCCCGACAAGGTAACAACACTCTCGCTCTGTTCGGCAGCAGATTCCGCTCCCGAGCAACTCATAGTCAGCAATGCCAACGACATCACTGAAGCCAAAAGAGAAAATCTTTTCTTCATAATCATTAGTATTTGATGTTATTTCCTCGCAAAGTTACAAAAAAGCCTTGGGATATTCAACCGAAATCAAAATAATCGTGTCTATTGCCTCTACATACATTCACAGAAGCAGGCAAAACAACGCTTGCAGCACCCTTCGTCATTCAGATATAGAGCCAGTTAAACAAATATCCTGACATGATAATCAACAAAGTAACAACACCGAAGAATATACCTATCAATCGCCAGGTCATTACCTTTTTCAGCATGGTGGCTTCGGGAAGTGAGAGTCCGATAATTGCCATCATGAAGGCAATGGCTGTACCCAGAGGGATGCCTTTTGCAACAAACACCTCTACAATGGGCACTATGCCGGCAGCATTGGCATACATGGGTACGGCAAGCACAACGGCAAGGGGAACACCCCACCAATGCTCTGCCGACAGATATTGCTCGAAGAAGCCTTCAGGCACATATCCGTGCATAGCGGCTCCCATACCTATGCCCACCAGGATATAAAGCAACACACCGCGCACAATGCCCCACGACTCACGGGTGATGACAGGCAGACGCTTGATGAAAGGTGTGCTCTCTGCCTCCCACTTCCCGCTTTGTTCCGTAGATTGAACCTGGGCAGCTTTTACCCAATCGCTCAGGTATGGTTCAAGGTGCATACGGCTCAGAATGTAGCCTGCCACCATAGACAATAGCGTTCCGCTGACGATGTAGACCAATGTCACCTTCAATCCAAACGTACCGAGAAACATGGCCACAGCCACCTCGCTGACCAACGGCGAGGCGATGAGGAAGGTCAGCGTCACGCCCAAGGGTATTCCACCCTTTACAAAACCTATAAAGAGCGGCACGGACGAGCACGAACAGAAGGGTGTTATGCCACCAAACAGAGCCGCCAGGAAGTAGTCCAGACCATACAGCTTGTGAGAGGCAAGGTACTGGCGAAGCCGCTCTATCGGGAAATAGGCATTGATAACGCCCATCAGGAAACTGATGCTGAAAAGCAAGACCACTATCTTTATACTGTCGTAAAAGAAGAAGTTGACAGACATACCCAATGGCGTGGCGGCATCCAGCCCGAAGATGCCATATACCAGCCAATCTGCAAATCTCTGTATCATAAGCCAAGTAACTCTTTAATCTGTTTTTCACTCGGCACATAGCCCTTTACCTTCAACTCACCATCTACCACCACGGCAGGTGTTGCAAGGATATTGTAATTCATTATCTCCACAATATCCTCGACCTTGGCAATTGTTGCCGTGATGTTGTTCTCCTTGACGACCTTTTCTATAAGGGCATAGGTTGTCTTGCACTTGCCACAACCTGTTCCTAAAATCTTTATTTCCATAATCTCTAAATATAAATTGTTATACAATAATACACTCCTATTGCCATAAAGAGTATGGCTACTGCTGTATTGAGCCATTTCTGAATTACCCTCATCTTGCCATAAACATTCCCTATATGCCTTGCGCCAAAGGCTAAAATCCATGCCACGATGAGCACAGGAAGCGCCGTAGAAATGGCAAAAACAACAGGCAACAAATATCCCAACCTTGCACTTGCCGACATGGGGATCAGCATACCAAAGTAGAAAACTCCGCTTGTCGGACAGAATGCCATAGCAAAAAGCATTCCCAATATCAAGGCTCCAAGTCCACCCTTTCGGGCAAGCCCTTCGCCTCCTCTACCGATACCTGCTGATGGCAATCTTAGCCGGTTGCCCAAAAGCATGAACACACCAACAAGCAGTAAAGCTGGAGGCAAAATCATTTCGCTAGAGTCTGCTATGAATTCCTGAATACCGAACATGCTCGTACCGCTTTTCAAGATAACGATTAGAACAATGCCAAGGAATGTGTAGGCAATCGTTCGGCCCAAGGTATAAAGCATCCCTTGAAGAAACACTCCGCTCCTGCTCTCGATGTTCCTGCTTATGTAGCCAATGGCAGCAATGTTGGTTGCCAATGGACAAGGCGAAAGAGCTGTAAGCACACCAAGCAAAAATGCCGTCAGTGCCGGTGTTGCCGAACTTTCCAGTAATGTCTGTATCCACTCCATAGCATCAGTTGCTGAGCATTTCTGCAATATGTTCCGACAACACCGACTTGAACCTGCCAGAATCATTGCGGACGTTCTTGAATGCAAACTCGGTCAAGTTTATCGAACTTTCCTTTCCACCCTTGTCGAAATCCACCAAGACAAGCGATGACCAACTGACCTCATATTTCTCGGCAAGCGCCTTCTCCTTACCTATATCTATAGAACGAAATACCAACCTACCACTATTTAGTGACTCGCTAAAGGTCTTATTGACCAACTCCATAGCATTCCTCTCAATAGCTATGCAAGTGGCACAACGCTGTGCCCTATGGAAATAAAGCACCTCCACCACATCCTTCTTTGTTTGCCCACTTACACTCTTGTCCTTGGCACCTGAACAAGCCACCATGCTCATGGATAGGACGAGAATCAATAACACTTTATTCATTGCTGTAAAACGTTATAGTTATTTGTTATTCGCAAAACAACGAACATTATTTGTAAAAAAGAGACTTTTGACAATTAACACTTAGCACCGCAAGAGCACTTGGACATTTCCCTTTTTAGGATTTCGGTGATATAGAACTCTGCAAATCTCTTTCTTACTTCATCTCTAACCCTACGGAATTCATTCATCACAAACTCTTCTGACCCTTGTACTTCGGATGGGTCGTCGAAACCGATGTGCATGCGCTTACCTACCTTGCCCTGAAACATCGGGCAGGTTTCGTTTGCACCACCACAAACGGTAATCACGTAATCCCACGCTTCGTCAAGGTAAATGTTCACGCTTTTAGGAGTGTGCAATGAAATGTCAATACCAGTCTCATTCATCACTTCTACGGCCCGAAGATTAACTTGTGAAGCGGGCTGAGTACCAGCCGAATGTACTTCCAGACTTTTGTCAAACGATTGGAGGAATCCATGTGCCATCTGACTACGGCAACTGTTGCCTGTGCATAAAATCAACACTTTCATACTTAAATATATATTAATTACACATCTTCATAACTTTTGTAGGGCAGGCCGTGATACAACGTCCGCACTTTATACAATCCGCGTGCAAATAGCCCGAATCGTTTCCTATTGATTCATAGGGAGCAAGCTGCATCGGACAGACCTTAGCACATCGCTTGCACTTCATCTGGCATGCCGCAGAAACATGCACTCGAGGACAAAAGTGCCCACACCAATATCTACCCTTACCAACAGCCATCGCTACTGGTCCTACCATGCAGATGATGGCAATCACTCCCACTTCTGGCACCAAATATGCAACAATTAGATACAAGAATAAAATCCAGAACATATAGTTCAATGTTTAATCATTCGTAAAACAACGAACATAATTGATAAAAAAAGAGGCTGTCATTTACAGCAACTCTCCTTCTTGCAGGCACAACTGTCAAAGAACTCGCAGAAAAGCGCCTTGGCAATCTGCCAATTATCCCGGTTGATGCAATACTTTACCTTTGGCGTTTCCACCTCTCCCTGTATCAGGCCTGCATCCTTCAATTCCTTAAGGTGTTGCGATACTGTTGCCTTGGCAATAGGCAATTCCTCGTGAATATCGCCAAAATAGCAAGTTGTCTGCTTGGCAAGAAATTGTAATATCGCAATGCGTGCAGGGTGTCCCATGGCCTTTGCAAAACGAGCAACTTGCTCTTGCCTAACGGTATAATCCTTATTTGTCATACTCTAATCACGTTTCTTGTTCGCAAAGTTACGAACAAATATCAAAACCACAAAGAATTATATGATTATTTTTCATCTTCACATTAAAATTGTACCTTTGTGAACAGAAACAACAGGCCAGAGATGATTAGCAAAATCAATATGAAACACCTATGGACGATTATCCTTGCGTGCATACTCCTCTGTTCGTGCGCGAACGGCAGGACGGGCAAGGCCGTAGAGGGCGACACTCTGTCCTTGCGTCATGCACGCCATGTGCGTGCCGTAAGGTGCGGAGATATCGTGAACATAGACATACGCAACCCATGGGATACCACCACCCTGTTGAGAAGCATCCGGGTGAAGGTGCCCGTAAAGCGTGCCGCCGTATACACAGCCACGCATGCGGCATTGTTGGAGGAACTTGGGGTAAGTGAGCACATCGGAGGCATTTTCGACACAAAGTACCTTAGGAACTCCCGTCTCAGGGAGGACATCGCCAAGGGTGATATACGCGACCTGGGCACGAGCAATGCCGTGAACATAGAGCAAGTGATGGACCTCCAGCCCGACCTGCTCATGCCTTCTCCCTACGAAAGCCAGGGGGGCTACGGACGACTGGAGCAGATGGGCATCCCCATCATGGAGTGTGCCGACTACATGGAGGTGTCGCCCCTGGCACGTGCCGAGTGGATAAGGGTGTATGGCATGCTCTTCGGTGTGGAGCAGCGGGCAGACAGCCTATTTCAGGAAATAGAGCAAAGATACAACGGGTTGAAAGCCTTGGCATCGACGTGCAAGGAGCGTCCCCGCCTGCTTACCGAACGTCCGCTAAGCGGAACATGGCATGTGCCCAACGGAGAAAGCACCACGGGTATACTCTACCGCGATGCCGGTGCCGCCTATCTCTTTGCCGACATCCCCGGAAGCGGAGCCAGTGCCATGAGCATAGAGATGGTGCTGGACAGGGCCATGCATGCCGACCTCTGGCTCATAAAGAGTTTCGGGCCTCTCGCCAAGGAACAGATAACAGACGACACACCTGCATGCAAGCTCATCCCTGCGCGCATGCTGGTATGCAATACGGAAGAGGTGCCCTTCTTCGAGGAAACGCCCTTCCACCCAGAATATCTTTTGGAAAACCTTATAAGCGTGCTACATCCCGAACTGGGATTGAAAGCAGAGCACGAGTACTTTAAGTAAAAAGAAAGACCCTCCCCCAACCCCTCCACAAGGGAGGGGAGTGGTTACAAAATACATATAAGATGAAGTTACATCATATTCCCTCCCCTTGTGGGAGGGGCTGGGAGGGGTCTTATATCTTAAAAATATGAAAAAACAATACTTCGCCAAAGGCCGAACAATACTTCTCATTGCCCTACCCCTCCTATTGATGGTGGCAAACATCCTGTGGGGTTCGCTGGACATACCACTGAGCGCCATGCCCGACATACTTCTGGGCAGAGAGATAGAGGGACACCCCTCGTGGTCGTACATCGTGTGGCATAGCCGTGTGCCCCAGATGCTTACCGCCACTTTCTGCGGTGCGGCACTTGCCACCTGCGGCTTGCTCCTGCAAACGGCCTTCCGCAATCCCCTGGCAGGTCCGTCCATACTGGGCATAGATAGCGGTGCCAGCCTTGGTGTGGCGGTGGCAATGATGCTCTTTGGCGGAAGTCTGGCGATGGGGGGAATGTCTCTTGGCGGATACATGCTCACCATCATGGCAGCACTGGCTGGTGCCATGGCTATAATGCTTTTGCTTTCCTCCCTGAATGCCTTGCTCAGGAGCACAGTGATGCTTCTCATCACAGGTGTAATCATCTCCTACATCACGGGCAGCCTGATATCCCTGCTCCAGTTCTGGGCAAGTCACGACGGTCTTCAGGCATACGTGCTTTGGGGCATGGGTAACTTCTCCAGCGTCAGCACGGAACGCCTTCCCTTCTTTATCGGCTTGGTATCATTGGGACTTGTCTTGGCTCTGCTGATGATGAAGCCTTTGGATGCCTTGCTCTTGGGCGACCGCTATGCGCAGAACCTGGGTGTGAACACCACACGCACTCGCCACATGCTTCTGCTTGCCACGGGATTGCTCTCTGCCATCACCACGGCCTTCTGCGGTCCTATCAGTTTCATCGGTCTTGCCACACCTCATATGGCACGCTTCATGTCTCCCTCCGGTTCCCACCGCTCACTCCTGCCCCGTACCATGGCCTTGGGTGCATGCATAGCCTTGGCGTGCAACCTTCTGTGCAACCTCCCTGAGAGCAGCGTCATGCCTATAAACGTACTGACGCCCCTAATAGGAGCGCCAGTAATCGTCTATCACACCCTTGCCCCAGCATTGTCTGCAAGAAGGAGAAAGGGCTGAAAAAATGTCGGTCGTGACTTACTTCTTGTAATAAGGAGTGTTGTAAGTCAGACGCACACCGTTGGCAATTGTGCTTATCTCAACGGTTGTACCATCCTCAGAAACCTCGTAGGTATTGGGCTTAGCACCCTTTGCCACGTGATAGATAACATTGAACATCTTAGTTACGATGGCAACAGCGTTCTGCTCCTTCATGGGAACGTCTACGATAAGCTGACCCAGCTTACCGCCTTCCTTTACGTTCTTCCAGTTCAGTGACAGAGAAATCTCTGTACCGCGGCATACGCCTGTGAATGCATCCTTAGTCTCATCGTAAGAATAACCACGCTTTGCGATCTCGGCAGAGATCTTGTTTACACTGGCATTCAGGTTAATGCCGTCGAATTCAAATGCGCTGGCGCTCAGTGTCATTACCATAGCGGCCAGTACTACAAACAACTTCTTCATAGTTCGTTGGTTTTGATTAATTTAGTTATAGTTATTGTTTTTTTTGCTTTTTCTCTAAATATACCTGCTGCTTTCACCCAGGAAAGCGTCTATTGCACCCGACTCCAGCAATTCCTGCGGAGTGCCTATTTCCATGCCACCGTCCTGCATCAACCATAGCACGTCGGCCGTCTTCAGCGCTATGCCCACATCGTGCGTAGAGAGCAGTATGGCCTTTCCCTGGTTGTGCGCAAGGTCGCGTAGCATGAGCATCAGTTCCACCTTGGATGGGAAATCCAGAAATGCCGAGGGCTCGTCCATCAGTATTATCGGAGTTTCCTGTGCCAACGCCTTGGCTATCATCACCTTCTGTCGTTCTCCGTCGCTAAGCGACTGGAAAATTCGGTTTGCAAACTCCTCAGTATGCGTAAGCCTCATGGCCTTGCTCACAACTTGTTCGTCCTCTGCCGTCAACCGGCCAAAGTAGCCCGTATACGGATGTCTGCCCATAGCCACCACATCCCTTACACTGAGCCCCATTGCATCCATGCGTTCGGTAAGCACCACACCCATGGTTTCCGGACTTACCTCGTCCATCCTTCCAGCCAATGCTCGCTGGTATCCTGCCATTGTCCTGAGCAAAGTGCTCTTGCCTGCTCCGTTTGAGCCCAAGAGGCAAGTCACCTTACCAGCACATAGTTCTGCCGTCAAACCAGATGATACGACCCTGTTGCCATAACCTGTGGATAGGTCTGCAAAGGAGAGTACTGGAGTGCCTATGGACATTTAATGCATAAATTTGGGCACAAAGTTAACAAAAAGACATTAAAACAATGTAAAAATGCCAAAGAATTATCAAAATAATATTAAAACTGCATCTAGACAGGGCATTTTTCTAACATTTTTTTACTATCTTTGCATAGTTTAAGACACGTAAGCACGATGATTAAGAAGATTCTACTTGCACTGACCATCATGGTTTCCCCCTTCCTTTCTGGCAACATCCAGGCACAGGAAGGTTCCCTCACTCTCAAGTCCATCACCAACGGTTCGTTTGGCGCGCATGGCATATATGGTGTAAATCCCCTGCCCGATGGCGAGAGTTACAGCCAGCTGGTGGACGGCAAGAGGATTGTGGTAAGTTCGTTCAAGACTGGCGAGCAGACAGGCATCCTCTTTGATGTTGAGGACACCAAGGGCAAAGTGAAACTTTCACGCATCGACGGCTACACACTTTCACCCAACCAGAAGAACATCCTTCTGCGCACACAGACACGTGGCATCTACCGTCATAGCACCACCGCCATATATTATATATATAATGTACAGAACCGCACCCTGGCCCCCCTTTCCGATGGCGGTCCTCAGGAGTGCCCCCTCTGGAGCCCCGACGGCAACATGGTGGGCTTCGTGCGCGAAGGCAACCTCTTCCTTGTGAAACTGCTCTTCGACAATGCCGAGGTACAGGTTACCAAGGACGGCAAGTTCAACAGCATCATCAACGGCAAGGCCGACTGGGTGTATGAGGAAGAGTTCGTCACCAACCGCAGTTTCGACTTCAATGCCGATGCCACCATGCTGGCATGGATCCGCTACGACGAGAGCCAGGTGCCTCTGTTCTCCTTCCCCATGTACAAGGGCATGGTGCCCGAGATGCAGGAGAATGCCGAATATCCCGGTGCCTACGAATACAAGTATCCCATTGCCGGACAGCCCAACAGCAAGGTAACGGTGCACACCTTCGACATCAAGAGCCGTGCTACTCGCGAGGTGAAAGTACCTCTGGAGGCAGAAGGCTACATCCCCCGCATCAAGTTCAGCAGCGACCCCAACAAGTTGCTCATTCTCACCCAGAACCGCCATCAGGACAACCTGAAGGTATGGGCTGCCAACCCCCGCTCCACCGAATGCCGCTGCATCGTATCCGACGAGGTGAAGCCCTACGTGGCCGACAATGCCTACACCCTCTTCACAACCATACAGGACGGTTTCATCCTGCTTAGCGAGCGCTCTGGCTATGCACATCTGTACCAGTACAACCTTCTGGGCACACAGAAGCGCGAAATTGGCAAGGGAAAGGACATCATCACCGACTTCTACGGATACGACGAGAAGACCGGCACATACTACTATCAGGCCAAGGACGGTGGTCCTCTGCGCACCGGTGTCTACAAGTGCGATGCCAAGGGCAAGGTAACCCCCATCAGCACCGAGGCTGGACAGAACTCAGCCATCTTCTCCACCAACTTCAAGCACCTGATGCTCACACACCACTCTGCCGCCACACCTCCAACCTACACCCTGCGTAACGACAAGGGCAAGGTAACGAAGACCCTGCAGGACAATGCAGCACTGAAGCAGAAGGTGGACGGCATGAACCTGGCAAGCATAGAGTTCTTCCAGTTCCAGACACAGGACGGTGTGGATCTGAACGGCGTCATGGTGAAGCCCGCCAACTTCGACGCCAGCAAGAAGTACCCCGTCATCCTCTTTCAGTATAGCGGTCCCGGTTCCCAGCAGGTACAGGATTCTTGGTACGTGGGCAACTGCTCTGCTGCTCTTCTGGAGAGATACCTGGCACAGGAAGGTTTCGTCAGCGTCATCGTCGACGGACGTGGCACAGGCGGCCGTGGTGCTGAGTTCGAGAAGCAGACCTACCTGAAACTGGGTCAGTTGGAAAGCCACGACCAAGTGGAGACAGCCATCTACCTGAGCAAGCTGCCCTGGGTTGATGCCAATCACATAGGTATCTGGGGATGGAGTTTCGGCGGTTTCAACACACTGATGAGCATGTCCGAGGGACGCCCCGTGTTCTATGCCGGCGTGGCGGTGGCACCCCCAACCTCATGGCGCTACTACGACACGGTATACACCGAGCGTTTCATGCGCACACCCAAGGAGAACCCCGAGGGCTATGATTGCAGTCCTATCTCACGTGCCAAGAACCTGAGCGGAAGCCTGCTCATCATCCATGGTTCTGCCGACGACAACGTGCACTACCGCAATGTGGCAGAGTACACCGAAGCCCTCGTGCATGCCGACAAGGACTTCCGCCAGCTCACCTACACCAACCGCAACCACTCCATCTACGGTGGCAACACCCGCAACCACCTCTTCCGCCAGTTGGTAAATCATTTCAAGGAAAGCATGAAATAAAGAAACGGAAAGATGAAAACGGAAAACGGAAATCTATTCCGCTAACCCTCTCACCGTTAAGAGCAGTTTTCCGATTTCCGTTTTCACCTTTCACCTTTCCGTTCGTTAAGGCCTCGTAGCTTAGTTGTATAGAGCGTCGGATTCCGGTTCCGAAGGTCCTGGGTTAGAGTCCCAGCGAGGTCACTAAAAGCAGTCAGGAAGAAGGTTCCATAGCCCTCTTCCTGATTTTTTATATCACATTGAGTATTTTCCTGAATTTCATAGTCAACTGTCCTTAAAGTGATAATATCATTGCAAAGATACCCAAATTTGACTCATATGCACGTTTTCATGCTTTTATTATCATTGAAGCGATGAAAATAGACAGGAAACTTGTATATACCCTAATTTGTCCTCAGTATTGTCACAGGCATGTCTTCCATACAAAATATCAGCATGGATGTCACCTTTTCTTCACAAGAATCGTTATATTTGTGAGCAAGCTCAAGAAAACGATTCATTAACCTATAACAACAAAACAAGATTATGGAAGCATTGGAAGAAATTGGTGGCATGTTGGAAGACATCCTTATCCCTATCAGCATCTGTGTAATAATGCCCATCACAATGGTGTGGCTCCACATGAGGAGCAAGAAACATGAGTCAGACAACAGAACGGGGATAGTGCTAGCGGCCTTGGAGAAGAATCCAAACATCGACCTAGAGGAGTTGATACAGAAGATTACGCCAAAGAGTGCAACTCTGAAGGAGAAATTACTGAAGAAACTAATGTGGGGCAGTGTTATCTCTGCTATCGGTCTTGGTTTTCTGGGTCATGCCCTATATATGGACTTCGTAGGTGGCATGTCTGTAGAGGATTTGGAAAGGTCTTACTTCTGCGGTGGCATTACCATGCTCATAGGTCTGGCCATACTGCTTGTCTTCTTCATCAGCAAGAGGATGCTGGCAAAGGAATTGGAGACTGAGGCCAACAAGAAATAACCGTCTGTTGCAAAAGCAAAACATGAACAGAGAGAAGTTCATAGCACACATACGGGGCGAGCAGGGGCACCTGAGGCGATTCCTGCTTGCCCTATGCCTGGGTAACCGCGATGAGGCTGACGACATAGCGCAGGAAAGTCTTGTCAAGGCCTATCTTTCCTCCAGTGGGTATCGGGATGAGGGCAACTTCACCTCCTGGCTCTACAAGATTGCATACCGCACGTTTCTGGACCACAAGAAAGCAGGCAGATGCAACCAGCCGCTGGAGATGGCGTCTTTGCTGACGGATGCTTCAACCTTGGCAGACAATACGTTCCGTTACCAGGAACTGTACATGGCCTTGAACGAACTGCAACCCAAGGAGCGCACCTCCATTCTGCTTTTCTACATAAAGGGATACTCCGTACGTGAGATAAGCAAGATAATGGAATGCAGCGAGGATGCTATAAAGAAACAACTGTCCAGAGGACGCGAACACCTGAAAGATAAATTGAAGAAATGATGGAACAGAAAGATACATTACAGGAACTGTTCAATGGCTATACACCCGATCTTGGACAAGAAGACCTCTTCATGCAACGTCTGGAAAAGAAACTGCAAGCCGTGGAGTACATCAAGCAGATGCAGGACAGGCAACTTAGGCGCTATCGCTATGCCATAATAGCAGCCTTCCTAATGGGCGTGATAGTAAGCGGAGGCCTGTTTGTCTACATTATGGACAATCCCATTGGGCAACCGACCTTCTCCTTCGGCATACACTCCATGCCTTTCCTGTTCCTGGAGCAGAACAGTCGCATGACATCACTCACAGGCCTGTCTTTGCTGATGGGTGTGGGCATAGTGGTTATTATCTCCCTCTGGCATGAACTGGCAAGCATGCATGAATTGTATGGAAAAAGGAAAACGGACTTGCCTTGTTGATGAGCGCCGGCGACTGCTTTAGCTTGATGAACCGCAGGTGAATAATAATATTTAACGACAACGGAAAGGCACAGGACCTGAAAATGTAGGGTTCTGTGCCTTGTGTGTCCAATATTTAAGTAGTATGATTATGCACTAAAAAGCGCCATTATAGTAACTCTGGGTAATGTAGGGCGAAGGTTCGTAGTAGGCACTACAATTGTAGTTGTCCAGTGTTTCGCATATAGGACTGGCGTAAACCCGAAGAATGGCATCGGGATATTCTTCCTCTGTCTTTTGAGTAGCAAGTATCAGTCGCTTGTACACCTTTGCCATTTGGGTAGTAGTGGGTATGCTGGTACATAGTTCGGGATCGACATCTTTCACGTCATACGAACCTTCTGACAGATTATACTCATCTATCCAATCCGACTCCACTGCCAATGGGTTTTCCGAATGGAGCACGTCAGCCAAAGATAGTTTCTTGGCTATTTCGTCGCGCCCCATGGCATTGGCAACGTATTTATTGGGTTGCTTCAGTCTGCGAGCTATACGCTCTATCATATAACAGACAAAATACAGGTCGTTGACCGTAACTTCGTCTTCGGGGAAAAACACATTCTTCATAGGGTGTGGTCATTTATGAATTTCAGTGTAGCCAGCGATTTCTGCGAACAGAAGACTATCTGATGTGTAGGATATTTGAATTTTGTCAACTCCCAAAATGCATTGCGAGTAACCCAAAGTCTTTATAGAACCCTGTTGTACGTATCTCTGGATTTACGACAGAGGTATTACTTCCGTGATATAGAATATAAATGACATTCTGCTCCTGAACCATAGTATCGTTTACATTTACTCTGCCACAAAGATACGATTAAGTGAGTGAAATACCTAATCTATTTCAAATAATTCTCTTTTTATTCCCGCAACGGTAAACTTTTTTATATCTTAGCGGTCAAATTAACGCTAATAAATATATAAGATATGAAACTGGAAGATTTTATGAATGCCTCGCCCGTGAACTTCTTCGCGGTGGAGACAATAAAGAAGTGCCTCACAGAGGCTGGTTACAAGGAGTGGAAGGCTGGTGAGCCTTGTCCCGAGGTGAAGAGTGGCGACAAACTGTTTTCTACAAAGAACGGTTCCGCCATTTTTGCTTTCCATATGGGCAAGAAGTCCCTGGCCGAGGGTGGCATGCGCATCATTTCGGCACACTCGGACAGCCCCTGCTTCCGCGTGAAGCCCAATGCTGAGATAAAGTGTGAGGGCGGTTTGGTGAAACTGAACACCGAACTCTATGGCGGTGCCATCATGTCCACATGGATGGACCGTCCGCTGTCCCTGGCTGGCCGCGTGGTGCTGGCGGGTGAGAGCATGACGGAACCCGAGGTGCGCCTCATGCGCATTGAACGCCCCATACTGACCATCCCCAACCTGGCCATTCACTTCAACCGTCAGGTGAACGACGGCGTGGCTCTGTCCAAGCAGAAGGATATGCTGCCGGTACTGACAATCCAGCAAACGGTGAGCGATGAGCGTGGAGCGGTGAGCGGAAGCATACTGAAGGCGCTGATTTCGGAGGAACTGGGTGTGAAGGCCGAGGATATCCTGGACTTCGACCTCTACCTGTACGACACCACTCCTGCCCAGTGCGTGGGCTTGCACGGAGAACTGATACAGAGCGGACGCCTGGACGACTTGAGCATGGCGCATGCCGGCATGGAGGCTCTGCTGACCGACGCTGATACTCCCGAGGTGACAAAGTGCCTGGCCGTCTTCGACAACGAGGAGACTGGCAGCCAGACGAAGCAGGGCGCCGGTTCGCCCTTCTTTGCATCGCTGGTGCAGAGGCTGGTGGCAAGGCAGAGCGAAACCTGCGCTTCGCACTTCGAGGACTTTGCCATGTGCGTGGAGCATTCCTTCATGGTGAGCGCTGACAATGCACATGCATGGCACCCAAACTACAACGAGAAGTACGACCCCACCAACCATCCCGTGATGGGCGGAGGTCCCGTGATAAAGTACAATGCCAGCCAGAAGTACCTGAGCGATGCCGTGGGTGCCAGCGTGTTCATGCAGGCTTGCAAGAAGGCTGGTGCTCCATACCAGACCTTCGTGAACCATAGCGATGTGGCTGGCGGCAGCACATTGGGCAACATCCTGTCATCCTCTCTCCCCGTGAAGGGCGTGGACATGGGCAACCCCATCTGGGGCATGCACTCTGTGCGCGAAACGGCAAGCATTCAGGATCACGAGAACTGCATAAAGGCTTTTGCGGCATTCTTGGGATAAAAAGTCCCCCAGCCCTTCCCTATAGGGCGGGGGGAGTGATTAAAACTGATAAAATAACATTAAACTATACTCTCTCCAACAGATTATACTCCCCTCCATGCAGGGAGGGGTAAGTGGGGAGGGTCCTCTATTACAATGAACAAAATAACGAAATACAGCATAATAGGCGTGATTGTGGTGGGGTGTGCTGCCTTGGCATACAATGCCTTCATGCCCAAGGAAAACAACGACCTGAAGGAGGCTCCTGCCAAGGAGCGCAAGCAACAGGGCCAGGCTCTGAACGTGAGGGCCGTGGTGATAAGCGAGCAGGTGATAACCGATGCTCTGGCAATGAGCGGCTCGCTGGTGCCGGACGAGGAGGTGAGCCTGTCGTTCGAGACCTCGGGCAAGATAACGGACATCTTCTTCAAGGAGGGTTCCATGGTGGAGAAGGGTCAGTTGCTGGCCAAGATAAACGATGCTCCCCTGCAAGCAGAACTGCGCAGAAAGGAGGCTCAGTTGCGACTGATGCAGGACCGTGTGTTCCGTGCCAAGGCTCTGCTGGAAAAGGAGGCGGTGAGTAAAGAGGCCTTCCAGGAGGCTGAAGCCAACCTCTCTGCCCTGCGTGCCGAGATAGACGGTGTGAAGGCCGAGATAGCACAGACGGAATTGCGTGCTCCCTTCTCTGGTGTGATAGGTTTGCGCCAGGTGAGCGTGGGTGCCTTTGCCACCACACAGACGGCCGTGGCGATGCTGACCAAGCGCAGCCCTCTGAAGGTAGAGTTCAGCGTGCCCGAGCGCTATGCCGGCACTCTGCCCGACGGTGCCCTGCTGGAGTTTACCGTGGAGGGCGACCTGACCCCAAGACAAGCCCGAGTGTATGCCTCTGACTCTCGTGTGGACGAGAACACCCGTACCTTCACCGTGCGTGCCCTATATGACAATCCCGGTGGCAAACTGGTGCCAGGACGCTATGCCAGTGTGCGTCTGACAACACGCGAATATGCCCAGGCTCTGGCCGTGCCCAGCGAGGCGATAGTGTCCGAGATGGGTATAGACAAGGTGTATCTGTACAAGAACGGCAAGGCTGAACCTGTGGAGATAACCAAGGGCCTGCGTACCGATGCACAGGTGCAGGTGCTCCGTGGCCTCAACGTGGGAGACACGGTGATAACAAGCGGTACCATGCAATTACGTGCCGGACAGAAAGTGACGGTGACAGTAAAATAAGGATATCATGAACATTTCCGAACTTTCCATCAGACGTCCGGTGCTGGCCACGGTGATGACTCTGCTCATTCTCATCTTCGGTGCCGTGGGATACCTGTATCTGGGCGTGAGGGAATACCCCTCGGTGGACAACCCGATAATCTCCGTGTCGTGCTCCTACCCTGGCGCCAATGCGGATGTGATAGAGAACCAGATTACCGAACCCCTGGAGCAGAACATCAACGGTATACCCGGCATACGCTCGCTGACGAGCGTGAGCCAGCAGGGTTCGTGTAGAATAACAGTGGAGTTTGAACTCTCCGTAGACCTGGAGACGGCCGCCAACGACGTGCGCGACAAGGTTTCGCGTGCCCAGCGCTTCCTGCCTCGAGATTGCGACCCTCCCACCGTGTCCAAGGCTGATGCCGATGCCATGCCCATACTGATGGTGGCCCTGCAAAGCGACAAGCGCAACCTGCTGGAGTTGAGCGAGATTGCCGACCTGACGGTTAAGGAGCAGCTGCAAACCATCCCCGATGTGTCCAGCGTGATGATATGGGGCGAGAAGAAGTACTGCATGCGCCTGTGGCTAGACCCCGTGAAGATGTCGGGCTATGGCGTAACTCCAATGGACGTGAAGAGCGCCCTTGACCGTGAGAACGTGGAACTTCCCTCGGGCTCTATCGAGGGCAACACCCGTGAACTCAGTATCCGCACCATGGGACAGATGTCCACCACCGAGGAGTTCAACAACCTGGTCATCAAGGAGGCCGAAGGACGCATCATACGCTTCAGCGACATAGGTCGTGCCGAACTCTCGGCTCGCGACATAAAGAGTTACATGAAGATGAACGGTGTGCCCATGGTGGGTATTGTGGTGATACCCCAGCCCGGTGCCAACCACATAGACATTGCCGATGCCGTGCACGAGCGCATGGCAATGATGGAGAAGGACCTGCCCGAGGATGTGCACTATGCCTATGGTTTCGACAACACGAAGTTCATACGCGCCTCCATTGCCGAGGTGGAGAGCACCGTGTACGAGGCCTTCGTGCTGGTTATCATCATCATCTTCCTGTTCCTGCGCGACTGGCGCGTGACGCTCATCCCCTGCCTGGTAATCCCCGTGTCGCTGATTGGCGCATTCTTCGTGATGTACCTGCTGGGCTTCTCCATCAACGTGCTCTCCATGCTGGCCGTGGTGCTTTCCGTGGGTCTTGTAGTGGACGATGCCATTGTGATGACGGAGAACATCTACATACGAATAGAGCGTGGCATGAAGCCCTTTGACGCCGGCATCGAGGGTGCCAAGGAGATTTTCTTCGCCGTAATATCAACCACAGTAACCCTTCTGGCCGTGTTCCTGCCCATCGTGTTCATGGAAGGACAGACAGGACGATTGTTCCGCGAGTTCAGTTTCGTGGTGGCCGGTTCGGTGGTGATATCATCCTTTGCCGCACTGACCATCACCCCCATGCTGGCAACAAAACTGCTGGTAAACCGTGAGGAGAAGAACTGGTTCTACCGCAAAACAGAGCCCTTCTTTGAGGGGTTGAACAACCTATACACCAGATGGCTCAGCGCCTTCCTGCGCCGACGCTGGATGGCAATTCCCTTGATGGTGGTTGCCCTTGGCGCTTGCGTGGCAATGTGGATAAACGTACCTGCCGAGATGGCTCCGCTGGAGGACCGCTCGAGCATAACCATCCGCACAATGGGCCCCGAGGGTGTAACCTACGAATACATGCGCGACTACACCGAGGACATAAACCGTCTGGCCGACTCGCTGATGCCCGATGCCGAGTTCATCACGGCCCGTGTTTCGGACGGTGGCGGCAACATACAGATAACGCTGAAGAACCTGACTGAGCGCAACTACACGCAGATGGAAGTGGCCGACCGCCTGAGCAAGGCGGTGAGGACAAAGACCGATGCCCGTGCCTTTGTGCAGCAGCAGAGCACCTTCGGCGGACGACGCGGTTCCATGCCTGTTCAATATGTGCTTCAGGCAACGACCATAGAGAAACTGGAGGAGGTTCTGCCCAAGTTTATGGCTCGTGTATATGACAATCCCGTGTTCCAGATGGCCGACGTGGACCTGAAGTTCTCAAAGCCCGAGGTGCGACTGAGCGTGAACCGCGAGAAGGCCAACCTCATGGGCGTGTCCACCAAGGACATAGCACAGACCCTTCAGTACGGCCTCAGCGGCCAGCGTATGGGTTACCTATACCTCAATGGCAAGCAGTACGAAATCGTGGGTGAGATAAACCGCCAGCAGCGCAACGACCCTGCCAACCTGAAGGCCATATACATGCGCTCTTCGGACGGCAAGATGGTGCAGATGGAGAATCTGGTGGATCTGGTGGAGAGCATTGCTCCCCCGAAACTCTATCGCTACAACCGCTTCGTGTCGGCTACCATCTCGGCAGGTCTCACACCAGGGCATACCATTGGCGATGGTCTTGACGAAATGGACAAGATAGCCAAGGAGGTGTTGGACGACACCTTCCGCACGGCACTGGCAGGAGACTCCAAGGAGTTCCGCGAGAGTTCCTCAAGCCTGCTCTTTGCCTTCGGCCTGGCACTGGTGCTCATCTACCTGATTCTGGCGGCTCAGTTCGAGAGTTTCAAGGACCCCTTCGTTATCATGCTCACCGTGCCCCTGGCCATTGCCGGTGCACTGATATTCATGCTCGTGGGCGGACAGACGATGAATATCTTCAGCCAGATTGGCATCATCATGCTCATAGGTCTGGTGGCGAAGAACGGTATCCTCATCGTGGAGTTTGCCAACCAGCGCCAGCGCATGGGCGAGGACAAGATGACCGCTATCCGCGAGGCTTCGGTTCAGCGCTTGCGTCCCATCCTGATGACCTCCGTATCCACCGTGCTGGGTCTTCTGCCCCTGATGTTCGCAACTGGTGAAGGCTCTGCCGGACGTGTGGCCATGGGTACGGCCGTAGTGGGCGGTATGGTCATCTCCACCATGCTCACCATGTTTGTGGTACCAGCAATATATTCATTCGTGGCAACATCGCTACAAAAGAAGAACAAGAAATGAAGATATCAAAGTTCATACTCATAGCCTTGGTTCTCTGCTCATCGGCAGGGACCAAGGCCCAAACCTTGGCAGAGGTGATAGCCACAGGTCTGGAGAACAACTACAACCTGAAGATTGCCCGCAACGAGGAGGCCATGAGTGCTAACAATGCCACTGCGGCAAATGCTGGATACCTGCCCACGGTGAATGCCTCGGCTGGTTATAGCGGCACGGTAGATACGGGTAACCGCGGCCAGCTGGGACATGGAGTACAGGCTGGCGTAAATGCCGAATGGACCTTGTTCGACGGTTTCAAGATTCAGGCAACATACAGCAAACTTCAGGAACT
>JAZRIA010000125.1:0-4983 GCA_045645045.1 Bacteroidaceae bacterium | reverse complement strand
GGTTCCACCTCTTCCCATTCCGAACAGAGAAGTTAAGCCCGTCCGCGCCGATGGTACTGCACACCCGTGGGAGAGTAGGTAGCCGCCGTTTTTAGAAGAGAGGAGTCCTTTGGAGAATGTTCCGAAGGACTCCTTTGCTGTTTAGTGAGCTTGTTTGCAATTATGTAAATGTTAGTTGATGTAGCTTTTTGGTTTAAACGATTGGTTTGTCATCTTTTTATTGTACCTTTGTGCTTTGTAAGGGAAAATAAATTGAAGTTTAATATAAAAGATTGATGATTATGAAGTTAATCAGTAGTTATATTTTCCGCTCATTATGCTCGTTGTTGGTTGGCTTGCTTCTATTGTTCAATGCGGAGCAGATGCCTGCTTTGATTGTTGAATTGATAGGTTTGTTGTTTCTGTTGCCAGGTATATTTGGAGTAGTTGCCTATTTATATGGTCAGTTTAGCAAGAATGCAATAGTACGCCCATCCTTTCCTTTGATGTCCATAGGTAGCATATTGTTGGGTGTTTACCTGATTATGTACCCAGATAATTTTGTGACCTATCTTGTTTTCTTGATAGGTATACTCTTGTTGCTTGCTGGTATCAACCAGTTTCTTTCCATGTTTGTAAACCGTAGGGTATCACCTTTCTCTTGGTTGCTGATGTTCATGCCAGTAGTCTTGATAGGTGTTGGTGCTTATTGTATAACACATACCAGTGAGGCAGCTGCTACATTGTTTAAAATATTAGGTGCAACGTCTATATACTATGGTTTAAGTGATATGTTCCTGACTCTTCGTACCAAGCATTATACGAGGATATATGAACGTGAGCAGAAGAGAGCAGAGGAAGCTGCGCGCAAGGCTCGCGAAGCAGAGTACGTTGATTTTGAGGTTATCAATGCCAACGAGATAGAGGAACAGTAATAGTGAAAAGATAACTTATTCTCGTATATGCGCTATTTTATTACATTTTCCTACGATGGAACAGCATACCATGGATGGCAGATACAGCCTCATAGTGTGAGTGTACAGGAGGAACTTCAGAAGGCCTTGTCCACTCTATTGCGCAAACCAATGGAGGTGGTGGGTGCAGGTCGTACTGATACAGGAGTACATGCGCGTAGGATGATAGCTCATTTTGATAGCGAGGAAGTGGAGGATTGCTCCCAGTTGGTTTATAAGCTAAACAAACTTCTGCCCAGGGATATTGCTGTACAACAGGTTGAACGAGTGGCTGATGACATGCATGCGCGTTTCTCGGCCAAATCCAGAACATATCATTACTATGTTCATTTGGGCAAGAACCCATTTCTGCGTTCATATAGTTGGCAGGTGTACGGAAATCCCGACTTTGAACAAATGAACAAGGCTGCAGCTGTGCTGATGGAATATAAGGATTTTACGTCCTTTTCCAAGGTCAATACCGATACCAAAACAAATGATTGTACTATAATGGAGGCGCATTGGGACAGAGTAGGGGAGGAACAGTGGTGTTTTACCATAACAGCTAACCGTTTTCTACGCAACATGGTCCGTGCAATTGTCGGGACATTGATGGAAGTTGGCCGTGGCCGTATGACCATAGAACAACTCCGCAATGTGGTAGATGCCAAGAACCGTTGTCGTGCCGGCGACAGTGTACCGGGAAATGCTTTGTTTTTGGTAGATGTGAAATATTAGTTGCAGTGTAATAGTCTGAGAAAATAGGTTATGTGGATATTGTTTGCCTTTGTAAGCGCTACTTTGTTGGGCTTCTATGATGTGTTCAAAAAACAGTCATTGAGGGACAATGCTGTGTTGACTGTTCTGTTACTCAACTGTCTTTTCTCTTCCATTATCTTTCTACCCATGCTGTGGTATGCCCCCTTTGGTGGATGGGAGGTACAGAAGTACATAGTGCTTAAGGCATTCATTGTACTTAGTTCCTGGATATGTGGGTATTATGCCATGAAGCATCTGCCTTTGACCATAGTCGGTCCGGTTAATGCAACTCGTCCTATGTTGGTGTTGATAGGTGCAATGTTCCTTTTCGGAGAGCATCTCAATCTATTTCAATGGACAGGTGTACTGTTGGCGCTCAGTTCCTTCCTGTTGCTAAAGTTGGGTGGAAAGAAGGAAGGCATAGACTTCATGCATAATCGTTGGGTCTTCTGTCTTGTTGCAGCAGCCTTGTTGGGAGCGTGCAGCGGTCTTTATGACAAGTATTTGATGTCCTCGCCAGAGAACGGAGGTTTAGGTCTGAATAGATTGACGGTGCAGAGTTACTTCAATTTCTATCAGTTGCTCATAATGCTTGTAGTGGTTATGTTGGAGAGATGGAAGGGACGCCCAGAAACGAAGTTCCAATGGCGTTGGACTATTCCTTTTATAAGTTTGTTCATTTGTGCTGCCGATTTGGCATATTTTTATTCCCTCTCTTTGGATGATGCCATGATAAGTGTTGTCAGCATGGTACGCCGTGGTAGTGTCATAGTAAGTTTCATGATGGGAGCCTTCCTTTTCCACGAGCGAAATCTGAAGAGTAAGGCCGTTGACCTGGTGTTGGTTCTTTTGGGAATGCTGTTTCTGTATTTAGGTTCAATATGTAATTAATAGGTCATATGAGAAAGATACTTTTGTTGTCATTCTTTTGTAGTCTGTATGTCTCAACCTTTGCTCAACTGAAAATGAGAGATGTCTTTGCCCAGCTCCCGGATTCTGTTCTGCCTTTGATGACCAGGAATAACCGTTTAGACTGTATAGATTTCATAGAGAACAACATGGAGGCAAGGGTGAAGAACCGTTTTGATGATCCTGTGGTTCTTGATGCACTTACCTATGATTTTCTCTCTATCCGTACAAGTGAAAGTTCCTATGTTGAGATGAAACTCATCCCCCAAGCCAACGATACTCTGATTTGTGTAAATCGAACATACTTTGGACCTGCTGAAGACAGTGAGGTCAAACTTTATGACAAGAACTGGAAGTTCGTTCGTGTTGTACAGCGCCCTGATATGAAAGAGTTCCTGAAAAGTTCGGATTTCATCCAGCCTTGGACAAAGGAGATGACAGACACCTTGGCGATGATACATGCAGAAGCAAACTTTCTCTCATTGATTAAGGCGTCTTTGTCAAAGGAGACTACCCAAATAGTCTGGACCCTTCAGACCCAAGAGTTCAGCAAGGAAATAAAGATGGTCGCAGAGAAGTATCTGCAGAGCATAAGTAAGGAATTGTAATAAGTCTTTTTGTGTAAGTAAGGGACTTTAGGTGCCAACATTATTTACAAAAAGACTGTACCGGCTATTGCCATCCCCATGCCGCAAGGTTGTAGTTGGCTTCTACCGTCTTCTCTAGGTTGTCTGGCAGATTACAGAAGAAGTCTATGCCTGTGTTCTCTTCCAGTTTATCAATGCTGATAGCATACTTCTTGGCAATGTTTTTTCCAGTAGTGGTGTTGCCTTCGTTGTGTGGGATCCATAGGGCTATGGCCTTGTAACCGCCTTGTGTCTGCGATCTTCCGGTCTTATAAAGTATTGCCATATAGAAATACTTAGGTACTATGATACCGCTGGTATTGTTATTGCTGGTATAGCCCATTATATGTGTGTGTTTATCTATTGTTCCTCCTTTTACCACGTATATGGTATCTTTGGAGTTGTTGGCATGTGTCCATCCCTTGTATAGCTTCCTGACAAACTCTTCCGTATTTATCCACACATAACTGCCGTCGTTGTCATATCCATTGAACCGTCCCAACTGTGGGTGTATGTTTGTCATCAGGAACGTCTGCGAGTTGGCAGAGACGGAGCATTGACGGTCCTCGCTGGCTAGCATATGACCGCGTTGGTATCCCCTAAATTTACCGCTTCCAACTCGGTATTGGCTTGGTACATCTGTGTCGATGGAGAACTCGCCAGTTCGTCCGCAATTACTGTCGTAGGTGTTGTCAATATCCCAGCGGAAGGCTGTCCATCGTGTGGCCTTTTTCAGTTGGTCGTACTCCATACAGAAGTTAACGAACATCTTGTTATCATTGTCCCTTAGTTTGGCCTTTTTTACGATAAACTGGTCGTATGCCCCCTTTTTTAATCTGGGTATTTCCAAGCGGGTAACTTCAGTCATGCCAGGTTGGTTGGCATTCTCGTTTACAGTTTGCTGTGGTGTGCCTGGCTCGGGAATGTCATGGTTGCACGAGGTAAGATAAAGGCAGATGCCGGAAATTACTGCCAATTGCAGCAGACAGCAATAAGGTAATCTTCTTCCTATCATTCGTAATGTATGTTCTAAAAACAAAGAAGATGTGCCATGACTATGACACATCTTCCTGTGAATTTCTTTATCAAGCCAAATGCAAATCCGATTACTTGCGGGTTTTTGCGTAGCGGCTCATGAACTTGTCCACGCGACCAGCGGTATCCACCAACTTGTTCTTACCAGTGTAGAAGGGGTGAGAGGTGTTAGAGATTTCCAACTTAACTACGGGGTACTCCTGACCTTCAAATACTACGGTGTCGGTAGCCTTGCAAGTAGAGCGGCTCAGGAACATGTCACCATTGCTCATGTCCTTGAACACAACGGGACGATAATTCTCGGGATGAAGTCCTTTTTTCATATCTTTATTCTTATTTATTATTATCTGTTGGTTATATAGCTGGTAACTATATGTGTAATGGAGTGCTATTTCGGAGTGCAAAGATACGGCAATTTATCTTCATGACCAAACTTTTATGGAATAAAGTTATAAAAAAGCCGCCAAGCGAGTGACTTGGCGGCGTGTGAACAGCTTATGGTTCGTTAATTATTTGATTTTTATCAGTGAGGCATCATCCACAAGGATGTTCTGTGAAGTATGGTAGCTGCTGTTTATGGGAGACATGATTACCAGGCAGAGCTTTGTCTCTGTTTCCAGAGTGAACTCGTGTTCTACCAGAGTCCATTCGGTCGCACTCAAGGTTGCATATTCTCCATATTTGTATCCCTGGCTATCTGCGCTGCCGTCAGCCAGTATGGT
>JAZRIA010000124.1:0-26035 GCA_045645045.1 Bacteroidaceae bacterium | reverse complement strand
ATCGAGGCTACTGAAGAGCAGATGACCGAAGTTGTGCGCATGATGAAGATGAAGGTAATCGAGTATGTGGACGCTCAAGGCAACAAGAAGAAGCGTAACATCAGCTTTGCATCCGACCTGTGGCCTCTGACCAAGTTCTTCTTCGTTGCACCGAAGGAGTTCAACAAGGAGGACAAGTTCGTAAAGAAGAACTGGAAGGAGACAACCTCCGAGGAGATGAAGCAGTTTGCCTCAGTGCTTGAGACCGTGACCGACTGGACCGTAGAAGGCATGAAGGCTGTCTGCGACCCATGGGTAGAGGAGAGTGGCATGAAGCCTTGGAATGCATGGCGCGTGTGTCTGGTTGGCGAGGGACAGGGCCCCGATATGTATGAACTGGCGGCATTCCTGGGCAAGGACGAGACCTTGCGCAGAATGGCGTTCGCTGTGGAAACACTGAAGTGATAGAAAAAGTGTCATGGCTATAATAAAGACTCTAAAAGGCATGCCAGCCCCCAGATTTGGCAAGCACTGCTACTTCTCGGAAGGAGCGGTGATAGCCGGCGATGTGGAGATGGGCGATGATTGCACGGTGTGGTTCAATGCCGTGGTGAGAGGTGACGTGCACTTTATAAAGATAGGTAACAGAACCAACATTCAGGACAATTCTTGTTTGCACACTTTGAATGGCAAGGCTCCCTGTATCCTCGGAGACGACGTTACCATAGGCCATTCCGTTACCCTGCACGGATGCGAGATAAAGGATGGTGCTCTGGTGGGTATGGGAGCAACAGTGCTGGATCATGCCGTTGTGGGCCGTGGCGCTATCGTTGCCGCAGGTGCTCTGGTTCTGAGCAATACAATCATAGGCGACGGCGAACTGTGGGCCGGTGTTCCTGCAAAGTTCGTGAAGAAGGTGGATGCCGAACAGGCACAAGCTCTGAACAAGACTTACGCCAGACACTACATAGAATACAGCGACTGGTACAGGGAGGCTGACAGCAATCCTGAGAATACACAGAACGTAACAACAAGCGACGAATATGTCTATAGAGGATAAGCTCCGTTCCGTGCGCGAGTGGCTTGCCCAGGAAGGCTTGGACGCTTTGGTCGTTCCTACGGATGACCCTCATGGCTCCGAGTATCTGGCGGAGCACTGGCAGTGCAGAAAGTGGCTGACAGGCTTTACCGGCAGTGCCGGAACGGCAGTGGTTACCAAGGATGAGGCCTTGTTGTGGACCGACTCGCGCTATTGGCTTCAGGCCGAGGAACAGTTGGAAGGAACGGGGTTCCGCCTGATGCGGGATGGCGTGGATACAGATATCCATGAATGGCTTGCAGCCCATTGCGAAGAGGTGCGTTGGAGCTACAACGAACCTTTCGACAGAATCTGGACAGACCGTCCCTCATTGCCATGCACTAAGGCATGGATAATGGAGGAAGGCCTGACCGGAGAGTCTGCAAAGAGCAAACTGCAACGTCTCGTTGGCTATCTTACGGACAATGCTCTGGATGGCATATACATTTCCGACCTTGCCGAAGTGGCTTGGGTGCTGAATATCCGAGGTAATGACATAGCCTACAATCCGTTCATAATATCTTTCCTGTATGTCCGTGCAGACGGTAACCATGTGCTGTATGTCAATAAGGAACAGGTAGAGGGCATAGAACCTTACCTGGCAGGATTGGGCATAAGCATAGAACCTTACGACGAAGACTTGGTGCGCTACTGTGGCAAGACACCTGTTGCCTTGTGGAAATCACGGAAGAATCGCGTTGAGCAGGAGGGTTTCCGGCAGGCTCATGTCTGCGACGGCCTTGCGATGGTACGCTTCCTGAAGAAGATGGACGACGCTATTGCTCAAGGCAAAAAGGTTTCGGAACTGTGGGTGGATAGGGAGCTTACGGCTTTGCGTGCCGAACAACCGGGTTTCCTCTCTCTTAGTTTCGAGACTATTGCAGGTTTCGGCGCACATGGTGCTATAGTGCACTACGAGGCTACGGAAGATACAGATGCCGAGGTACGTCCCAACGGTCTGCTCCTGCTGGACAGTGGTGCGCATTACGATTGTGGTACGACAGACATAACACGAACAATAGCCATTGGCGAGCCTGCCGAGGAGGAAAGACGTGTCTACACGCTTGTGCTCAAGGGACATTTGCAGTTGCAGGCAATGCACTTTCCTCAGGGCACTACCGGCTTGCAGCTGGATACGGTTGCCAGAGCCGCAATGTGGCGCGAAGGCTACGATTTCGGTCATGGAACGGGTCATGGGGTAGGGCATGTCCTTGGTGTGCATGAAGGTCCTGTGCAAATCAGAAAGAACCATCGTGCCGACACTGTCCTGCCAGTGCAGGCTGGGCAGGTCATCACCGACGAGCCGGGAATATATGTTCAGGGCAAGTTTGGTGTGCGCATAGAGAATTGTCTGCTATGTTTGCCTGCCCAGGAAACCGAATTCGGCAGTTTCCTTAGATTTGAACCTTTGACCCTGTGCCCGTATGACAGGAAGCTGATTGTCTCGGATATGCTTTCCATCGAGGAGCGCCAGTGGCTGAACAGCTATCATGCACAGGTCCGCAATGTCCTGTTTCCTCTCCTGTCAGACGAGGCAGAAAGGGCTTGGTTGGAGAATGCAACGCTGCCAATCTGAAGATATTTGTAAGTCCTATGTGGCAAAACAGAGACGAATAGGTAAAAATAAAGCATTAACGTTGCTTCGTATTTGAAAAAACATTATCTTTGTTGAGGATAAATTTTACTTAAACATTAAATAAACACAATTATGGCTTTTTTGACAGACGAGAAACTTCTTATTGTTGGTGCCGGTGGTATGATCGGTTCTAACATGGTACAGAGTGCTTTGATGCTGGGTCTGACTCCCAACATTTGTTTGTATGATATTTTCGAACCTGGTGTTCATGGTGTTGCCGATGAGATGGCGCATTGCGGTTTCCCCGGTGCAAACATCACTTGGACCACTAATCCCGAAGAGGCTTTCACAGGTGCCAAGTACATCGTTTCTTCAGGTGGCGCTCCCCGTAAGGAGGGTATGACCCGCGAGGATCTGCTGAAGGGCAACTGCCAGATTGCTGCCGAGTTCGGTGACTTCATCAAGAAGTACTGCCCCGATGTTAAGCACGTTGTGGTTATCTTCAACCCCGCTGACGTAACAGCTCTTACAGCTCTGATTCACTCTGGCTTGAAGCCCAACCAGCTGACTTCTCTGGCTGCTCTGGACTCTACACGTCTGCAGCAGGCTTTGGCCAAGGAGTTCGGTGTTCAGCAAGACAAGGTTACCGGTGCCAAGACCTATGGCGGTCATGGCGAGCAGATGGCTGTGTTCGCATCTCAGGTTAAGATCGATGGCAAGCCCTTGTCAGAAATGGGCCTTTCAGAGGAGCGTTGGGCAGAAATCAAGCACAATACCGTTCAGGGCGGTTCTAACATCATCAAGTTGCGTGGTCGTAGCTCATTCCAGAGCCCCTCTTACTGCGCTATCAAGATGATTGGGGCTGCTATGGGTGGCGAGCCCTACACTCTGCCTGCAGGTTGCTATGTTAACAGCGAGGAGCTGGGTTACAAGAATGTAATGATGGCTATGCCCACTGTTATCGATGCAGACGGTGTTCACTACGTTGCTCCCGAGGGTACTGCTGAGGAGATGGCTGCTTTGGCTTCTTCAGTTGAGCACCTTGGCAAGATGCGTGATGAGATCATTGCTCTGGGCATCATCCCCGCAGTGGAGGATTGGACAAAGGAGAATCCCAACCTGTAATAGTATACCTTATATAATATAAGGACATTCGGTTAAAACAAAATAAGAACCTCGCAACCACATGAAACTTCGGTTGCGAGGTTCTTGTTTTATAAATAGTGCTTGTGCTTTACGTTCTCAGAGCAAATCGGGCAGTTGGAACAGTCTTGTGCCGTTGCTTCCTTTGATGAGGATCGTATGGCCTGATAGTGGGGTGGATGAAAGTCTGTTTTTTACTTCTTCCACGTTGCTGAAGAGGGAAGGCTTGCCCAGGGCAGAGCAATCCGAATTGCAGAACTCCTGCCCTACGAGCCAGATGTCGCAGAGGTCCATGGTGGACAGGATGGATATTATGCGTTGATGTTCTTCTGCGCTTTCAGCTCCAAGTTCGCGCATTTCTCCAAGGATGACAATTTTGGAATCTGCCTTGACCATTTTGAAGTTTTCCAAGGCTGCCGCCATACTTGTCGGGTTGGCGTTGTAGGCGTCTATGATGAGGCTGTTGCGTCCAGTGTTGCGGAATTCGCTACGGTTGTTTGTGGGCACATATTCTTCCAAAGCCTTGTCTATGAGGGCCGGTTCAATGCCGAAGTGCAGACCTGCGGTTATTGCGGAGAGCACATTGGGCAGGTTGTACGACCCTATGAGATTGGTTTGCACCGTATGCCATAGCGCCTCTGCCTTGCAGTGCCAGTGGACGCGGAGCATGGGATTGCATTCCTCCACCTCCCCGTCCACGTAGGGCACGGTCTCTATGTTGCGCTCCGTTGCCATGTCTGTAAGGTCAGCGTCCTTGGTGTTCAGGAAGGTGAAGCAACCTCTCTTCTGCAGGTCATCGTAGAGTTCTCCTTTAGTTTTCTTTACTCCCTCAAAGGAACCGAAGCCCTCCAGATGTGCACGTCCCACATTGGTTATCAGACCACAATCAGCCTGTACCATTTGGCAAAGGAAGGCAATCTCTCCAGGATGGTTGGCGCCAGTCTCGATCACTGCTATTTCATGTTCGGGGCGCAGGCGCAGGAGTGTGCGTGGCACACCGATGTGATTATTCAGGTTGCCTTGTGTGAAGAGGGTGTTATATTTCATGGACAGCACGGCAGAGAGCAGTTCCTTGGTGGTGGTCTTGCCATTGGTGCCCGTTATCTGCACCACGGGGATTTTGCTTTCTTGGCGATGGTGTGCTGCCAGTGCTTGCAGGGAGCCAAGCACATCGTCCACCAGAATAAATCTGCTGTCGTCTTCTGGAACAACATCCTCACGGTCTACTACCGCCATTGCGCATCCCTTTTCGATGGCCTGTGCGGCATAAAGGTTGCCGTCGAAGTTTTCGCCTTTCAGTGCAAAGAATATGCTCCCTTCGGGACAGTTACGGCTGTCTGTCGTAACCTCGGGATGTTGCAGAAACATCTCGTATAGTTGTTTTATGCTTGTCATTGGTTTTGCTAAATGGACATTACAAATGCAAAGTTACGAAATTTCCCCAAATTAAAGCCAGCTTTATTTTGTTATTCGCTCACTTATTCGTAACTCTGACCAGCAGTCTTAGTTACTTTCGTTCGGATTTCCAAAATTAAAGTCCACTTTATTTTGTAAATCGCTCACTTATTCGTAACTTTGACCTGCATAAGGAGTACACGTGTAAATACCTATGAGAAGAAGTGGCGTTTCCACAACCATAAATGTCAGAGGTCGTCTTGTTTCGCTCGACGAGCCTCTGGTCATGGGTATACTGAATGTTACTCCCGATTCCTTCTTTGTCACGAGCCGTTGCCGCAGCGAGGAGGAAATCCGTCAAAGGGTATGTGCCATGCGTCGGGAAGGTGCTTCCATGGTGGATATCGGTGCGTATAGCAGCCGTCCGGGAGCAGAGGATGTTGCCAAGGACGAGGAACTGCGCCGCCTGTTGCCTGCCATAGACATAGTGCGCGAGGAGTGGCCCGAGGCCATCATCAGCGTGGACACGTTCCGTGCCGAGGTGGCCCGTGGTGCCGTAGAGGCCGGAGCGGACATCATAAACGATATTTCCGGAGGCGAGCTGGACGCGGACATGTTCCCTGCGGTGGCAGAAATGCATGTGCCCTACATACTGATGCACATGCAGGGCACCCCCCAGAACATGCAGGAGGCTCCGCATTACGACAACCTCATGTGCGAGGTGTTCCGTTCCTTGGGCGAGCGTGTGGAGCAATTGCACGAAATGGGAGTTGCCGATGTGATAGTGGACCCTGGTTTCGGTTTCGGCAAGACCATGGCCCAGAACTACGAGATGATGGCACGCCTTGGCGAGTTCCGTCTGTTGGACTGCCCCATCCTTGTGGGTGTCAGCCGCAAGAGCATGGTGTATCGTCTGTTGGACGCTACCCCCGAGGAATCCCTCAACGGAACCACTGCACTTAATACCATCGCCCTAATGAACGGAGCTTCCATACTCCGTGTGCACGATGTAAGAGAAGCCGTAGAGGCAGTTAAAATATACCGGCAATGTTTGATTTCGGAATAAAGGACCTTATAGACATTTTCCTTGTTGCCATAGTCTTGTTCTTTGGCTACAAGTTGATGAAGAAGTCGCGCTCCGTGAATATTTTCTACGGTGTGCTGATTTTTATCAGCATATGGATTCTTGTCAGCAAGGTTTTGGAGATGAAGCTGCTCGGTAGCATATTGGACCAGTTGGTCAGTGTGGGTGCCATTGCCATTATCATTCTCTTTCAGGAGGAAATCCGCCATTTCTTTTATGCCATAGGCACCCACGAGAGGGTAAAGCGTCTGTGGCGTTTCTTCAAACCCAAATCCGCCAACAGCTTTGAGGAAGAATATCGCTACGACCGCGAAACCATCATGCCCATATTGATGGCATGCCTGAGCATGAGCAAGCAGAAGACCGGTGCACTCATTGTTATGCAGAACGACCTTCCCTTGGGCGACTTTATCCGTACCGGTGAACGTATTGAGGCAAAGATATCCCAGCGTCTCATAGAAAATATATTTTTCAAGAACTCTCCCCTTCACGATGGAGCCATGATAATATCCGGAGGACAGATAACTGCTGCATCATGCATCCTGCCCATCAGCCACGACCTGGATATCCCCAAGGAGTTTGGCCTGCGCCATCGTGCCGCCAGGGGCATCAGCAAGGAAACCGATGCTCTGGCTATCGTAGTCAGCGAAGAGACAGGCGGAATTACGGCATCCTACAACAATGAGTACCTGCCCCGCATGGATGCAGAGCGACTTGAACGCGTGCTCATGAAGGGAAGGTTTTGAAACAAACGGAAAAGTGAAAACTGCGAGTAAGCGAGAGCTGAAGCATAGTTTACTTTGATTATGCCGAGCGGGAGCAGATTCAAGACCGCAAAGCGGGATTAAAACTAAACGAAGACGAAACTGAAAAACATTAAACATTAAACAATATACGAATATGTCACAGTTAATGCAACAAATCATTGCTCGTGCCCAGCAGAACAAGCAGCGCATCGTGCTGCCCGAGAGTCTGGAAGAGCGTACACTCACTGCCGCCGACATGTCCTTGCGCGACGGTCTGGCAGAAATCATCCTTATCGGCAATCCCGACGAGATCTTCGCCCTGGGCGAGAAGCTCGGTCTGAAGAATCTGGACAAGGCCACCATCATCGACCCTGCTACCAGCGATAAGACCGAGGAGTATGCACAGCTCCTGTTCGAGTTGCGCCAGAAGAAGGGTATGACCATCGAGAAGGCCCGCCAGCTGGTTATGGATCCCCTCTATTTCGGCTGCCTTATCATCAAGAGCGGCGATGCCGACGGCCAGATTTCTGGTGCCCTGAGCACTACTGGCGACACCTTGCGTCCTGCCTTGCAGATTATCAAGTGCTCTCCCGGTATCACATGTGTTAGCGGTGCCATGCTCATGATTACCGACAAGCCCGAATACGGTGAGAACGGTGTTCTGGTAATCGGCGACGTTGCCGTTACTCCCGTTCCCGATGCCAGCCAGCTGGCACAGATTGCTGTCTGCACAGCCCAGACCGCCAAGAGCGTTGCCGGTTTTGCAGATCCCCGCGTGGCTATGCTCAGCTTCAGCACCAAGGGCAGTGCAAAGCACGAGGTGGTAGACAAGGTAATCGAGGCTACCCGTATCGCTCATGAGATGGAGCCCGAACTGAAGCTCGACGGCGAGCTGCAGGCAGATGCAGCGCTGGTTGCTTCCGTTGGCGAGAAGAAGTGCCCCGGCAGCCCCATTGCAGGTCATGCCAACGTGCTTATCGCTCCCTCTCTGGAAGTAGGCAACATCGGTTACAAGCTGGTTCAGCGTCTGGCTGGCGCCGATGCCATTGGCCCCATCCTGCAGGGTATTGCACGTCCTGTCAACGACCTTTCACGCGGCTGCTCCGTGGACGACATCTACAAGATGGTTGCCATCACCGCATGCCAGGCCATGGATGCCAAGTAATAGAAAATCTTAATTGAAGTTTGACAAAAGGATAAAAAGACATAATCATGAAGATTCTTGTATTGAACTGTGGTAGTTCATCAATCAAGTATGCGCTCTACGATATGACCGACCAGAGCGTGATAACAAGTGGCGGTATTGAGAAGATCGGTTTGCCCGATAGCTGCATCATCGTAAAGCTGAACGGCGAGAAGCACAAGATGGAGCGCCCCATCGAGGAGCACACCGCTGGTGTACAGTGGATTTTCGAGGTGCTTACCACTGGCGACTATGCCGTGCTCAATAGCCTGGAGGAACTGGATGCCGTAGGTCACCGCATGGTGCACGGCGGCGAGAAGTTCAACAAGTCCGTTGTTCTCACTCCCGAGGTTATGGAGGCTTTCACTGCCTGCAACGACCTGGCTCCCCTGCATAACCCCGCCAACATCAAGGGTGTGAACGCCGTTAGCGCACTTCTGCCCAACATCACTCAGGTGGGTGTGTTCGATACCGCTTTCCATCAGACAATGCCCGACTATGCCTACATGTATGCCCTTCCCTACGAACTGTACGAGAAGTATGGCGTGCGTCGTTATGGCTTCCACGGAACCAGCCACCGCTACGTATCTCAGCGCGTATGCGAATTCCTGGGCTGCAGCCCCGAGGGCAAGAAGATTATCACCTGCCACATTGGCAACGGTGCCTCTATCGCAGCCGTGAAGGATGGCAAGTGTGTGGACACCAGCATGGGTCTTACTCCCCTAGAAGGTCTGGTAATGGGTACACGTAGCGGTGACATCGATGCCGGTGCCGTAACCTTCCTCATGGACAAGCTCGGCCTGGACACCAAGGGCGTTTCCGACCTGTTGAACAAGAAGTCGGGCTTGGCTGGTATCAGCTGCCTCTCCAGCGACTATCGCGATGTTGTAGCTGCTATCGCAGAAGGCAACGACAAGTGCCGTCTGGCCAAGGAGATGTACATGTACCGCATCAAGAAGTACATCGGTCAGTATGCTGCTGCTATGGGTGGTGTGGACATTATCCTGTTCACCGGTGGTGCTGGCGAGAACCAGAGCGATGTTCGCGAACTCACCACTTCTGGCCTGGAGTTCATGGGTGTGAAGATGGACGAGGCCAAGAACAAGGCCTGCCGTGCCACTGAGGCTATCCTCTCTGCCGATGACTCAAAGGTTACCGTCTGCTGTATCCCCACCGACGAGGAATTGATGATTGCTCTGGATACACAGGCTCTTTGCTAAGCAAACCATAGGAAACCGGGTGAAGGCAATACCATTGGCGTATTCCCTTTATTCGGTTTCTTTGTTTTCTGGCTTGTGCCAACTATACCTTATTATATATATATTATAAAAGCAGACTCCATGAACTACATAATTGAGAACGACTATCTACGTGTTACCATCAGGTCTTTGGGTGCCGAGGTAATCAGTGTTGTAAATAAAGAGACTGGCAAGGAACTCTGGTGGAATGCCGATCCTGCATACTGGGCAGGCTATTCTCCCATATTGTTCCCTGCGTGTGGCGGACTATGGAACGGCGAGTACAGGTACAAGGGCAATACCTATAAGATGGTAAAGCATGGTTTTGTTCGTACCATGGAATTCACTTCCTCCGGCGAACCCGAATACGGACGTATCAGCCTGAGCGTGCAGGAAACAGAGGATACCAGGGAACAGTACCCCTTTGCCTTTACCCTGACAATAACCTATGCACTTGAAGGCAAGACCCTTACATGCAATGCCAGCGTTTCCAATCCCTCAGACACCGAGGTGCTTCATTACCAGATAGGTGGTCATCCCGCCATCATGCTTCCCGACTTCGAGAAGGACGCCGAGGTGGTAGGATACATGCGCCCCGAACCCCAGGAGGGTATCAGTGTGGTGCGTGCCAGCGAGCAGGGCTGCTTCGGGGGCGAACGCTACTATGTTCCACAGACTGAAGAGGGGCTTATCCCCATCAGTGTGGACACCTTCCACAACGAGGCTCTTATCTTCGACAAGTGGCAGGTAAAGGCTATGACCTTGCTGCGTGCCGATAAGGAAACACCGATATGTCGTGTCACACATGGTGCACCTGTCCTGCTCGTGTGGCAGATGACAGACCTGCTCTGCCCATATGTATGTGTGGAGCCATGGTATGGAATGCCCGACCGCATAGGCTATAGCGTGGAATTGGATATACGTCCTTATTCCCAGCATGCTATGCCTGGACAGGTATCTGTGCACAACCTGTGGGACATAGAGTTCTGCTTGTAAACCACTGATTCTGTATGATAACATTCTTGATATGCCTTGGTGCTCTCATCTTGGCATATTTCACCTACGGGCGCTATCTGGAAAAGGTGTGCGAGGTGAACCCATGCAACCCTGTACCCTCAAAGACACACTACGACGGTGTGGACTATCTGCCGTTGCCACGCTGGAGGATATTCCTTGTCCAGTTGCTCAACATAGCCGGCCTCGGCCCCATCTTCGGAGCCTTGCTGGGTGCTGCCTATGGTCCTGTGGCATTCCTGTGGATAACCCTTGGCGGCATATTCATAGGTGCTATGCACGACTTCGTGGCTGGGGTCATTTCTCTGAAGAATAATGGATTGAGCCTGCCCGAGATAATTGGCAAGTACATGGGCGAGGGCACCAGGAAGTTCATGCGCATCGCCGCATTGCTGCTGATGGTACTTGTGGGTGCCGTGTTCATGTCGCAACCGGCAGAACTGATAGCCGCCAACATTTCCATGCCCGCCCTGGAGACGGCCATGTCTGCAACAATGTCGTGGGAGGTGTTTGTGGTGATAATCCTGATTCTCATCTACTACATCCTTGCCACCATAATGCCCATAGACAAGATTATAGGACGCATATATCCGGTCTTCGGCTTGGCGGTACTGGTAATGGCATTGGGCATTTTAGGTGTCCTGCTTTTCAATGCAGACAAGTACGTCATCCCCGAACTTACCTCGCTGGAGAACTGCATTGCCAATGCCAAGGATTTCCCCATCGTGCCCATGCTGTTCACCACCATAGCGTGTGGTGCCATATCGGGTTTCCATGCTACGCAATCGCCCATGATGGCGCGTTGCATGACCAACGAAACACAGAGCCGTTCCGTGTTCTACGGAGCCATGATAGCCGAGAGTATCATTGCCCTCATCTGGGCTGCCATAGCCATGGCATTCTGGGGTGGGGCAGAGGGGCTAAACAATGCCATCGCCGAATATGGTGGCAGTGCTGCCAGAATGGTGAACATCATTTCCGTGGAGACGCTGGGCCACTATGTCGCTCCATTTGTGATTGTGGGCATTGTTGCCTGTGCCATCACTTCCGGTGACACGGCATTCCGTTCGGCCCGACTGATTGCTGCCGACATGCTTGGTATCTCCCAGGCGGGACTTGCAAAGCGCATTCTGGTATCCCTGCCACTGTTTGTGTTGGGCGTATTCATCATCTTTGCACTGCCTTTCCAGACTATCTGGAGCTACTTTGCATGGATGAACCAGACCCTTGCCGCCATCACCCTGTGGTGTATCACCGTGTATCTGGCAAAGCACAGGAAGCCTGTCCTCATAGGCCTGTTGCCAGCACTGTTCATGACGTATGTCTGCTCGTCCTACATCTTCATCTCTCCCATGATGGCAGGACTGGAGAACAGGGCTTGTGCCTATGCCCTCGGTGCTGTGATGACTGTGGCCATAGCTATGGCGATAGTGTATCGCCTCTTTGGCAAGAAGCATGGTTCATAGCATTACAGAAAGATTAAATTGCTTTTAGCAAGTACCAATAAGGCCTGTCTCCCTAACCTCTGGAGGCAGGCCTTATTTATGCTTGTCTTCATCATCAGTGATGGTAAACTTTACCGCCAGTAATGGTAAACTTTACCATCGGTAATGATTCGGCTTCGTCACCGTGAGGACAATGATGCATGATTGAATGAACTTTGGACAGCCCTCGTAATGTATCTTTGTTCAGTTTTAGACATTTAGCTGAAAAATAATGGTTAAATAATTTGGACAAACATTAAAAATAGTTAACTTTGCGCAGTGTATTGTACAAGACTATTGAGATGAACTGTATTCTTTTATACTATTGTTCATATTGCCGTATTATTCCCTATTTTATGGCAACAGCATGGAGTGTGCTGATAGTCAATACGTTACCCCCCCCCCTTGCTGTTTTTCTGCCAGTAATTTCACTTACGGCCTTTACGGCTCTTTTCCAATAATGTCGTTCTTAGGCCCATGCAGGGTCCAAGCCATTGTTCATTGTCTTTAATACAATTATCTTATATATTATCAATCAATTAATTATTTAACTATGAAAAAGATTTTATCTTTTCTGACAATGGTGCTATTGTGCAGTGCTTCCGTATTTGCACAATTGGCAACTGAGTATGTCGACAAGCTTATTCGCGTCGGCACGGCTCAGGCGGAGATGGTGCCAGGCAAGTGGTACTTCATCCATAGTCCGCGTAATGCAAATTCTACGGCATGGTCATTTGTCATGCCTGGAGAGAATGTTATCAGCACGGGCGGTTTCGTTACCGACATGGGTGTTGATAGTCCCATCTTCCAGACAGAAACGTCTGTTGTAGATGAACTCACTAATGAAGAAGGCGCTAATGCCAACCTCTACTTGAAAAACCTTGTCCGTTTTGTTCCTGTAGAAGGCGAGGAGGGCGCTTACAACATCCAGTTCGGCACAGGTAACTGGGTTGCTAACAGCAGCACTTTTAACAACGCAAGCATTTTTTCTGTAAACCACAACAACTACATGGCTGGTAACGCTGGTAAGTACAATTTCTACCTCGTTACCATAGATAGTGTTCCAAATAATGCGGGTCGTTTTGCCTGGAATCTGTACAATATGCAGAATCGTATGGATACTAATGGTACTGGAAAGACTGTTGTTTTCTGGAATACAGGTGAAACAACTGCAGAGTGGATGAATGTGTCCGCTGATGAGGATATTATAGGTAATAATATCTGGCAGATTTACGATGTTGAAGTTGTCGGCGACTTGGATAAGTATGCCTATATATTCAAAGACCTTGTTGCACGTTACACTGACTACACGTCAATGGAGGACGGAACTTTGATAGATAATCTGTTATATGGCTATAACGTTGGTACCATGCCCGGCAACTACCGTGAGCTATATGTGAAAGAATTCCTGGATATACATGCACAGGTAGAAGAATTGCTAATGCTGGCCGAGATGGAGGGCTTGGAGGCTTGTAAGGAGAAGTATCCTACGTTCAATGACCTTATCGCGTTCTCTAACGATTATAGTAACGCGTATGTTCAGTTGATGGAAAACAAGGTTCCTATGGCTATGACTGGCATCAAGCCCGGCTATTACACCTTCAGCAGCGTAATGTTCTTCTACACCACCAAGAACGACACCATTCGCTACACTCAGGTAGAGGCTGACGCTTATAATGCTGAGTGTGGTTATATAGAGGGAGACGAAGGTTATGTCTTTGCCGGTGACATTAAGGAGATAATTTCCAGACAGGTTGCTGCTCCCAAGAAGTCTCTCTACTCTGCAAGCGCAATGGGTAGCGACGGCAACATGGCTGACTGGATGGCATGGGGTACCCAGCAGCCCAAGGCAGAATTCCTGTGGAAGATTGAGACTGTAGAGGGCAACCCCTATGAGTACCGCATGATCAACATGCTCAATGGCAAGACCCACATCAGCATAGGTCAGAGCTCTAACTCAAAACTGGCGATCAACGACACCGCTACCGTTTGCTTCGACTGGAGAAACGATAGGGAAAGAGTAAAATATTCAGATGCCAATGGCAATGAGGTGGAGCAGAGCGTTGTTTCATTCACCATCCGTAGCTCTAAGCAGGCAGAGAACGCTTACAACTACCTGCACTGCGGTGGCCACAACAGTGGTACCGGCCAAAACGGTTGGATCTTAGGTTGGTCAGACGGTGGTGCTACACGTTGGTACATGACTCCCGTGGACGAGGCTACCGTAGATGCATGGGTAAATGGTCCCGAGGCACAGGTTCGCGCAATGGTTCGCGAGGGTAACGGTATTGCAGCCGCATTCCCAGAACAGCTGGAGATTGCTAAGGATATTGAAACCATAGTTTATGAGAATGACTCTGTTGTAGTTACTGCTGATCAGTTCTACAGCCAGTACACCACCGAGGATGCTCAGTACATCCCCGAGGGTCAGACCATATACGACTATTTGCTCGACGGCAATCAGAGCACATACTGGCACTCTAAGTGGGAGAATGGTTCTGTGGGCCCAAAGGTTCACTACCTGCAGATTAATGCTGCTGAGACCATGGACGGTAAGTATGCTGTCAAGTTGCAGCGTCGTCCCGTTTCTGGTGACCACATCACAGAGCTGATAGCTGTTGGTTATGTAAATGAACCCACCGACGAGACAACATTCCAGGATGGTAAGGAACTGGGTACTCTGAAGTTGCCTTTTGCTTCAAACAGCGAGACAGTTGTCAGCAGCACCTTCGATGCTACAGGCATGAACTACATACGTTTCTATTCTAACGCTACCGTTGCTGCGACTTCTGGTGGCGGTAAGGGACGTGGTTACTGGCATGCCTCTGGATTCAATGTGTTCAAGGCGGAAGAAAAGGCACCCTATGCTACCACTCAGTATGAGGTACGCAAGGACGAGGCTGACGAATTGGCTTATGCTATAGAACTATGGAACAAGATGGAATTCTCTGAGGATAATGCTGCACTTATCGGAGATGAAACCTTCCAGAAGTATTACCATACTCTTATTGCAGCCAGCCAGGCATGGAATGCAGTATTCGTAGATCCCACTGCTCTCCGTCAGGCCATCGCTGAAGCCCCTGCCGAGAAACTGTTTGTTACCGGTAACAACCCCGGCCAGTGGAAGGAAGGAACAGTAACCCCCGCTTCTGTATTGGCTGCTGCCCAGGCTTACAACGCTTCAGGTGCTTACACTCCTGCTGAAACAGAGGCCCACATCGCTGCCATTGCAAATGCAGAGACAGACGTGTTTGCATCTGCCAACAAGGTTGAGACAGGCAAGTGGTACCGCTTCAAGTATGCTACAGAGGAAATGTACGACAAATATGAATGGAGCAAGGCCGGTGCTAATTCTCTCGTACATGAAGACTCTGGCATAGAGATGGCTTTTCCATTGTTCGGCAGGACTGTTGCCGTAGGTAAGAGTATTACTACATTTGTTCCTTATGAACCAGCATGGGGTGGAATAGATACCGTTGAAGTTCGTCATGCTGACGTTACCGGAGAATGGTACGAGGGCGACAATCTCTGCTTCTACGAGGATGTTAATTTCGGAAACGGTGAGGATCTTTTCCGTTTCATCCAGGCTACAGATTCTTCTTACATGATCCAGAACAAGGCAACGGGCCTGTTCATAAATGCTACAGGTCATGATGCTATTCTAAGCGCGATTCCCACTTACTTCACCGTAGAGGCCATGGGTGCCGGTGCCAACCTGATTGGATATACCGATGTGTTGGGCGCTTCTGACCTCCACCGTTATCTGCATGGCGAACGCCAGTCTGGCAAGTTGGTAAAATGGGGAGCTAACACCCTTGGCTCTAACTCAATGATGTTCATCGAGGAGGTAGAGACCGTTACAGAAGAACCTTCTACCGAGTACTATGCCAAGATGTGGCCCGGTCAGTTATATGCACGCACAATGCCAGTGGACGTTACCGTTGGCGAAGGTGCTACAGCTTATACTGCAGGACTCTCTGTTGAAGAAAATCTCGCTACCATTACTCTGGAGCCTATAGAGTCCGGTGTTGTCAAGGCTGGTACTCCCTTTATCATGATTGCCGATCTGGATGGTGAGTATATCAGCACAGGCGAGCGTCTGGAGCAGATTACTGCTGAAATTACAAGAGAGGAGGGTGGTTTTGGCCGAGAAGAATCATATATGGCCAGCGAAAGACTGAACGACGAGTATGCAATCGTTTCCATGAACCACGGCATGGTGGTTAGCACGGAAGTGACAGCGCAGAACAGTCTGCGTGGCACATTGCAGGCAATAAACGTATTGGCTGGCGAGGCCCTGCTGCCTGCAGAGAACGGCTTCTCGCACACTTACGTGAGGACCGCTATTCCTGCCAATGCTGCTTTTGTTGCTTCAGACTTCGATGCAAATGCTCCTCTTCCTAATCTAAATGTAGTATTTGGTGAAATTGGCGACAGTATTGTAGTTCCCGATGATACCACATCTGTTGTAGATCCCGTACGTACTCCCCTTATTACAGATGCCAGCCAGCTGAGCAGTCCATTCACATGTCCTGATGAAGGTGCATTGGAATATCTGATTGACGGTGACCATGCTTCTTTCTGGCATTCAGACTGGCATGGCGGTGCAGTAGAGGGCGGCCACTATCTGCAGATAGCGCTGGCAGAGCCTGTGTCAGGTACCTTCTCTCTGTACATGAAGCGCCGTAATACACAGAGTGACCATCCTTCGGTTGTAAGGATTACCGGCAGCGAGACCGCAGACTTCTCTTCAGAAACACTGAACATACTGGTGGAAATGCCTAATGCAGTACGTAGTGCTGAAGCATATTCTGAGGAATGGACGATTGAGAATCCCACGCAGTATCTGCGTATCGAGGCTGTTGATTGTGGTGGTGATGATGGTTTCCGTGGCTACTGGCACGCTGCCGAGCTCCAGGTATACCAGACTGGCGAAGGCATGGATTGGACAGAGATTATGGCAGACATACTTCTCAAGCTTGCCGCCTACCCCGCAATGCAGGATGAGCTGCAGACAGCTTTCGATGCCTACCTGTCATTGCCCGAGGATGATGAAAACAGAGTGGCAGTGAAGGCAGAGGTGAACAGCCTGTATTCAATAATCCAGTCTGCCGTCAAGGCCTATGAACAGTTGCCCGCTCTTATAGCCCAGGCCGATTCTGTACTGGAAAGCAATACCGATGCAGAACTGGAATCTGCATGTAAGGCGGCAAAGACGATCAATGCCGAGACAAGTATCAGCGAGGAAATCCTGTCTGCCTATGATGCTCTGAAGAAGGCGGTTGCACCTTACCTGAAGCTTTCTATTCCCATGGACCAGTGGAACTTCACCATGTGGACCTATATAATGAATGGTGTGCAATATCATCTGGACACCGAGCATGGTCTGGCTCGTGTACGCATGACCCTTCAGGGAGACTTCCGTGCAGTGACAAGTGTTGATGTTCCCGAGACCATTACATATAATGGCAAGGAATATCATGTAGTAGCTATGGGTGGCGCAGAAAATGAATACGACAACCAGTTGAAGTCTATCAGCCTTCCTTCCACCCTGAAGGTTATTGAGGGCGGTGCGTTTGATACGACACCAATGCTCAAGGATATCATTGTCCGTGCTGCAACAGCTCCAGCGTTTACTAGCGAATGGACTGGTACTGATAATAGCAGAGTGAAGGTGATAATACCCAATGGTTCAATCAACTCATACCGTCTGGCCAATGTGTGGTCCGAGTACCTGCTGGTTCAGCAGACTCCTGTGGAAATAAACATTGCCAATGCCGAGACCGGTGAACTGGGATATCTGGTGATGGAGCACGTGGACTATCTCCAGGAGGTGAACAAGCTGACCATCGCATCCGGAACATTGAACAGTACAGACTGGAATGTGCTGAAATCCATGACCAACCTGATAGAGTTGGATATTGAGGGTATTAGCAATGACTACATCACAGAAAACCAGTTCAGTTACTCAAAATTGGAGGCAATCAGATTGCCCAAGAACCTTAGAGAGGTATCGTCCAGGTCATTTAATTATTCTTACAGATTGTCTTCTGTAGTTCTTCCTGATAGTGTTAAGGCTTTACGCTATAGTGCATTCAGCAATTGTAACAATCTGAAGGAGGTTGCTCTTAACGAAGGATTGGAATTGATAGAAGGCTATGCTTTCTCCAGTTGCGATATAAGAAGCATAACCATTCCCTCTTCAGTAAGGAGAATAGAGGATGATGCCTTTGCATACAACCGCAATATGACTGAATTGAACATCATGGAAGGTGTGGAGGAGATTAATTACAATGCCTTCAACGATTGTGATGCCCTGACAGAGGTAACACTTCCCAGCACATTGCTGAGATGTGTACGTTCGTTCAATTCCTGTGACAACCTGACAACAATTATCAGCAATGCAATAGTTCCTGCCTATACGGAGAATTATTGTCCTGTAACCGGTTCAGACCTGTCTAAGGTGGTGCTGAAGGTTCCCGTATGGAGCATCGACGATTATAAGTTCGCTCCCGGATGGTCGCAGATTCCTGTGGTTGAGGCTAGCGAATACCAGCCCGAGACCATTATTATCCGCAAGGACTACACCTTCCGCCTGAAGGAGACTGATGTTGACTCTACATACCGTCCCAACATCGTTCTGAAGTGGTCTGATGTGTGGTCATACGACGATCTTGGCCATCATCGTGCCGAGAGTGGCAATCTTACCATCAATCCCAGCAGAAAGCTGAATGCCAAGTCATTCTCAATGTTCTACTCTCCCTATGCAAAGTATTGGGATGATAGAAACCGCATGTATGACTGGTATGATAACACCAAGTACAATACCAACTCGCTGCTGGTGAAGGGCGACATGCGTGCCGATGATGCTACCATCACCCTGATGAACAGAAACGGCCGCTGGCAGTTTGTCAGCTTCCCCTTCGAGGTTCGCATGAGCGATATCGTTCCCGTGGAAGCCAATACACAGTGGGTTGTACGCAAGTATTCTGGCCTCGAGCGTGCCAACGGCAATATGGATTCAACATGGGTTGAGCTTACTGCCAACGACGTACTGGAGGCTGGCAAGGGCTACATCATGCATTGCCACAGTGACAATGGCGAGCCTGTAATGTTCCAGGTTAAGCCCAACACTGCGTCTGTAACACGCCAGAACATCTTCAAGTCTGCAGACATGGAGGTAGCTCTTGAGGAGCATGTGTCAGAGTTCGAGCACAACAGCTCCTGGAACCTCGTAGGCAACCCCTATCCCTGCTACTTCGACTCCCGTTTCATGGACTTCAGCGCTCCCATCACTGTATGGAACTCTTACGAAAACAACTACATGGCCTACAGTCCTGTGGATGACGACTACGTGCTGTATCCCGGTGAGGCATTCTTCGTACAGCGTCCTGTGGATCAGGAGAGCATAGTATTCATGGCCGACGGACGCCAGACAAACATCTACTCTCGCGAAATGGCAAATGCACGCAGCTATGCTGCTGCCGACAGAATGGTGTACAACATTGTCCTGAAGGGCGAGAAGACATCCGACCGCACTCGTGTGGTATTGAACGAGAAGGCTTCTATGGGCTATGAAATGAGCTGCGATGCCAGCAAGTTCGCTGCCATGAGCAATGAGGTGAGCCAGATCTTCACCATGGTTGGCAACACTCGCATGGCCATCAACGAACGTCCTGTGGGCAACGGTTGTGTGGAACTGGGTATGACCATCGCTTCCGAGGGTGTATACACCATCGCACTGAAGCAGGCTGGAGAGAAGACCGTGGTACTGGAAGACCGCGAAATGGGTGTGACCACCGTATTGTCTGCCGACAGCGAATACACCTTCAGCGCAATGCCTGGCGAGGCCAAGGGACGCTTCTTCCTGCACTTCAATGGCGGTGAGACCGGAATCAACGGTGTCGGTGCCGCTGATGCAGAGAAGGCTCCTGCATTCAATACTGCAGGTGTACGCGTAGAGGAAACCCAGCAGGGTATCGTTATCAAGGAAGGCAAGAAGATTATGAACAAGTAATCTGCCGGATAAGTAAATCAAAAATATTCAGGTTCATCCTCTCCACCACGAGGATGAACCTTTTTTTATCTGCAATACACCCCAGCACCACTGCCCATCCACCCGCGTTTTTGTACGAAACCGGCTCTATACCAATCTTTTTTTGCTAAAACTTTTTGCTTTATGTAAAAAAACAGTAACTTTGTTTCGTCAAACTCATGCTGAAAGCCCCCCCAGTGGGCAGATGGTGGGTTGGGCGCATAAATATAGAAAAGGCGTTACTGTACGCTTTGGTTTTGACGTTCTGAGAATCTCGCAAGTTCTAAAATCCGTCGAAAACAAAGCAACGGGAAACGCTCCAGGTGGTGTTTATAAGCGCCAGCATGCTCTGTAGGTCATGGTCTGCAGGCATAGGTGGCTATATATACATCGGTGTGGGGCTTTCAGCGTTGCTCGTTTCGGACGGATTGGGCAATGCGAGAGCCTTCAGAACGTGGAACGAGCATCAGGACTGGCTCCACGCTTTTTTTGTCTTTATGTCATAACCTTATTGAATAACCGCCACTCCGGGGCCAATGGCACAATGGACTGTTTTAGGGTCTATAATCTATTGGTATCGGAATAAAAATCAATAAGCTTATGAAACAGACAAAACTACTTTTATTGCTTGCCCTCATGCTATCTGCGGTGAACATCTGGGCAGACGAAACTACTACCGACAAGGTGGTTCTCAGCGAACTGACGGTAAAACCGGGCATAAGCGGATATGGCGAGGATGTTTCCTTCTTCACCATCTCCCTGCAGGGTTCCGAGGTCCTTTATACGGCCTACCAGATAGACATCACAATGCCCGATGGTCTTTCTGTTGTCTTTGCCGACGGGGTGCCCAGTGTGTTTATGGCCAACGACGATTATGCATTTGATGGAAACGACATTTACCCTTTCACAAAAAGCGCTTTCGGCAAGAAAACCTATTCCCACTCTTTGGTATCCAGTCTGAATGGCAATGTGCTGAGAATCATCTGCAGCTCCAATCTAAACAAAACCTTGACAAGCGCCTCCGGCGCACTGTGCCACGTCATTGTCCAGGCCTCTCCCTACTTGAAGCCCGGTAATGTAGAAATAGGAGTAAAGGCTCTGCTGGTAACACCAGACGAAGTGAAGTACTACCCCCAGGAGTACACAAGCACATCGGTCCAGGCAAGCAGCACCAGTACCCTCAGCCTGAAGGTTTCTGCCACCAACAAGTTCGGCACATGCATTCTGCCCTTCAACTACGACCTGCCTGCCGACGGCTCGCTCCAGGCATATACCTGCGATGCCTACACCAACGAGGCCATTCTCCTCACCAGGGCACAGCGCATGGAGGCTTACCAGCCCTACATCCTGTACAGCCAGGATGGATTCTCCGGCACTCTCAGCGGCACTGTGGATGCCAGCGGTTATCCCGAGGGCGGCATATCCAGGCAGGGCCATCTGGTGGGCACACTGGTGCAGACGGAACTCATTGGCACCACCACCTATGTGATGCAAAACCAGGGCAGCGGAGTCATGTTCCACCAGGTGGGCGAAACTCCCTTTGTTGTCCCTTCCGGCAAGTGCTATGTGGAGTTGCCCGATGGCGCCTCCGCCCGCGCTATCCGCATTTCTGGCGATGAAACGGGCATCCAGGAAGCGGAAATTGGAGAACTGGGAACGGAAAACAAGGAAATCTTTGACCTTTCCGGTCGCCTTGTGCAGAAACTGCAGAAAGGCGTTTATATCGTGAACGGAAACAAGGTAGTAATTCAGTAAACAAAATAACTAAAAGATATGAAGACACTAAAGTATTTCGCAACCATAGTGGCCATGCTGCTATGTTGCATCACGGCAAACGCCTACAGTTTTGAGGTGGATGGTATTTATTATGGCACTAATAGTTCTAACTCTGTTTATGTTACCTACAAGGACTATAACTATAACTCCTATAGTGGTGATGTTGTAATACCAGAAACAGTAACTTATAATGACGTCGAATATAAGGTGACATCAATTGGTTCATATGCCTTCAATGGCTGTAGCGGACTTACGTCGGTAACCATTCCACAGGGAGTGACAAAGATTGGATCAGAAGCCTTCGCTGGCTGTAGAGGACTTACATCAGTAACCATTCCACAGGGAGTAACAGAGATTGGTGATGAGGCCTTCTCCTACTGTAGCGGACTAAAATCTGTTTATATTTCCAGCATAGAGGATTGGTGTAATATTGCTTTCTATACTACTGGAAGCACCCCCCTTTATTATGCAGACAGCCTTTTCCTGAACGGGATATTGATTACTGACCTGGAAATACCCAATACTGTTACAGAGATTAAGGACTACGCTTTTTATGGAATTACGAACTTTGCATCCATCAACATTCCTGCATCTGTCACTTCAATAGGAGAATATGCCTTTAGTTCTGCAAGTTGCGAGGTAAAAATGTCAGCAACCACTCCACCAACCCTTACTTCTACAGGTGCTTTCTCTTCGAACGCCTGGTTCGTAGTACCCGCAGCCAACTATGACGACTATTGCGCTGCACCAAAATGGGCTGACATGAAGGATAGGATTGCAAAGGACGATGTGAATGTGCAGGATGTAGCACTCTCTGCAGCAAGCGACAAGTCTGACCTGCAGGTTACCATAGGCGACGAGAACCTGAAACTTGTTACAGACCTTACCATCAGTGGCACAATCAACAGTTACGACTTTATGATTCTTCGCAACAAGATGCCACTGCTGCGTCATCTCAATCTTAGTGAGGCAACCATTGTGCATAACAAGTATGAACATTATACTGGTTACCATACCGAGGACAGCATCTTCCCCGGATATGGCTTGTATAACTGCAAGTTGCATACACTTGCATTGCCCAAGAACCTTAAAGGAACCTTAGGTTATTATGGTGTTGCCGAGAATGACTATTTGAAGGAGATTGTCATCCCAGAGGGAGTGACATCAATTGGTTCATATGCCTTCTATGGCTGTAGCGGACTTACATCAGTAACCATTCCACAGGGAGTGACAGAGATTGGTTCTGATGCCTTCCGATACTGTCGCAGACTTACATCGGTAACCATTCCACAGGGAGTGACATCAATTGGTTCATGGGCCTTCTATAACTGTGACGGGCTTACGAACATAATCTTGCCGCCGACATTGAGAAACATTTCTTACGAAGCCTTCAACTATTGTAGTAACCTGAAGGAAATCCGCATCCCCAGTTCTGTCCGCACGATAGGACAGTACGCTTTCAGTGAATGCGGTAACCTAAAAGATGTCTACGTCTACGTAGTAGAACCATTCAGCATCTCACAGGAGACATTCACCAAAGACGGCAACAACTTCATAGGCACGCTGCATGCGCCCAAGGTAAGCTACTGGGATTACTACTATGATACCCAGTGGAGCCAATTCCTCAGTTTTGCAGAATTCGACGAACCATACGACAACTTCTACCTGGAGGGCGACAAGGTGCTGGACGAAAACACTGGCAGCATAGAAGGCGAGGGAGACGATAATCCCGATGCCGAGATGGGCGACAACTCTGGTATTATCGTTGAGGACGATGTGAAGCAGAATCTGGGCGATGTGGACATAGAGCACAACGGCGAGAACGGCGGTTCAATCATAGTGGACGGTAACGGTGAGGTTAATGCCGAGAAACTGAACTTCCGCATCAACGTGACTGGCGGACGCTGGTACTTCTTCTGCTTCCCCTTCGATGTAAGGGCAGAGGATATCCGTTGCGAAGGCGGTGCAGAATGGGTGTTCCGCTACTACGACGGCGAGGAGCGTGCCAAGAACGGCAAGGGCGGATGGAAGAACGTTACCTCGGACGGAAACGGCAACTTCCTGAAGGCAGCCACAGGCTACATCTTCCAGTGCAGCAAGAACGATGTGCTGGTGCTCTCTGCCAAGAACGGCAAGATAAAGAAGGAGGACAAGTACAACGAACTGGTGGAGCACATAACACAGAACACGCACGATGCCAGCTGGAACTTTGTGGGCAATCCATACCTCAGCTACTACGAGGTGAACAGCGAGGACTACTCTGCTCCAATTACCGTGTGGGACGGCAGCAAGTACATTGCCATACGTCCGGGCGACGATGACTATCAGCTGGCTCCATTCGAGGCATTCTTCGTTCAGAAGCCCAATGGCAAGGACAAGGTGAACTATAAGTCCGACAAGCAGATGACTCGCAGTCAGGCTGCCGAGGCTGCTAAAGCCGCCAGCGCAAGGAGAAGCAAGCTGGCCATAGACCCGAGCCGACTGCTGGTGAACCTGACACTGGGCAACGGCAAGGATACCGACCGCACACGTGTGGTGTTCAACAACAGTGCCGCCATGGAATACGAGACCGCCTGCGATGCCGCCAAGTTCAGCACACAGGGCGTGCCTCAGCTCTACACCTTGGATGCCAAGACCGTAAAATATGCCATAAACGAGCGTCCCGTGGCTCAGGGCAGCGTAAGCCTGGGCTACAGTGTAACATCCAAGGGTACCTACACCATAGAGGCTGCCCGCATGGATGTGGCCATGTGCCTGATGGACAACCTCACCGGCACAGTACACGACCTCACAAAGGGCGGTTACGAATTCAGCTCAGAGGCTGGCACATTCGACAAGCGCTTCACTCTCTTCATCAAGGGCGATGCCACTGCCATAGAGAACGTGCAGGGCAGCGAGGACGATGCCAACGGCCCCATCTACAACGTGAAGGGCCAGCAGGTGCAGAAGATGGAACAGGGCGATGTCTACATCAAGGACAACCGCAAGGTGATCAAGTAAGGGAAGGATTATGAAACAGACTATAAGATTCATGATAGGTGTGCTGCTCTGCCTGGGCAGCCACCTGTCCATGAGAGCTCAAGACTTTAACCCCGATAACCCGGCTGAACCGTACCAGTACAACAAGGTTACGGTGCTGGGCAGGCCCTCGGAGGCTGTTTCGTGGCTAAGTGGAGCTGGATACTACAAGGAGGGACAGAGTGTCCAGCTGAGCAGTTCCAGACGCAGCAGCGTATATACCTTCTCGCATTGGGAAAAGGACGGCGAGTGGTTCAGCAATGAACAATCGCCCAAATATACTATGGACAACAATGCACATACCTTCACTGCCTGCTACGAATATACTCCTACTTCGCCAGACGAGCCATGGATTAGCGACAACCGCCTGTATCTGGTGGCGGAGCCTCTGACGGCATGCTCCTTCAACCTGCAGAGCGGCACGAGTTTTAAGTACGACCAAACAGTAAGCCTGGCTGCCTATGCAAACTCCACATACACGTTCCTGGGATGGTATAAGGACGGTGTGCTGCAAAGCAAGAACCTGAGCTACGCGTTCAACATGCCGGAAGGAGATGTGAGACTGGTGGCCAGATTCGAATACAATCCCATAAACCCGTCAGAACCGGAAGGAGATGGATCGCAAACCAATGTACAGACCACTCCCACTGGTGACTCAAACGGTGATGGCGTAGTGGACGTAGCCGACGCTGTACGTGTGATAAACATATGCCTATCTACCACCTACGATGAAAAGAGCGATGCCAACAACGATGGTGTGGTGGACGTAGCCGATGCAGTACGTGTGATAAACCTATGCCTTAAAGTAAAGTAACAAAACTGATAACAATAATTTACATCGAAATGAAGAAAACGTATATAAGTCCAAAAAACTATACCATAGAAGTGGAGATAGAAACCCTGATATCCACTTCTGGCGTAGCAACTATAGGCTACAGCAATGACCAGAAAGCCGATGAAGACTATGAAGTCCTCTCCAACAAACAACGCCCAGGCACATGGGACAACCTTTGGGGAGAATAATCAAACAAACAAGGACATTCTATATAGCTACAATGAACCGAGTAGGAGGAAAGCAGCAGCTTTCCTCCTTTTGTTTCCCAGAAGATGAGCGACAAAGCAAGTTGTTTAAACTTGAGACCGTCGGATTTCGTTATTCGAAATTCGAACTTCGTTATTCGTCCTTCGTTATTCGCCCTTCGACATTCGTTATTCGAACTTCGAACCTCGGACTTCGTAATTCGAAATTCGAACCTCGCTCTTCGTCATTCAAACTTCGAACTTCG
>JAZRIA010000123.1:0-2334 GCA_045645045.1 Bacteroidaceae bacterium | reverse complement strand
CACCAGGGTGTTGGTACCGGGATGACGGTTGATGAGCGTGTCGCCGATGAAGAATGTACCCTTCTTGGAGTTGAGTATGTGCATGGTGGCGAAGTGGTCGTAGCCGGGCTTGATGCCAACAACCTCCTTGGCCACCTTGATGGTGTTGCTGTACTTGGTGTAGACACCAGTGATGAAGGCATCGGCCTCGCCAGTCTCCACCATCATCATGCCGAAGTAGTTGCGCTCGAACATCTTATCGTTGGCCTCCTCGAAGGTGTAACCCTGACGGGCACGCTTCTCGGCCAGTATCTGTGCGAAGCGCTCACGACGCGGAGCCTCGCGGTCGTGACGGAGGTTGATGATTTCAATACCCTCGAGAGAGAGTTCCAGTTCTGCCGCCTTCTTGGCTATCATCTCGTCGTTGCCCAGGAGTATGGGATGGCAGATGCCCTCGTTGCGAGCCTCCACGGCTGCCTTGAGCATGGTGGGATGTATGCCCTCGGCAAATACCACACGCTGAGGATTGCGGCGGGCGGTTTCGTAGAGCTGCTGGGTCAGCTTGCTCTCCTGTCCCATGATGTTCTTCAGGTGTGCAGCATAAGCATCCCAGTCGGTAATCTGCTTGCGTGCCACACCGCTCTCCATGGCGGCCTTTGCCACGGCCATGCTTACCTCGGTGATGAGGCGGGGATCAACAGGCTTGGGTATGAAATAGTCCTTGCCGAAGGTGAAGTTGTTCACATTGTACACCTCATTTACCACATCGGGCACGGGCTTCTTGGCCAGGGCGGCAATGGCACGCACGGCGGCAAGCTTCATTTCCTCGTTGATGGCGGTTGCGGCGGTGTCCAATGCGCCACGGAAGATGTAGGGGAAACCGATTACGTTGTTTATCTGGTTGGGATAGTCGGAACGGCCCGTGGACATGAGCACATCGGGACGTGCCTCCATGGCCTGCTCGTAGGTAATCTCGGGTTCGGGGTTTGCCAGGGCAAACACTATGGGCATGTCTGCCATGGAGCGTACCATGTCCTGCGAGAGTACACCGCCCTTGCTAAGACCCAAGAATACGTCGGCACCCTTAATGGCCTCCTCCAGGGTATGCACATCACGACGGGAAGTGGCAAATTCCTTCTTCTCGGGAGTAAGGCGCTCGCGCTCGTCGGTAATCACGCCCTTGCTATCGAGCATGAGGATGTTCTCCTTGCGTGCACCCAAGGCCACATAAAGCTTGGTACATGAAATGGCGGCGGCACCGGCACCGTTTACCACGATGCGTACGTCCTCTATCTTCTTGCCAGCCACTTCCAGGGCATTGAGCAGACCTGCACTGGAGATGATGGCCGTGCCATGCTGGTCGTCGTGCATTACGGGGATGTCCAGTTCTGCCTTCAGGCGACGCTCTATCTCGAAGCACTCGGGTGCCTTGATATCCTCCAGGTTGATACCGCCGAAGGTGGGGGCGATGGCCTTAACCGCCTGGATGAACTTCTCGGGGTCCTTCTCGTTCACCTCAATGTCGAACACATCAATGCCGCCATAAATCTTGAAGAGCAGGCCCTTACCCTCCATTACGGGCTTGCCACTTACAGCACCTATGTCGCCAAGGCCCAGTACGGCGGTACCGTTGCTTATCACCGCCACAAGGTTGCCCTTGCTGGTGTACTTGTAGGCATCATCGGGATTCTTCTGAATCTCCAGACAAGGCTCTGCCACACCTGGCGAGTATGCCAGGGAAAGGTCGGTTTGTGTACTGTAAGGTTTTGTGGGAACTACCTCTATCTTGCCAGGCTTGCCCTCGGCATGATAAGCCAAGGCAGCCTCTTTTGTAATCTTTGCCATAAATCTTTTACCTTAATGTTTTAACTAATCGCGTGCAAAGTTAGCACTTTTTGGAAAAAGATGAGGCAATTGCAGATTAAAAAAAGGTTAAAGTCCATTGCGTTTCAGGTGATAGAGGAAGCGGCGGAGATACAATATGCCCACCAAAGTGAGACCGAAGGGGAAGCCCCACCAGATGCCTGTGGCACCACCGTCCATGATGATACCGAACAGGTAACTGAGCGGTATGGTTACAAGGCCGAAGCTGATGAAGGAGTATTTCATGAGTTTCTTCACGTCGCCTATGCCACGAAGGGCATTCACGTAGCACGTCTGCATGCCGTCGCCCACCTGGTAGAATATCATGGGCCATACCATGGACACCACGGTGGAGGAGATGGTGGCAAACAGGATGGGGTCGTCGTTGGAAACGAACACACCGGTTATCTGCCTGCGGAAGATGAATACCAGCGATGTGGCTACAATGCCGATTGCAACCATCAGATGATAGCCGGCATGGGCAGAGAAGCG
>JAZRIA010000122.1:0-21064 GCA_045645045.1 Bacteroidaceae bacterium | reverse complement strand
CAGAATAAATAATGTATAAATCTATGCGTAAATTTTTATTGACATTGACGGCGGTGATGTGCTCGCTCCTTGCAAGTGCCGACGAGGGTATGTGGATGCTCTCAAACATCAACCCCAAGACGGCCCAGAAGATGAAGGAATTGGGGCTGACGCTGACACCCGAACAACTTTACAATCCCAATGGCCGTAGCCTAAAAGATGCTGTCATCAACTTGGGCGACTTCTGCTCGGGTGTGGTAGTATCTCCCGAAGGCCTGTTCTTCACCAACCACCATTGTGGCTATGGTGCCATTCAGGCATTATCTACTCCCGAGGACGATATACTGAAGAATGGCTTCGTAGCAAAGAAACGTGAACAGGAACGTCCTGCACACGGGCTCTATGTACGTTTCCTGGACAGAGTGGAGGATTGCACCGAACGTGTCAACAAGGAACTGTCACGTCTTTATAAGGAAAAGGCTGGAGCGATGGATTCGGCACAGGTAGAAAGCGCCTACGCTGATAGCATTTGCAATGCGCTGGAACAGGAGTTCAACAATGCCAACGAGGGATTGGAATGTCGTGTGGCTTCGTACTATGGCGGCAATGCCTTCTATGCCAACTTCTACAAGGTATACCACGACATACGTCTGGTATTCACCGCCACGGAGACCCTGGGCAAGTTCGGTGGCGACACCGACAACTGGATGTGGCCTCGCCAAACCTGCGACTTCTCCATGTTCCGTATCTACGCCAAACCCGACGGCACTCCCGCTGAATATAGCGAAGATAACGTACCTCTGAAGACTCCTGGATATGCTCCCGTATCTATCAAGGGCTATGCTCCTGGCGACTATTGCATGACCATTGGTTATCCTGGCAGTACCGACCGCTATCTTTCATCATGGGGAATAATAGAGCGTACCGAGGCTACAAATCAGGCCGTAATAGACGTACGTACCGCCAAGCAAAATGTATGGAAACACTGGATGGACGAAGATCGCACCATCGAGTTGAAGTATTCCAGCAAATGGGCCAGCAGCAGCAACTATTGGAAGAACTCAATAGGTATGAACAAGGCAGTGAAAGACCTCGACGTTGTGGGGCAAAAGCAACAGACGGAGGAAAAACTGCGCCAATGGTTCGTTAAAAACGAGGCACGGAAAGCAGAGTATGGTTCTGTGCTTCCCACACTGGAAAAGGCCTATACCGAACGTAAGCACAAGATGGCATTGCTGACATATTTCAGCGAAACCTTCCTGCGCGGCATAGAATTGCGCAACATTGCCAGCCGCGTGGCACGTCTGCCCTATGATGCCAACGAAGAGGATGCTGCATTGTGCATCAGCAACTTGAAAGCAATATACAAGGACTACGAGCCTCGTGTGGACGAAGAGACAATGGGCACATTGCTGGAGAACTACCGCCAATGGTCAAAGGGCGAGCACCTGCCTGCCTTCTACACTTTGATAGATAGCATCTACGATGGTTCCACCATGGCATATGCCAAAGATATCTTTGCAAAAACATGCCTGCTCGACACTACTTGCGTGGCAAAGGTTATGGCCGACAGCACCTTGCGCGAAACAGATATGGCTATCTGTTATACCAACGACATCTTGGAAGCCTACGCTTCGCTCATTGCACAGGTAAGGAACACCATGCATGTAATAGATTTCAACGAGCGTTTGCTCACCAAGGCCATCATGGAGATGGATAGCGAAAAGAGCCACTACTCCAATGCCAACATGACCATGCGCCTGTCCTACGGTTCCATCAAGGACTATACCGCAGGCGGAACACACTATAACTATTTCACAAATAGCCAAAGCCTTTTGGACAAGATTGCCCAGCAGAACGAGATTGCCGACTATGTTATGGAACCCGAGATAACAAAACTTCTCAAGAAGGGCAAGTTCGGCAAATACAAGGACAAGAAGACCAAGCAGATGCAGCTCTGCTTCCTCAGCAACAACGATATCACTGGCGGCAATAGCGGTTCGCCCATGTTCGATGCCAACGGCCATGTTATTGGCCTTGCCTTCGACGGCAACTGGGAAGCCATGGCTGGCGACATCAGCTTCGACCCTGCTCTTCAGCGTTGCATTGGTGTTGACATACGCTTCGTTCTATGGATTATCGACCGTTGGGGCGGTGGCAAGAACATTATCAAGGAACTGGGACTGTAATATCCCCTAATACATAAAGCGGCGGACCACAGAAAGGCCCGCCGCTTTTCACATGCGGCCATTCCGAGCCTCTTGTAGAAGTGCCAGCTCAATAAAATCCCTCTCTATTTTGAATGTATAGTTTAATTATAATGATATTTCAACAAAAAATCATGATGCCGTTAGGAGGAACGGGCAAAAGTCTGTATCTTTGAGGCATAAAAAGAAATTTATGACACGAGAAGAGACAGTACTCAACTTTCTGCGCGAGCACGACATACCTTTCAGCAGCTACAACCATCCCGAGGGAAAGACCATTGAGGAGGCAAAGCGTTGGTGGAAGGACGACGGGAGCGTGCATTGCAAGAACATATTCCTGCGCAACCACAAGGGCACCCGCCACTATCTGGTGTGCTACCATTGCGACCACAATCTGGACATACATAGCCTGGAGCAGCGCCTAAAGGCGGCCTTGCAGAGCCGTGGCTTGGCGGCACCTGGCAAACTGTCCTTTGCTTCGCCCGAGCGTATGATGAAATACCTGGGCCTTGAACCGGGCAGTGTGTCGCCCTTCGGCCTTATCAACGACGAGGAGCATCATGTGCACCTGTTTTTGGACGCAACGCTTCAGGAGGCCAGTACGCTTAGTTTTCACCCCAACGATTGCCGTGGCACGGTGGTGATAGCCAAGGAGGACTTTGAGCGATACCTGTCCATCGTGGGAAATACTTACGAATACCTGGAACTCTATGATTAAGCACGTTATATTCGACCTGGGCGGTGTGCTCATAGACTTGGACATGCCGCGATGCCTGGAGAGTTTCCGCACCTTAGGTGCCGACCCCAGCGTGATTCTACAACGTCCCGATTCTGCAGGTGCAGAGAACGGAAGGGCCAAGGCCACGCTATGCGACGGGTTGGTGGCAAACGGTGCCATGGACCTGTATCAGACGGGAGACATCTCCACAGAGGACTTCGTTTCCGGCATACAGAAGTTCTGCCACCCCGGCACCACCGCCGAGCAGGTGCTGGAGGCATGGAACGACTGCCTGCTGGACATACCTGCCAGCAAACTGGAGTTTATCAGGCAACTGAGGGCAGAGGGCTACAAGGTGCACCTCTTGTCCAACACCAACGAGGCGCACTGGGTGCATATTGCCGAGAAGCATTTCGGGGGCATGGCCGAGGACTACTTCGACCACCTCTTCCTCTCTCAGGAAATGCACATGGCCAAACCCAACGACGACATCTTCCTTGCCGTACTGGAACAGCTTGGTGCCAAGGCCGAGGAATGCCTCTTCATCGACGATGCCCAGGCCAATGTGGATGCAGCCAAGGCATTAGGATACAATGTCTACAAAGCACCGGTGAAGTATGATTACTGTGCTGAAATTAATGAAATCCTAAATCCAATGACATATACAAGTACAATTATCGTGGAGGAGAAGCATCTGGCTTGTACCGTAGGAAGCGGTGACCTCCCCGTACTGGCCACTCCCATGATGGTGGCACTGATGGAGAATGCCGCCATGCTATGCGTGCAGGGCGAACTGGCAGAGGGCGAATCCACCGTGGGAAGCCATATCTCCGTCTCCCATGTGAGGCCAACAGCCTTGGGCAAAAATGTCTCTGCCACGGCCACCCTGCTCTCCCGCGAGGGCCGCAAGCTCACCTTCCACGTTGAAGCCCACGACGAGCAAGGCCTCATCGGCGAAGGCGACCACGTCCGCTACATTATAAACAAGGAGAAATTCCTGTCCAAACTTTGAACCAATAAAACAAATACAGCTATGTTACGATTAAATTGTTTCTTCCAGGCCAATGAGGGCCGTTATGATGAGGCTTTGGCTGCTGCTATGGCACTCACAGCCAAGAGTCAGTTGCACCAGGGTTGCAAGGCATACGATGTCTTTGAGAGCGCCACACGCCCCGATGTGTTCATGTTTTGCGAGACCTGGGAAGACCAGGCATCACTCGACTTGCACGAACAGACACCCGAGTTCCAGGAGTATGCAAGCATTCTCCTGGATTGCGGTCAACTGAAGATTGAGAAATTCGAATTCTAATGAAAGAAGTTCCCTTTGAGCACGGCAACAGCTGGACACACCTGGCTGGTGTCGTGTTTGCATTGAGCTGCATCTGGCTCATCTGGCCAGCCACGGCACAGGGATGGCAGATGTCCTTTGGCGTCATCTTTTTTGTTGTGGGCATGTTCCTGATGTTCCTGTCAAGCACCGTCTACCACATGCTGCCCCCCGGCAAGGTGAAGAACGCCTTCCGCAAGTGCGACCACATCAGCATCTATGTGATGATAGCCTGCTCGTACACCCCCATAGCCGTTGGTGTGGTGGGAGGATGGCAGGGATGGCTGGTCTTTGGCCTGCAATGGGCCTTTGTCATAGCCGGTGTGGTGTACAAACTCATTGCCATAGGCAAATATCCACGCCTCTCCCTCGGACTTTATCTCTTTATGGGATGGAGCGGTCTGTTCATAGCCGATAGCGTCTACCAGCGCCTTTCCGTCTACTCCATTGCCGGCATTCTGGCAGAGGGACTGCTCTACACCGCAGGAACCTATTTCTTTGCTCACGACGACCGTCCCCACTATCACGCCATCTGGCACATCTTCGTGCTCCTTGGTGCTGTGGCACACTTCTCTTCTGTACTCTGCATTGTTATGGGGTGGTAGGGGAAACGGGAGAAAGGACGGACCCCTCCCCAGCCCTCCCCTGTATGGGAGGGAGTAGTTACAACTGACTAATGCCCACATCAAACAGTAGATTATACTCCTGTCCGCGCGTCGCACAGGAGTGTGCTCCCCTCACAAGGCACAGATGGACATTCAGTCCATCTTCTAAAGACCTTGTTTGCCCTTGTGGCGAGGTTGGGGGAGGGTCCTCACCGCCCACATCTCCTCCCCCTGCAGGGGGATTGAGGGGGGCCTAACCTCTCACCTCTCACCCTACGAGCGATAAAACAAGGCGGACGCTGCACGCAGCGTCCCTACCGCTCACCGCTCACCTCTCACCCGCTCACCGTTTATTTATTGTTTCATCAAGGTAAAATCAAAGCGCAGGCCTCCTTCAGGTCTGTTGGTTGCCATGATGGTTCCGCCGTGGAACTGGACGGCATGCTTTACGATGGAAAGACCAAGGCCGGTGCCGCCCAATTTGCGCGAGCGTCCCTTGTCTATGCGGTAAAAGCGCTCGAATAGCCTGCTTAGGTGTTGGGGGGCAACTCCTTGTCCGTCGTCTTCAAACCTGATACGGCATAGTTTTTCGGTATTCTCCAGAAGGGTGATATATATGTTCCTGCCACCGGAATATGCTATGGCATTCTTGGTCAGGTTGCTGAAGATGGAGCCTATTAGAGAATTATTGCCGGCAAGCGTAACCTCCTCGTTGAAACTGATGTGCAGTTCAAGGCGCTCTTCCGGAGGCAACACACCCAGTTCTTCTGATATTTCCCTCAGGATATTGTTTATGCAGACATTCTCCGTGCTGATCAGTTGGCTTCCGTCCTCCAGTCTTGTTATTAGCGATATGTCGTTCAGCAGTTGTCGCAGACGCTCGTTGTGGGCATAGCATCTTGCTATGAGTTCCTGGCGCTTTTCCTCGCTCAGGGCTATACCAGAGAGCAGGGTTTCAAGGCATACCTGCATGGAAGCAACTGGCGTTTTGAGTTCGTGGTTGATGTTGTTGCTAAGTTGGCGCTTAATCCGGTTCTTCTCCTGTTCGGACTCAAACTGGTTTACTCTCTCTATGTCCTTGCCCAGTTTGCGTGTGCTGAAATAAGCCGCTATGCTCATGGCCAAACTGATGGCAATCATCACAAAGAGGAAGGTCCAGTCGGCTTGGAGCAGTTCTCTGAGTGTGGCAGAATAGGGGATGGCCGTACGCACAATGACCCTCTGGCCACGTGTGGCAGAGTAGAAGTACTCGCGTCCGTCGCTTGCCGATTGCCGGCCGATGTGGTAGCCGCTCCCATGCCTTAGTGCGGATGCTATCTCTGGACGCCCGATGTGGTTGTCCAAGGAGTCGAGCGGAATCATGTTGTCGTAAACCACGGCACCCGACAGAGTTATGACGGAGACACGCAAATCGTCGAAGGGTTTTTCGTGCGAGGCGATGTAGGTCTCGTAGGGCAGCCCCTCCTCCACGGTTTCAAGCAGGTGGCGGTTGTACTGTTGCAACTGGGCGCTGAGGAAGTCGGACTTGTACTGCTTCTCCCTCACATACTGGTAACCTATGGACAGAAGGATTATCGTCCACGAGAAGGACAGGAGCATGAGCAGGAGCCTCCTGTGGTAGGAAAGTCTAATCGCGAAAGCCATAGCCATATCCGGATTTTGTTACAATGTATGCCCCGTAGGGACCTATCTTCTGGCGCACCCTGGTGATGTTGACATCTATGGTGCGGTCGAGCACCACCACCTCATCGCTCCACACACGGCTCAGGATCTGCTCTCTGCTGCACACACGTCCGCGGTGGGAGATAAGGTATGCCAGCAGTTCGAACTCCTTTCTGGTCAACTTCACCTCCGTGCCGTCCACCGTGCAGCGCTTGAACTCCATGTCCAGATGCAGCCCCTCCACCACCAGGGAGTTTGTCCTTGCTGCCGCCTGCGGCACCTTGTGCCCAGAGGTGCGCCTGAGCACACTCTTTATGCGAGCCACCACATTCCGCACGGTATATGGCTTCACTATGTAGTCGTCCGCCCCCAGGTTGAGCCCCATCACCATATCATCCTCGCTGTCCCTTGCCGTGCAGAAGATTATGGGAATGTCCGCGGTGGCGATGTCTGCCTTCATCATCCGGGCCATCTTTATGCCGCTTATCTCACCCATCATGATGTCCAGCAGGACAAGGGAATAGGACCTCAGGTCGTAGGTCAGAGCCTGCTCGGCACTGAAGGCCGTGTCCACGTCGTAGCCCTCGTTCTCAAGGTTCAGTTTCAGCACCTCGCACAACGTCTCCTCGTCGTCCACGATGAGTATGCGTCTCGTTGTTGTGTCCATACCTTATATATAATATTATTGCGATGCAAAATTACGGAGAAAAAGCATACCATGTACCGCCTATCTGGAGATTTAATAAAAATGTAACATCTTCCATGGCCGATTGGGTTTTAACTCAAACCTAACTTTTTTGAAACAAAACTGAAACATTATACCTCTACTTTTGCGGTGTCCAAACAAGAAACGGACACCGTAAACTATGAAAAGAAGAATGTTTATTGCCATGGCATTTGCCGGCATGGGTATCGTGGCACAGGCCCAGGATACCAAAGTGAAGGAAGAACCCAAGGGCAAGCCCATCATCCAGGTGTTTGCCAACCTGCACACGGGTTTCGGTGCAGAGAACGACGACCGCGGGTTTGAGTTGGAGAGAAGTTATCTGGGTTACGAGTACAACCTGGGCAAGGGATTGAGCGTGAAGGGCGTGGCCGACATAGGCAAGTCCTCCAAGGTAGACGACTACCACCGTATCTTCTATGTGAAGAATGCCCTAATACAATGGAAGAAGGGCAAACTGACACTGGCAGGCGGCCTTATTTCCACCACACAGTTCAACTTCCAGGAAAAGTTCTGGGGCTACCGCTATGTGATGAAGTCCTTCCAGGACAAGTACAAGTTCGGAAGCAGTGCCGACCTTGGTGTTTCTGCATCGTATAAGTTCGCCGACTGGATTTCTGCCGATGCCATCATAGTGAATGGCGAGGGGTACAAGAATATTCAGGTGAAGGATGGTTTCAACTATGGCTTGGGCATGACGCTGACACCCGTTAAGGGCTTTCAAATCCGTCTGTACGGAGGTTTGAACGAGGCGGCCGAGGAGGGCAAGAAGAACACCGTGAACATGGCCGCCTTCGTGGGTTACAAGACGGAAAGGTTTACCATAGGTGCCGAGTACAGCCACATGTGGAATGCCTCCTACAAGAAGGATGCCGACCAGTACGGCTATTCGGTGTTTGCCTCTGCAAGACTCTCCAAGTGCGCAGACCTCTACGCCCGCTTCGACGATGTCTATTCCAAAGACAAGTGGAACGTGGAGAAGGACGAATCCTCGGCCATTCTGGGCGCCCAGTTCAAGTTGGGCAAGTATGTCAAGGTGGCCCCCAACTTCCGCATGAGCATGCCCAAGGCCGACGGTGCGGACAACCGCTATTCTGCCTACGTGAGTTGCTATTTCGGCATTTAATGTAAAACAATCAAAACAAGACAGAACAATGAAAAAGACTTTTTCAGTCATTATGACGATGCTGCTTGCCATGATAGCGGCATCATGCGGAGGCAACACCTCCACCGACGGACGTGAGGCACAGGAACTTTCCGGTGCAGGTGCAACATTTCCTCTGCCTTTCTATAATGTGGTCTTTGAGCAGTTTGCCCAGGCAAATGGCGATGCCGTGGCATACGGAGGCATAGGTTCGGGTGGCGGTGTGCGCAACCTGCGCGACAAGATCGTTGACTTTGCCGGAAGCGATGCTTTCCTCACGGACAAGGAGATGGCCGATATGCCCGAGGTGCTTCATGTCCCCACCTGTATGGGTGCAGTGGTTCTTTCCTATAATCTTGAGGGAGTAGGCGAACTCAACCTTTCTGGCGAGATGATTGCCGATATTTTCGCTGGCAATATAAAGATGTGGAACGACGAGCGCCTGGCCGCTCTCAATCCCAATGCACAACTCCCTGCCGAGGCTATTATACCCGTATTCCGTTCAGATGGTTCGGGCACTACCTTCGTCTTCACCGACTATCTTACAAAGGCCAGCCCCATGTGGAAAGAGAAGTTCGGTGCCGGCAAGTCGGTAAACTTCCCCTCAGGGCAGGCGGCGAAGGGCAATCCTGGTGTGGCTGGTGTAATCAAGCAGACGAGGAACTCTATCGGCTATGTTGGGTCGGAGTATGCCTTTGCACAGAAGATAGCATACGCAAAGGTCCAGAACCTGCAGGGCGAGTTTGTAGAGCCTGCATCAGCAAGCATCTCGGCAGCCGCTTCCGGAGAAATCCCTGCCGACACACGTTGCTCAATCACCAATTCTGATGCGCAGGGTGCTTATCCCATCTCCACATTCACATGGATGATTATCTACAAGGAGCAGAACTACTCCGACCGCTCAAAGGAGCAGGCTATTGCCACGCTCGACCTCCTGAAGTACATCCTCTCGGACGAGGCACAGGGCATTACCTCAGAGGTACACTATGCACCGCTTCCACAGAAGGCCAGGGAGCAGAGCATGAAGAACCTGCATACGGTAACCTATGATGGAATGACAATACTGTAACAATCATAAAACTATGAATGACAAACTATACAGAGGTTTCCTTTTTATAGCGGCATTGGTAGTACCAGTAGTGTGCGGGGGCGTGGTTTACGCCCTCGTCACTGATGCTTACGATGCTTTCGAGCATTTCGGGTTCTTCAGGTTCCTCACCTCATCGGAGTGGAACTACACCGAGGGTGCCGAGCAGTATGGGGCATTGCCATTCATCACGGGCACACTGCTCACTACACTCCTGGCCCTCATCTTCTGCATACCCTTTTCACTCCCCGTTGCCTTGTTCGTGGGCGAGTACTTCAAGGGTACAAAGGTTGCTGCTGTGCTCAGTACCGTAACCGATTTGCTGGCAGGTATTCCCTCCATCATCTATGGCTTGTGGGGATTCTACACCTTGCGTCCTGTCATTATGGCTCTCAACATTTCGCCACAGGGGTCGGGCATACTCACCGCTTCATTGGTGCTGGCCATCATGATCATCCCCTATGCAGCATCGCTCAGTGCCGAGTTCATAAAGATGGTTCCCAACGACCTTAAGGAGGGTGCATACAGCCTTGGAGCAACGAGAGCCGAGGTTGTGCGCAAGGTGATATTCCCCGTTGCAGGTTCGGGCATCTTCTCCTCGTACGTCCTTGCCATAGGCCGTGCCTTGGGCGAGACAATGACGGTGACCATGCTCATTGGCAATACCAATAATATCCCCAATTCTATAACCTCCACGGGCAATTCGATGGCATCAATCATTGCCAACCAATTTGGCGAGGCAGATGATTTGCGCCTCTCATCGCTCATTGCCATCGGCCTGATTCTTTTCCTGATAACCGCAGCAATCAATATGGTGGGAAAGATAATGATTAAACGTGCAAGAATATGACTACATTCAAACTTAGAAACCGGTTGGCAAAGGACAAACTTATGCTATGGGGCGTATGCTTTCTTGCCATGCTTACAGCAGTTCCTTTGCTTGCCATTTTGGGAGAGGTGATAATTCGTGGTTACGACCAGTTGTCGTGGTCGTTCTTTACCGAGCCTACCCCTACGGCCTATAAGGCCATGAAGGCCATCAAGGCAGGCAAGCCCATCCCTGGTGGCATTGCCAACGGTATCATTGGCACGATGATAATGCTGGGCATGGCCGTTGCCGTTGCCGTCCCCACGGGTATCTTGTGCGGTGCATTCCTGGCAGAGAACAGCAAGAGCCGCTTCGCTCAGGCAGTAAGTTATCTTACCGACCTTCTGCAGGGCACACCGTCGGTGATTATTGGCATCATCACCTATATCTGGGTCGTAGTACCCATGAAGGGCTATTCGGCCATAGCAGGCAGTGTGGCGCTATGCATTATGATGCTTCCGCTTATCATACGTTCAACAGAAGAGACCTTGAAAATTCTCCCCTCATCGCTCAGGGAGGCAGGCCTGGCACTGGGTGGCAACAATGCGCGTGTCATGATGAAGGTGCAGTTGCCAGCCGCCTTCGGAGGCATCTTCACCGGTGTGCTGCTTGCCATCTCCAGAGTTATCGGCGAGACGGCACCCCTGATGTTCACTGCCCTTGGCTGCTCGCTTGTGCGCTTCTCTGTTGACAAGCCCATCTCGGCAGTGCCTCTGCTCATTTGGGAATTCTTCAACGACCCCAACCTTCAGGAGTTGATATGGGGCGCATCGCTCTTCCTGGTCTTATTCGTACTTACACTGAATCTAACAGCCAAATACCTTGCAAAGAAATGGAACCAGTAAAACCTATACTTGAATTCAAGAAGACTTGCGTGTCATACACCAAGCAGACAATGGCGGTAAAGTATGTGTCGGCCGCTATCGAAAGAAACACCATCACCGCCATCATGGGACCTTCGGGGTGCGGAAAGTCAACGCTGTTGCGTGCTGTAAACCTTATGCACAACCTTTATGCCAACATACGTGTCGACGGGGAAATACTGCTGAACGGGGAAAACATCCTCTCCATGGAACCCATAGACGTGCGTCGCAGGGTGGGCATGGTCTTCCAGCGCCCTGCTCCCTTTCCCACAATGAGCATCTACGACAATGTACTCTCGGGGTATGCGCTCAATGGCATCCGTCTGTCCAAGGCAGAAAAGGATGCCACGGTGGAGCGGTGCCTGAAAAGTGTGGCCTTGTGGGACGAGGTGAAGGATGTGCTTAACAAGAAAGGCACCTTCCTGTCGGGTGGTCAGCAGCAGCGTCTGTGCATTGCCCGTGCCTTGGCGATGAAGCCCGATGTACTGCTGATGGACGAGCCTACATCGGCTCTTGACCCCATAGCCACCAAGCACATCGAGGAACTGCTCCTGGAACTTCAGAAAGAGGTGACCATACTTATCGTTACCCACAACATGGGGCAGGCAATGCGTATATCATCAAAGTCCATGTTCATGTACCTTGGCGAACTGGTAGAATACGGCGATACCGCCACCATGTTCTCCACCCCTGTGGACGAGCGCACCAAGGCTTATCTCACAGGAAAGATGGGTTAAAGCTTGCCGTACAATAGCAAAAGCCTACCCCACACGACTGGGATAGGCTTGCTATTGTAATTGACTGTGCTTTTCTTTTTACACCTTCTCTGCCTTTGTTGCCTGAACGACGTTGAGGATGTAGTCGCCCAGCTTCTCGCACTCGGAGATGAAGTCGATGTAGAACACGCCCAACTGATAGCTGTAGAGCTTGGCATCCACATCCTGAAGGTTGCGGTTCTTCAGCTGCTTGCGGTAGTTGTTGATCTCGTTCTCCAGGTTGTAAGAGGTGTTGTAGTCGACATGGTTGCCAGAGAGGATAGCCTCTACGATGCTGGCCATGTGCTGCATTGCCTTACTAACCATATCCAGCATATTGTGCATGTTGGAGAGCTGCAGTTCGGTGAACTGGTCGGTGCAGTTCTGGCGATGGCGGTTGAGTGTGCGTGCCAGATTGTAGCAGGAGTCGCCAATGCTCTCCAGTTCTGTGATCTGGCGCAGCATACGCATAACCTCCATCTTGGACTCTATGCTCAGGCGGCCTTCGCTCACCTTGTGCAGGTAGTTGGCAATCTCCACCTCCATGTTGTCGGTGATGTTCTCGTACTTCTCTATGCGAGAGAAAATCTTGTTGAAATCATCGTCCTTCTCTGCCTTCATCAGGTCGTTCACAAAACCTACCATGCGGTTGCAGCGCTCGGCATAGCTGTTGATCTCCTTCTGTGCCTCCATGATGCTAAGTTCGGCAGTAGAGAGCATACCTGCAGAGATGTACTGCAGACGGTATTCCTCCTCTGCCTCCTTCTGGGGAACGAGCAGGCAAACCAGCTTCTCGATCTGTGCCACGAAACCTATCAGGATGCAGGTGTTGATGAGGTTGAACAGGGTGTGGAAGGTGGAAAGTTTCCATGTGGTATCGTCATCGGCACGACCCAGCAACTCTGTGGTAATATAGGTGACACCGTCGCAGGCATAGGTGAAGACGGGCAGTACCAGCAGCACACCAATCACATTGAACAGCAGGTGTGCCATGGCAGCACGGCGTGCCTGTGTGTTGGCGGCAAGCGAAGCCATGAAGGCGGTGATGGTGGTACCGATGTTCTGGCCCATTGCCAAGGCAGCTGCCTGTACAAAGCCGAACCCGGGGATGTCCATGGCCAGAAGCATCAGGGTAATAGCCATTGCTGCAGAAGATGACTGCACCACCATGGTGATGACTGCACCAAGGATAACGAACAGAACCGTGCCGAAGAAAGAGTCACAGGGGATGTATGTTACCAGACTGCTTACGATGGTGTCCACGTGCATACCCTCGGCGTTTACCTTCAGGTATTCAAGACCCAGGAACAGCAGCGAGAAGCCGAAGATGAACTCGCCCAGGTTCTTTCTGTTGCCCTTGCTGGAGAAAATCAGCGGCATGCCCACGGCAAGCAGAGGAATGGCAAAGGCGGCAATGTCCACTTTAAAGCCTACTGCCGTGATGATCCATGCGGTGACGGTGGTACCGATGTTGGCACCCATGATGACACCGATAGCCTCGGAGAGGGTCATCAGACCTGCATTTACGAAGCTCACCACCATAACGGTAGTAGCGGAGGACGACTGGATGAGTGCTGTGAGCGTGACACCAGTGAGCACACCCATGAACCTGTTCTTGGTCATCCATGCCAGAATACTGCGCAGACGTTCGCCTGCAAACTTCTCCAGGCCCTCGCTCATTATCTTCATACCGAAGAGGAAGAGGCCGAGCGAACCCAGAAGCGCGAAGATGTTAATGATAGTTTCCATATCTTTTTTAACTTAATCCATGCAAATATAGTGAAATTATCTTAAATCGCTATTAAGTGCATGACTAAATATTTGCAAGATTCTGCTTATCTGCCACACCTTTTATATAATTATCCTGACTCCTGCACACCTGAGAAGAGTATTGGATGCCGTTTTCCACGAGTTGATGCCATTGGCTGTGCTCCATCTTGGGGAGGTCTGCCTTGCAGATGGACAGGCGGTGCATGGCACACAGGAAACCGGCATTGAAACTGTCGCCGGCACCAACGGTGCTGACAATTTCTTCGGCAGGAATCTGGGGAACGATGAAGTCGTGAGTCCCCGTTGGAGTACATATAAATATATGCCCGGCACCTGCCGTGCAGATGAATATGGGACAGAAGGGAGAGATATGCTTGCGGTATATCTCCTCGGGGTTGCGGGTGCCAAAGAGGATGTCGAAATCGTCGGCACTGCCTCTGACAATGGAACTGAGCCGGCAATTCTCCTGTATCACGGGCAAGAGTTCCTGCTTTTGGTGGCTGTGCGAGCGGCGGAAGTTGATGTCGTAGTATATCACCGTGCCGGCATCGTGGGCGGTTTGCAGGATGTCCTTCACCTGCGGACGCAAGCCAGGGCAGATGGAATAGTAGGAACCGAAGAGGAAATAGTCCTGCTCGGTAAACTCAGGCATACTGTAATCCGTAGCGGCAAGCGGCTCTTCCTTGTAGAAGGTGTAGTCGGCATCACCATTGCTGTCCAAATATGCCAGGGACAGTGCCGCGCGCTCGTTGTCGCGAATCTGGAAATACTCGGTGGATATACCGTTGCGGTGCATGAAGTCTACAATCTGATGCCCCACCCTGTTGTTGCCGGTATATCCCATGAACTTGCACGGCACACCGCTTCTGCCCACAGACACCATACTGTTGAAAGTACTGCCACCTGGCACTGCGGCAAAGGGGACGTATTCGCCCTTGCCAGTATTCTTTTCGTGGAAGAGAATGTCCATTACGGTCTCTCCAAGCCCTATAATTCTTGAACTCATATATATTGAACGGAAAGGGAGGACCCCAGCGGACCGCGGACCCTCCCCCCCTGCCCCTCCACAAGGGAGGGGAGTATAATCTACTGTTTGATGTGTGCTTTAGTCAGTTGTAACTACTCCCTCCCCTTGTGGGAGGGTTGGGGAGGGGTCCTCCCGTTTTACATAGTTTTTTACTCTGCTATAATACTGAACTCGGCGCCGCTGGCAAAGTCCTGACCGTTCTGGCTGGACAGAGCACGGAAGCGGAAGTAGCGTGCCTTGACGGGAGCCTTGAGCATAACCTTCTTCTCCTTCTGGTTGTTCTCGAAGGTACCCTTCATGATGGGCTCGCCCCAGTTCTTGCCATCAGTGCTAACGAGGATCTCGTAGTCCTTGATGTTGCCGTTGGGACCGTCTTGACGGGGCAGGTAGATGAAGCCCTTGATGTTCTTCACATCGCCAGCGTCGAAGTCAACCCAGTGAGGATACTTGGCCACGGTAACGCTGTACATGGTATGCCAGATGCTGTTGATATCACCGTCGGTCAGATGAGAAGCATTGCCCTCGCCAGCTTCCTCGCTGCTGGTGAATACCACCTCGGTGTTGATCTTCTCTATCTTGGCATAGGTCATGGTTACCTGCAGTTCGGGGTTCTCCTTGTAGAAGGCAGTGATAGTGCCACCGTCGCGGAATGCGATAGGACCGGTGTACTCCTTGGCCTTCTTGTCCTTGTTTGCCTTATACATAATGGTAGCACCCTCGATACCGCTCTCGATGGTAACGTCGCCGTTCTTCTGCTGCATCATGAGCAGAGGCTTCTGGCTGGCTGTGCTAACCTCTACACCACCCTTGGCGCCAACGGGACGGATGATGAAGCCCATGCGTGTGGGAACACCGAAGGCACGGTCGTGAGGCAGAGGACCGCCCTGGCCGCAAGAGTTACCGCCCAGACCTGTTACCATAGCATCGATGGTCAGGTAGTTGATGTCGCTCTTGGGCAACTTATGGGGATGAGTAGCCATGGTCATGTCCATAGCGTTGTGGTTCAGGGCAGAAACGGCATAAGGCTTCTCGTTCACTACGAGGATACCCTTGCCCTTGGCGTTGCTGAGAGATGTCCAGCGAGTCTCCTCGTGGTTGCCCATCTGCATGGGCTTGGGCCAGTTGGTGAACTGCTCGGCAACGGTAGAAGAGTACTGCTGTATGAACTGGCCAGTCTTGCGGTCGTTGTAGTTGTCGATAGGACCACGGCCATAGTATGCAAAGCGGTCGTACTGTGCAGGAACGCCAATCTCGTAACCCAGACGTGCCAATACTACGGCGGGGTTGTTAGATGTGATGGCTGCCTGAAGTTCGATAGAGCCGTCGGGATAGATTGTCCAGATCTGGTTGGTGGTGAACTTGAAGTCATCAGGACCGAAGGGACGGTCGGTGTTCTCCTCCAGGGTGTGGATACCGCTATCGTAGCGTCCGTTCTTGCTCTGCAGACGTGCAGAGTTGGGAGCCTGGGAAATGACGGTGAAGGTGATCTTCACGTTGCCGTTCTTCTCCTTGATGACCTGTGCATTCTCGGCACGGTGCTTCAGGTTGTGCAAACCGTTGGCAAACCAGGGCTGGTAGCACCAGTTGTCGTTGCTCACGAAGGCACGGAAGGCATTCAGGCGGGGACCATAGCCGGGAACGATAACGCTCTCATTGCCGTAAACCAACTTGTGGATAGTACCCTGCTGCATGTCGAACTGAACCTCGAAGCCTTCACCCTTGACGGTCTGGAATGCCTTGTCGGCATCGTCGGAAACTACGGGCTTGCTGGCATTGTCGGCAACCTGGCTGATAGCAGGTGCTGCTACAGAGGGACTTGCCACGAGCAGCTGCTCCTCGAACTGGGGATAGCCCTGCTTTGCCCAAGGCATATCCTGGCCAAGGAGGAACTGTACCTTCACGAATACCTCGTCCTTGGGATTCAGAGAAGCGAAGTTGTAGGGCAGAGTGTAAACTGCCTTCTGGCGGGGCTGGAGAGCCATGCGGGGACCCTGTACGGGCTGGTTCTGCTGTACGCACTTGCCGTTAACCCAGAGTGACCATACGATTACATAGTCGTTGAGGGGAGTGTAGTAGTTCTTGTTGAAGATCTCCACCTTGCCATGCTTGGCATCGAGCATCTTCACGCCAACATACTGGTAAACCTTCTTCACCTCGTAGTACTGAGGCTTGGGCTCGCGGTCGCCGAAGATGATACCGTTCATCACGAACTGGCCATCGTTGGGAGTATCGCCGAAGTTGCCACCGTATGCCAGATAGCGGGTGCCGTCCTTCTCGTAGTTGTACATTGACTGGTCAACCCAGTCCCAGATGGCACCACCGCAGAAGAAGTTGGTGCTCTCCATAGCATCCCAGTAGTCGATGAGGTTGCCCACGGCATTGCCCATGGAGTGTGCATACTCGGAGATATGGAAGGGATACTTGATATTGTACTTGCCGGTAACGGCACCGCGTGTCCAGCCGATAGAGGGATACTGGTTAGAACCCATATCCACGATGTCGTTGTTGCGCTCGTACTGTACGGGGCGTGTTGCGTCGAATGCCTTCAGTGCATCGTAGGCAGCCACGAAGTTATTACCAGGACCTGCCTCGTTACCCAAAGACCAGATTACGATACAAGCGTTGTTCACGTTGGCATGAGCCATTTCCATTACACGTGCCACGTGAGCCTTCTTCCACTCCACGGGGTGAGAGATAGAGGCTTCGCCATAGTAGTACTCGTGGCTCTCGATGTTGGCCTCATCCTCCAGGTAGATACCGTACTTGTCGCAGAGGAAGTACCAGTAGGGGTCGCAAGGATAGTGAGAGTTGCGCACGTGGTTGATGTTGGCACGCTTCATCAGCATAACCTCCTCGTGCTGCATCTCGCGGGTGATGGCATGGCCAACGGCGGGATGGCTCTCGTGGCGGTTAACGCCCTTTCAGCTTCACGGTCTTGCCGTTGATGTAGTAGTAGCGGCCAGCCAAACCGAACTCGTCCTTGTCGGCAGGAGTGTCCTTGATCTCTACCTCTCGGAAACCAACGATGGTGGAAACGGTCTCCAGCACACGACCCTTCTTGTCCAGAAGTTCGCCCACCAGAGTGTAGCGGTAGGGAGCCTCGGCGGTCCACTTGTTGGGAGAAATCATGTTCAGGGTTGCCTTTACGGTAGCCTTGCCGGTGAGCTTGTTCAAGGTGAAGGGAGCGCTGTATGCGATAACGTCTGTAGCCTTGTTGTCGTCGTTGTACAACTCATGGGCATACAGGGTGTAGCGCATCTTCAGGTCCTTGACGTTCTTCTTGGAGGTGTTGAGCAGGTCGGCACTGATGTTCAGCACACCGTTCTGGTAGTTCTCGTCCAGGTCGGGCTTAACCACGAGGTCACGAACGCGAACGGCGGGACGGCTCTGGATGGCCACGGTGCGGAAGATACCGGGCAGACGGAACATGTCCTGAGCCTCCAGGAAAGAACCGTCGCTTGAACGGTAAACCTCTACGGCTACGGTATTCTCGCCCTCCTCGTTCAGGTAGGGAGTGATATTGAACTCGGCAGCATTGCGTGAGTTCTTTGAGAAGCCCACATACTTGCCATTGATCCACAGGTAGAAGAAAGAGTCCACACCATCAAAGGTGATGAACACCTCGCGGCCCTTCCAATCGGCAGGCACGCTGAAGGTGCGCAGGTAGGAACCTACCTCGTTGCGGTGCTTGTAGGTTGTCCAGTGTGTGGGAGGAGTACGCATAACGCCACCCTTCCAGTCGCCCACGGCAACACGGTGCTGGAAGATAACGGGCTGGTTCACATAGATGGGGGTGCCATACTTCTGTGTGCCGTCCTTCTGCAGGCCCACGATGTTCCATGAAGAGGGAACGGGGATGTTGTCCCAGGCAGAAGCATCAAAGCCAACCTCGTGGAAATTGGCAGGACGCTCGTCGGGATTGGGTGCCCAGTGGAACTTCCAAGTGCCGTTCAGCGATTGCCAATACTTACTGTTCTCGGGCAGAACCTTACGAGCCTTCTCAACGTTCTCGAACGAGAAGAACCATGCATGAGGCTGCTCCTTGTTGAGGGCGAGTTCCTCTACGGATTCCCATTCCTTGCCTGATGGCGCGGTTTCGTTACCGTACTTGAAGCCCTCCAGATTGTCGGCACATGCCATACCAGCGATACCGGCGAGCATGGTGCACACTGTCAGAAACTTTTTCATCATATTAAAATAATTGGTTTTAGGTATATACGTTTGGTGCAAAGATAGCAATAATATTCCGAATTCTATAGTTCGCCAGCAATTATTTCATACAGAGCCGCTGAAATCTTCTTCCGTATGCGCTCCTTCCTCTTGCGTATGGTGGCGCTGGTGGTATGTCCAAGGTGCGAAATGAGCGTATTGGAGCATCCGAGATGCATGCACAGGAGGCAGATGAGTTCCTGTTCGTTCAGGTCGCAGATACTGAGCAAATTATGGCATGCCTCGGCAAAGCATTCCAACAAGGTTCGCTCTATATTCTTCCTTGTCTCGGAATTGATTGCAGGCAGTTCTCTTTCATTCACCTTCATGGCATTGATGTCGTGGCAAACGGATGTCTCCGCAAACGCCTGGCATCCTTTCGCCAAAGCCGCCTTCAAGGTTTCTGCATCCATGGCAGAAGCGGAATTAGGCAAAGCGCTATCTGCCGAAACTGCAATCTCGGTGAAAGCATTGCTTTTCTTGCGTTTGCGATAAAATACGTATGCACATGCCATGCACAGTACCGCCAGGCATCCTGCAAGAGCCATCCAAACGGACACGCCGTCTCCATGGTCCTTGGTCGAGGCAAGGATGTCGGTTTCCAACTGGCTCTTTAGTTCCTCCATGCTCATGGGTTCAAAGGCTCGGCTATCACGTATGTGCATGTGCAGAGCCTTATGCCTGTGTGCGGAGTCGGGCATTTCGCGACTCTCATATATGTTCCACAATATGTGATGGCAGATGTACTCTATCCTGTCCTGTGGTGTATGCGGAGCCTCCAGTGCCTTGTAGGCATAGTGTATGGCAGAGTCATGTGCCCCGAAGTGCCACAAGTCATCGGCCTTGTATGCCAGACAGGTGGGGTAACTCTCATGCTCGGGACCTACGATTTCAAGATACTGGTTGAGGTATTGCAGGGACATGTCGTAGTCGTGCCTTATGTAGGCAGAAATCCAGCGCAGGGTGAACAGAGCATCGGCACGCAAGGTGTCGTTGGCGTCATTGCGCACAACGATGTTGGCAAAATGCAGTGCCGCCTTGTCATACATGGCATTGCGCTCTTCGGGCTTCTCTATGCTCGTCTTGTTGGCTTGCCACAGATAGTCGTGCGCCAGGCGTTGCTCCTGCTCGGGTGTGTACGTGCCCTGGCAACATACAATGGATACAAGCAGTACGAAGGAAAGCAAAAGATTGGTCAAGTTCTTCATGGTGTCACGGTTGTTTGGATGCAAAGATAGGCAAATTGTAGCAAACACCCCTTCTCCTTAGCGTGAAAAACGTGTGACAATTATGTGACAAGCGTGACAAGACACGCGTAGCCCCGACCTGCGTACAAGTCGGGGCTACGGATGCAACTACATATAGTTGTTTTTATTTCTCTATCACAGTACCCATGCTGGCCTGTATGTCCATGAAATGGGTGATGACAACACGCTTCACGCCCGAGGAGATGCTGTCGAAGGCATTGTCCAACTTGGGTATCATGCCTCCAGAGACAATGCCGTCGGCCTTCAGTTGGGCATAGGACTCGGCATTTATCGTGGGAATAACGCTGTCATCGTCGTCGGCATCGGCCATCACACCGGGTTTCTCGAAGCAGTAGGTCAGCGTAACCTCAAACTCTTCTGTCAAAGCTTTTGCCACAGTGGCAGCCATGGTGTCGGCATTGGTGTTGAGGATATTGCCCTTTCCATCGTGTGTGAGTGGTGCCACTACGGGCACTACGGCCTCCACTCCCTCCTGGGGTTTGATGAGGGCAGCCAAACGCCTACCGTTAGCAGAGTCCACATCGCCAACAAAGCCGAAGTCGACAACTTCCTGTGTGCCGTCGTCCATGGCAACCATCTTTGGCTCGCGCTTGTGGCTCCGTATGATGTCCATGTCGGCACCAGTCAGACCTATGGCGTTCACCCCCTGGGCCTGCAGGGAGGCAACGATGCGCTTGTTTACAAGACCGCCATAAACCATGGTCACTACCTGGAGCATGTCCTCGTCGGTAATGCGGCGGCCACCCACCATCTTGCTTTCTATGCCCAGTTGCGATGCTAGCCTGGTGGCAGAACGTCCACCGCCGTGTACCAGCACCTTGTAGCCGGGCATGGTGGCAAACTGGTTTATC
>JAZRIA010000121.1:0-4437 GCA_045645045.1 Bacteroidaceae bacterium | reverse complement strand
TCGGGACGACCGCCAAAGGTGGTCTCCATGATGCTGAGCTGGTACTCGTTGAGGAAACCGGTTACCTGATACGTCTCCTCGGGTTCGGGAATCTCGCCCAGGTAGTTGCTTGTCTCGTAGTGATAGATGGGGCGCATTGCTCCCTTGGCATGCTTCATCCTGGGCTTGTAGTAGAGAGAGGAGAACATGCCATAACTGTCACTGCTGTAACTGATAATAACACTGCCGTCGGCAGATGCCTTCTTGCCCACAATGAGGTTGGTGCATGGCATGGCCATCACCGAAACGAGCAGAAGGCAGATAATTGAAAATATCTTGCGCATAATTGTTCTTTAGTTTACTCGGAGTTTTCAGATTATTCAGACTACTCAGATTACTCTGAGTATTCCGATTACTCCTACCCCTTTTATATTACTTGATAACCAGCTTGTCCGAACCAGCAGCCTTGAAACTCATGTCCAGTCCCTTGACACTATGTGTCAGAGCACCGAAACTGATGAAGTCCACACCTGCCTGGGCATAAGGTATCATTGTCTCGAAGGTGATGCCGCCGCTTGACTCGGTCTCGGCACGGCCTGCCACGAGTTCTACTGCCTTCTTGGTGTCCTCGGGAGAGAAGTTGTCGAACATGATGCGGTCGCAACCCTCGGCAAGAGCCTCTTCCAGTTCCTTCCAGTTGCGAACCTCACACTCAATCTTCAGGTCCTTGCCATGGTCCTTGCAATACTGCTTGGCACGGCTGATGGCATTGTGCACGCCTCCGCAGAAGTCAATGTGATTGTCCTTCAGCAGAATCATGTCGAACAAACCTATACGATGGTTCATGCCGCCGCCGATCTTCACGGCCTCCTTCTCCAGCATACGCATACCAGGAGTGGTCTTGCGGGTGTCGAGCACACGGGTCTTGGTGCCGGCATCTATGAGGGCCTGCTGGTACTTGTTGGTCATGGTGGCAATGCCCGACATGCGCTGAAGGATGTTCAGCATCAGGCGCTCCGTCTGCAACAGGCTCTGCTCCTTGCCCTTAACGCTCATTACGATGTCACCGGGCTTTACGTGTGCACCATCCTCGATGTACACCTCCACCTCCATGGTGGGGTCGAAACGGTGGAACACCTGCTTGGCTATCTCCACACCGGCAAAGATACCCTCTTCCTTGATGAGCAACTTGCTCTCGCCCATACTGTCGGCTGGAATGCAACACAATGTGGTGTGGTCACCATCACCAATATCCTCGCTGAAAGCCAGGTCTATCAGTCTTTCGTTCAATTCTTCTACACTAAGCATAATTGTATGTTATTTATTGTTCGTATTTCGTTTTATAAAATTTCCGCTCACCCGCTAAACGCCAATCGCTATCGTTAATCGCTAAACGCTCACCTCTCACCTCTCCTCCCCCTGCAGGGGGATTGAGGGGGTCTTTCCTTCAGGGGGACTGAGGGGGTCCTACCGTTCACTCATGATGATATGGTTCTCCATTCAATATGGTCATGGCCCGGTATACCTGCTCCACAAAGAGCAGACGTATCATCTGGTGCGAGAGGGTCATCTGCGAGAGGGATATCTTCTCGTCGGCTCTGTCGTAGACGGCAGGGGCAAAGCCGTAAGGACCGCCCACAATGCACAGAAGACGCTTGGTACCAGAAACCATTTTCTTTTGCATCCACGAGGCAAACTCCACACTACGCCTCTCCACTCCGTGCTCGTCAAGAAGCACCACCCTGTCGCCGGGCTGTATGCGGGAGAGTATCAGCGAAGCCTCTGCTTCCTTCTGCTGCGACTCGGACAAGGCCTTTGTCTGGCGGAGTTCGGGGATTACCTCAATGTCCGTTGGCAGGTAATGCTTCAGGCGTGAAAGGTATTCATCCACCAGGGCAATGATGTGCTTGTCAGTGGTCTTGCCCACGACCAACAGGGTTACCTTCATTTCCTTTCCTCCTCCTTCTTTTCTGTCTCGCCAATAGTCTGGCGCTGTACATTCTCATATGCTCCGATGTCAGCCCGTCCGTCTGCCTGGCGGCTTCTGCCAAGGCGGTCCAATGGGAACTCCTCTGCCCAATAGACATCGGCACTGTCACAGAAATGCGCCAGGGTGTCGGGGGTGAAGTCGTATATTCGTGCATATGTATCGAAGACGAGGAACTGTCGTCCGTAGGACATTGTATCCTCGGGATTCTCGTAGATATTATGTACGAAGCGGACGGAATCAGCCTCGCTGTATACCGTGTTGAGGAAACAGCGCTGGAATTGATAGCGTACAGAATCCTGGAACTTGCTTTCCTTCATGAAACTGCCCGAGATGACATCCTCGCCATAACCGGTGATGATGCAGTTGGTGAAGTACGCACGCGAAACATCGTAGAACATCGTATCGCCATATTCCATATCGTAGTCGCTCAGGCTCAATGCCCAGCCTCTGTTGGCATCAAAGTTGTAGAACTGTGCCAAGGTGCAGAAGGTCATATCAACTTCTCCTCCAATCATCTGATAGAGATTGCCAAAGGCATTGCTTATCTGCGTGTTATATGCCTTGACTCTACAGTTCTTTGTCCACAGAGCATTGCCTCCAGTGTTGTGTATCACGCAGTTGGCAAGTTCTATGTCTGTGTCCTCGGCCTTGATGCCAAAGGTGCTGCTATGCAAGTCCAGATACGTGAGCTTATGCCCTGATCCGTTGAGGTACACCCCACCCCATTGCTGGGGAGTGTTGTCGTAGGGGAGATAGTCGAAGAGATTTCCTGTCCTGTCGCCACGGAAGACAACGGGCTGCTCAAGCGTACCGTTTACCACCAGGGTACCATCCACACACATGGAGGCTTGCTGATGGAAATACAATTGAGTGCCTGCCTCAACGGTAAGCGTGCTTCCTGCTGAGACATAAAGACTGTCGTATATAACCACAGGCCTACGGCTATGCAGAACAGAGTCCTTGTCTATAACCCTAACCCCTCGCCAGTGCAATGCATTCTGTCCACCAGCGATAAGGGTAACATACTGCTGCACACCACTTTCCAACTGGAAGCAAAGGCTGTCGGTATGCATGGTAACAGAGTCCGTGTCGGTATCCGGCAGAGTAACCTCCACGAGGACAAAGATACTGTCGTTTCTCCTTACCTCGAAGTCGGTACCCTGGCCGCCATGCAGAAACTGACCGTCCACATTCACACGGAAGTGGCTCTTGCCGGCATGCTTGAGGCGCACGTCGCTGATGCGCACTCCGCTCTCGTTGTTGTTGTACACCAACAGGCGCTGGGTGCTGCTGCTAACCGTGCTTATGAGGGTGTCAAAACTTACTGTATCGCGCCCGAAGGTGAGCTGAGCCTGAGGGTCAGCAGTCCACGAGTCATAGTCGTCGCAACTGCTGACCATCGCCATCAGTACACCTATTATATAAATATATAAGGGGAGTCTCTTCAAATCCGTTTCCTAAGTTTTAGATGTTTGCCAATATTGCTAGCAGATGGTCCCATACCAACTGTACGGTGGGAATGAGCATGCGCTCGTCGGGACTGTGTACGCCACGCATCGTGGGGCCAAGGCTCACCATGTCCATGCCGGGGAACTTCTCGCTGAACAGTCCGCACTCCAGACCTGCATGAATGCCGCCCACGAAGGGTTCCTTGCCATAGAGCTTCTTGTACTGGTCAACGGCAACGACGAGCAGCTTGCTATTGGGATTCATCTTCCAACCGGGATAGCCCTCACCGCTCACTACCTCTGCACCGGCCAGTTCAAAGGCGGCACGGAAGGTGGCTGCCATATTGTGACGTGCGCTGAGGATGCTGCTTCGCTGGCTTGAATTAACTACTATGGTGTGTTCCTCGGCATTCTTGCGGATGTTGGCCAGGTTGGAACTTGTCTCTACGAGGTCGATGTCCTGACACATGGCAAAGATACCGTTGTCCACAGCCTGCAGGGCAAGTATCAGGTTGCGTGATGTCTTCTTGTCTACCACACTCTTAGGAGCCTCCTCGCTTTCCAGAATAAACTCCATGGTCTTCTCTGTGCGGCTATACTCCTCCTCCACGTTGGCCTGGAAGATGTTCCAGTCAACACGGATCTGCTCCTTATATGCATATGAAACGGATACTACGCAAGACGCTTCGCGGGGAATGGCGTTGTGCAAACCGCCAGCCTGGATGTCGGCCAGGCGCAGGTCGGTCTTTGCCTGCTGCATGTACAGGAAACGTGCAAGCAGCTTGTTGGCATTGGCGCGCATCTTGTTGATGTCGTCACCAGAATGACCGCCGGTCAGGCCCTTGATGGTCAGTCGAACAAAGAACATTCCCTCCTCCACAGGTTCGTCCTCGTAGTGGAAAGTGGCCACGGTACGGCAGCCGCCGCCCTGCACATAATCGTTGCGGCCGCCCACGGTTTTGGAAACGCGGCTGAAGTTTTCCAGGCGCGCCTTGTTTGCTTCAAAGAAATTGCTCATAA
>JAZRIA010000120.1:0-11849 GCA_045645045.1 Bacteroidaceae bacterium | reverse complement strand
GGTGTTAAGGCCGGTGGTAAGTTGGCTGCAAGCGTACGTAACCTGAAGGTTCGCGCTCCCTACACACAGATTCCCGAGAAGCTGAACATCGACGTTACCCACCTGGGCCTCGGCAAGACCATCAAGGTTGCTGAGCTGAGCTTCGAAGGTCTGGAACTCGTTACCAACCCCAGCGTAGTTGTTTGTCAGGTTAAGATGACACGTAGCGCAATGAGCGCAATGGCTGCTGCTGCCGGTAAGGGTAAGAAGTAAAGAACTGAGACACTAAACATTCAAATACGGGTAACGGTCATAAAACAACCGCTATCCGTATTTTGCTTTTTATGAACATACTACAAAAGATATTCTCCGCCCTGTTCCCATCCTCGCCAGAAACAGAGGAGAAAACAGGACGTGAAGAACCTGCAACTATGAAATACCTGATAATAGGACTTGGCAACATCGGCAACGAATATGATGGCACACGTCACAACGTGGGGTTCCGTGTGGTGGATGCTCTGGCAGAGGCTCAGGGCGCTACATTCCAGGACAAACGCTATGGCTTCGTGTGCAAGACACGAGTGAAGAATGCAGAACTGCTCCTGCTGAAACCCAGCACCTACATGAACCTTTCCGGCAATGCCGTGCGCTATTGGATGCAACAGGAAAAGATTCCCGTTGAGAATGTGCTCATCATCGTGGACGACCTGTCGCTGCCCGTAGGTGCCATTCGCATGAAGCAGAATGGTTCCGATGCCGGACACAACGGTCTGAAGCACATAGCACAGATGCTGAGCACCCAGAACTACAACCGTCTGAAGTTCGGCATAGGCAACGACTTCCCCCGTGGCGGACAGGTGGACTTCGTTCTGGGCAAGTTCTCATCCGAGGACAACAAGGCAATCAACGAGAAAGTGCCAGTGGCATGCGATGCCATCAAGGCGTTTGCCCTGAGTGGAATGCAGTTCGCCATGTGCCACTACAACAACAAGTAACGCACCCTTTCATCTCTCTCTGCAAATGAAGAACAACGAAGCGAGAATAGACAAATGGCTTTGGGCTGCACGTATCTTCAAGACACGAACCATTGCCGCTGCTGCCTGCAAGAAGGGACAGATAAGCATGAAGGGGGCACAGCTGAAACCCTCGCGCACTATTCGCGTAGGCGATGTGATAGATGTACGTAAACCGCCTATCACCTACAGCTTCCGCGTACTGCAAACCATAGAGAAACGCGTGGGAGCCAAGCTCGTGCCCGAGGTAATGGAAAATGTAACTGCTCCCGAACAATACGAGCTTTTGGAAATGGCGAAGATTTCCGGATTCATAGGCCGTGCCAAGGGTCTTGGTCGTCCGACCAAGAAGGACCGCAGAAGTCTGGACGAGTTTACCAGCGACATGCCTGAGTTCTTCGGCGACTTCGACTTTGATTTCGATGACGACCTGGAGGAAGAGGAGATTGATGAAACGGAAGAGGAAGAATTTGACGAAGATTAGTCACCTCCAGACAAACGGGATACACCTTATTTATATTATATAACCACCTAAAATAAAAGAAAAGACTATGAAGAAATCAAGCGTAATCATTGTGCTGATAGTAGCAGCCATTGTTGTAGTATGGGGCATCACTGGCTATAATGGTCTCGTTGGCATGGACGAGGGAGTACAGACCAAGTGGGCAGACGTGGAGACACAATACCAGCGTCGTGCCGACCTTATCCCCAACCTGGTGAACACCGTCAAGGGATATGCCGCACACGAGAGCGAGACCCTGCAGGCTGTTGTGGAAGCACGCGCAAAGGCAACAAGCATGAACATTGACCCCACAAACATGTCGGCAGAGCAGATTGCCAACTTCCAGAAGGCACAGGATGGTGTAAGTTCCGCCTTGGGACGCCTGCTTGTTACCGTGGAGAAGTATCCCGACCTGAAGGCCAACGAGAACTTCAAGGAACTGCAGGCACAGCTGGAGGGTACAGAGAACCGTATCAGCGTGGCACGTCGCGACTACAACGAAGCAGCACGCAAGTACAACACCTCTCTGCGCAGCTTCCCCAAGAACATCCTTGCCGGCATGTTCGGCTTTGAAAAGAAAGCCTACTTCGAGGCCCAGGAGGGCAGCGAGCAGGCTCCTACTGTGCAGTTCTAAAGAACTATGAGAAAGATTCTCTATATTATACTCCTTGTCTTTGCACCGATACTGGCTATCGGTGCAGAGGATAAGGCATACTCCATAGAGTCCGTGCCTAATGTCTATGCACAGGACCGCCGTCTGCACGTAAGCGACCCCAACGGATTGCTTATGCAGGAAACACAAGCAGAGATAAACCGCATGCTGACCCTGCTGGAGGACAGCACCGGCATACAGTCCATGGTGGTGATGCTGCCAAGCATCGGGCATGAGGACATCTTTGACTTTGCCCACAACCTGTTCCGCCACTGGGGCATAGGCAACAAGGAGAGCAACAACGGCATGCTGATTGTGTACGTGGCTGACCAGCGCAAGATACGCTTTACCACCGGTTATGGTCTGGAAGGTATTTTGCCAGATGCCATGTGCAAGCGCATACAGTCACGCTACATGATTCCGCATTTCCGCGAAGGAAACACCGACCTTGGCATGCTGGAAGGCACAAAGGCTGTTGTGGGCGTGCTGGATGGTTCCATGAAGGCCGACAACACAGAGGAAGAAGCCTCCTTGTGGGAAATACTCCTTACCTTGGGGGGAATCATGTTCATCATCGTTGTTCCAATCTGGTTGATACACCGTCAGGAGCATACATGCCCGAAGTGTGCAAAGGCAGGTGCCCTTAAACTCGTTTCCCAAACAAGCACCCCGACACGCAAGGGCAAGTTAATCAGAAAGACCCTGCTCTGCTCCCATTGCGGGCACACCGTTGTCAAGGAATACCACCAATCAAACAACGACGACACTGACGCCATGATGGGTGGCATGATGATGGGTTCCATGCTTGGAGGTGGCCGCCGCGGTGGTGGCGGAGGTTTCATGGGCGGTTCCTTCGGAGGCGGCAGCACCGGTGGTGGCGGCTCTACTTCGGGATGGTAAGCGAACGGACAGAACGGAAAGGTGAACCAAAGGTCGACGCCCGAAGGGGCTGAAGTCAAAACGGAAAACGGAAAACTGCGTCGCTCACCACTCATCCGCTCACCTCTCTATTCCTCCCCCTACAGGGGGACTGAGGGGGTCCCCCAAATTTTCAACCTTTCCTGAACCTCTTTGTTACGGCAGCATATCCGCACCGTTGACAGAGAGGTTCTGTTGCGATATGGCGGGTGAAGCCATCATAAAGAGCACGTGCACGAGGGAAATCCAGCACTTCCTCCAAAGTCTGGTGAAAGAGATTGCCCAAAGCAACATTGCCATTATGGTCCAGGCAACAGGGAACTACCGTACCGTCCACGAGTACGCCAATCTGGTTGCGCAGGGCATAGCAGAAAACCTCCTCTGTCTCAATAGCCTCACGTTCCTCGTCTGGCCACTCGAAGATGTGATCGTACTCCAGATATATATTGTCCGCCATCTTCCATCCGTCATAACGCCCCGTCCACGGACGTGGCACATACTCTGATGCCAAGTCCAGGAGACGCTCGTTATCCTTGTCGTAACCTCCCTGATTCCAAAGTCGCAAGACAACAATCACCCCAAGTCTTGCAGCCTTTTGTGCGAAGGTCATCACCTGACGCATGTACTCCTCTGGTGCATCCTTTCCATTGCCCTCGTGCGAGTGCAAGGATATCTGCACCTTGTGGGGCAAGACCTCCAACAGGGCATCCCCGGCCCTGTCCAGAAGAGTTCCGTTTGTTGTCAGCACCGGAATAAAGCCTTTTGCCTTTGCCATATGGACAAACTCTGGCAGATGCCGGTGCATAAGAGGTTCGCCCATCAGGTGAAAATACAGGAACTTTATCCTGCCCGACAACCTGTCTGTAAGCAAATCAAACTCCTCAACAGACATGGTCCGTCCCTTCCGCTCCGTCTTGGGGCAGAAAAGGCAATCAAGATTGCACACGTTGGTTATTTCAAGGTAGCAACGGGAAATCATGTCGTCAAGACTTCTTCAACGTTCTATAGGAAAGTATGTGCCAAGTTATAGCGGCAGCCAGCAATAGAAGAAGAACACTAAGCCACATAGGGAGTCCCATACCGAAGGCACAATAAGCAGGGTTATCCACACCAGCGACACGGAGACTACCTTGGTATGCAGAGGTATAGCCTTATGCTCGCGGAAGTTGCGGATATACGGTCCAAGAGTGCGATGCCCAAGGAGCCAGGCGTAAAGTCGTGGAGAGCTGCGGAAGAACAATGCCGCAGCCAGCAACAGGAAAGGAGTGGTGGGCAATAGGGGCAGAAACATACCCGCCAAGCCCAAACCTACTGCCACAAGGCCCACGGCCCTCATGCAAACATTCTTCATCCCTGTCTGCGCCAAGCCTTTAAGCGTACTTCTCCGAAACTATACGGCAGATGTTCACCACCGTCAGCATGGCCTTCTCCATGCTTTGAATGGGCAGGAACTCGTGCCGGCCGTGGAAGTTCAGTCCTCCGGCAAAGATATTGGGACAGGGCAGTCCCTTGAACGAAAGTTGTGCTCCGTCAGTTCCGCCACGGATGGGCACTACCTTTGAGAATCCGCAGGCTTCTTCTATGGCACGCAGGGCTATTTCGGTGATATGGGGCTTGTCCACCAGCTGGGTGTGCATATTATAATAGGTATCCTTCACCTCGGGCAGGAAGGTGCCATGACCGTACTTGTCGTTCATCCTCTCGCACATGTCCAGGATGAGGCGCTTGCGCATCTGGAACATCTGCGTGTTGTGGTCGCGGATTATGTAAGTCAGAGTTGCCTGCTCCACCCCACCCTGCATCTGGTACAGGTGGAAAAAGCCTTCGTAACCCGTTGTGCGCTCAGGCACCTCGTTCTCCGGCATCTGCTGAGCAAACTCCGTAGCCAGCAGGGCGGCATTCACCATCTTGTCCTTGGCATAACCGGGATGCACGCTCACACCATTCACCACAATCTTGGCACTGGCGGCATTGAAGTTCTCGTACTCCAGTTCGCCCACCTCACTGCCGTCCATAGTGTATGCCCATTGACAACCGAACTTCTCTACATTGAAAAGATGCGCACCGCAACCTATCTCCTCATCGGGATTGAAGCACACACGCACCTTGCCATGCTTCACCTCGGGATGGGCCAACAGGTACGACATTGCCGTCATTATCTCAGCAATGCCCGCCTTGTCGTCGGCGCCGAGCAGGGTATGACCGTCGGTAACGATGAGGTCCTCGCCCTTGTGCGCAAGGAGTTCGGGGAACTGGCTGACGCGTGTAACTATTCCTTCAGCCTCATCCAGCACAATGTCCGTGCCATCGTAGTTCTCTATGATGCGTGGCTTTACATCAGCACCCGAGCAGTCGGGACTGGTGTCCATGTGTGCAATGAAACCCACCACAGGCACTTCCTCCATACCCTCGCAGGCTGGAAGTGTGGCAAAGACATAGCCATGAGCATCCATCTCCACCTCCTGCATGCCTATCTCCTTCAGTTCCTCCACCAGGTATTCTGCCAAGCGCAGTTGTTTCTCCGTACTGGGACAACGGCCCTCGGCCTCCTCGCTTGACTGGGTGTCGAAACTCACATATTTCAAGAATCTTTCTACTATTTCCTTTTTCATATTGTCCATGTTCTTACGTTATTCTTCCGCACAAAGGTACGATTAAGCGAGGGAAGTACAAAATAAATAATGTTTTATTTTTACTTCCGAGCACAAGTACCTTCGACTCTCGGTCAAGGGTACGATTAAGTGAGCGAAAAAGCAAGAGCATAGCAGACTTTAGTTCTTGCTGTGAGAGGAATACTAATCCAATTTTATTGGCAGATAGTATCTTATCGGTGTGATTCTACCGGCTTCAGAAGCAGGTTTCCATCGTGGCATATTCTTCACGACTCGCACGGCTTTCTTGTCCAGCCTTTTGTTTCCTGAACCACGAACTATCTCTATGTCGCTTAAGCTTCCGTCTACATTGATTGTAAACCTGAGTATTATTCTGTCACATGTCTTGTTCTTCAGGGATTTCCTGGTATATCGGAATTCTTTTTTTAGATACTCCTTCAATGCTTCCTGCCCACCTGGAAATTCGGCAGGAAATTCAAAATCTGCATAAATAGTACTGTCCCTGCTCTCCTTGGTTTTCAAACTATCAGGGTTGCTGACCATGGTCTCTGTCTTAGCATGAGCAAGAATGGAGACAACAAGCATGGCAGACAGGAATAGTCCTCTAAGTACGGGAAACTTGTTTGAATTCTGTTTGTTATTCATATTGGCATTGCGTTTAAAGCCTTTACATTTGTACTATTACTTTGAAATCTGTCCTATTCGAATCGGATGTATTTTGAAATCTTGCTGAGAATGGTTTCTATGCTGACTTCCTCGTAGGTGAAGATGAGCATGCGCATGGCATCTTTGCGTCCCTTTTTGTAGAACTCAACGGCATAACAGTTCTTTACCTTCTCCCGGATAATTCGGTCATTGAATGTACCTGCGTTCTTTATCTCTTCTAAATGAGGAAGCTGAACAACGAAGATTTTGTCGGCGTTGGTATTTTCAATAAATTCGCCAGAAGTGAATGTACGCTCATACTTGGCGCGCAGTTGCTTTATGGTAGTTTTTACCTTGGCACGCTCTTTAGCAGAGAGAGTGGCATTCTTCTTGTCGTCAGTGTCTGCATCCACACCACCGTTGTGCTCTATTTGTCCTTCCATCCAATAGGTATCACAATTCTTGAGCATCCAACCAGTGATGGTGGGGAAATAGCTTGGGTCATACTCGTACTGTTCATGTCTGAGGGCTATAGTAGTAGTGTCCATTGTCAGTACAAGGAAGTTCTCGAAGGAAGTACATATTGCTCCCACATTGAAGACAGGTGAACCTTGCTGCTTTTGTAAGTCTCCAAACGAGTATGTTAGCATAAAGGTGTCGACAAACTTTAGCATTGGGGCAGGTAGAAAGTTGTAAAGTCCTAAATGTTTCTTCAATCTATGCGAGTAATGATGTTTGTTTACATCCTCTTTTGCCTTAATTCTCTTCTTTGCCAATTCTTTCTCTGTTGGCTGGGGACGTCCAAGCGCTTCATAGAGAGCCTTTGTATTATTGCGGTACATCTGGGCAATGATTTGTATGGCCTTCTCATCAAAACATATTGTATCATGTGGAGAAACAAAAACAACCTTGGTGACATTAATGTCTGCTTCTAAATCTTCGACAATTTCATTTACTAATGCAACTCTTCCTTCTGGGCATAATTGGCGAAGCCTGTCTTTTATCTCTGCATCAGAATAGATGGTATCGCCAGTTGCGGTTATCTGCTTCTCGATATGTATTACTACTGTATTTTGCTCCGGCAGGGCAAATATGGTAGAAGCACCTACCAGTGTAACGCCCCACAATATGGCCGCGGTTTTACCCCAATGTCCAAGAACGGCGACACCTTTGCGCTTCATTTCCTTGATGCGACGACGGATAAAGGATTGATTGAAACCATTGGTAAAGATGGAACATTCGTCAGAAGCCACTTCCAGCAACAGGCACTGATAAGAATGTACATCCACTCCTTGTGCAAGAACAAGGTGATCGGCCTCAAATTCGTGCAAGTCGCGCAAGTGCTTGCGTACCACCCATAGCATGGGGTTGAACCATAGTAGTCTTACCATCACCTCTATGCACCACACGTCAATGTAGTGCAAACTCTGGATATGAGCCTTTTCATGCTTGATAAATATCTCTTCAGCCTCCTTGCTCTTTCCCATGGGCAGGAATATGATGCGTCCCATGGAGAAGGGAGTGCTGACCCATGGTTTCCGTACGATGGTGCAGGAACCCTCCATGTTTGAGAGTCTGATAGCACGGGTGCGAAGCAAGATTTGCACAAGAGGGATGAGTATTATGAGCAAGAGCAGTGCTGATACTATGGGAATACCAAGGTAGATACATTTTTGGATAGTGCTGGCAGAGATTACCAATTGTTCTTCCTCGGGCAAGGGCGCTGGTGTAGATACGTCCTCTGCTTCTACAACTGGTATTTCCTCAGCAATCACCTTCGTTTCAGGATTCTCATATTGGTATTGCCTTGCCTCTTCTTGGGTGAGAGTAATAACTTCGACTTCTTCTTGAGGCATAATTTTAGGCAGAACGGCCAATGAAACTATCTGCAGGAGACATACCACAGGGATACTCAGCAAGTACATGCGCTGAAAGCGAAACGATTGCTTGCGCGACATCACTAATAAGTAAAATGCCATCAGCAGAGTTGATACCAGCAGGATATGACCATAGCTTTGTAGCATGGGAATGAGGGAATTTAAGTTTGTCATAAGGTGTGAAGGGGTTAAAGTAATTTTGGGGGCATGTAACTGGATTATTCCTCGTCATTGATTTCGTCAAGAATCTTTTTCACCTCTTCCTTGCTCAGTTTTTCGCTCTTTACAAAATAAGAGAAGAAGTTACGCAAAGAACCCTGAAAGAGTATGTTGCGGGTTTCCTGCATAAAGCCATTGATGTATTCTTCGCGAGAGAGCAAAGGACGAAATACATGTGCCTTGCCCCTGCGCTCAGGTGAAACCACTCCTTTGCGAGTTAGCACCTGCATCACGGTCAGCACCGTTGTATAGGCAGGTTTAGGTTCGCCCATTACTTCGATAATCTCGTTCACGGTGGCTTCGTTCTTGCTCCACAGGATGTTCATCACGTTTAGCTCAGCCTTGGTTAGAGATTTCTTGTTTTCCATATTGCCTAAGTGTTATATTTATTGCATTTGATAATCAAAAAGTATACGTTGCTCAGTTTCTTCTACTGCAAATGTAGTACAAAAAGATATACTGGCAAACATTTTTAACTACGATTATAGTATTTAGATAAGCAAAAACGCCAATAAGCAACTATAGTCATAGTACTATACATTATATATATAGGTAAATTCTATGAATTCACACACCGTATATCCCCAGTAGTCTTGCAGTTTGTCGCCTCATCAATCGTCACTGAGCAGCCCTTGGCCAAAAGCATCGTTGAGACAGCACTATGCCAAAGTTATAAGTAAGGCAATAATAAGCAGAAAGAGCACTTTCTAAAAAATAAACTCAATATTGAGGAGCATTGTACTGAACGTTGAGGACGAATGTACTAAACATTAGGGACAATTGTACTCAATATTGGGGACAAATTTATAAACGCGTTTTCCATCAGTTTATTTCCTTGTCTGAAGGCTTTTGATAACCGTAGTTCTCGCTTTATCATTTCTTTTAGATTCCGCTCACTTAATCGTACCCTTGACCTGACGGTCGAAGGTACTCCCGTTGACCTTCGGTCTTCCTCCTCCTTACAAGGCATAGAATACAAGCATTCTCTGCTCTTGTTTCGCGCGTCGGTTCGGAAATCTTCAAATAAATTTTGTACTTCGCTCACTTAATCGTACCTTTGTACCAAGATGATAGATAGAATAACCACAGACAAGATAAAGGAGGCGGCACAGATAGTAGATGTAGTGTCGGATTTCGTCACGCTGAAAAAGTCGGGTGCCAACTATAAAGGCCTCTGCCCATTCCATGACGACCGCACGCCATCGTTCATGGTTTCCCCTGCCAAGAACTATTGTAAGTGCTTTGCCTGTGGCAAGGGTGGCAATCCCATCGGCTTCATCATGGAGCACGAGCAACTGTCCTATCCCGATGCGCTTCGCTATCTGGCCAAGAAATACGGCATACAAGTGGAGGAGAAGGAACTTACCGCCGAGGAGCGTGCTGCACAGACAGAGCGCGAGAGCATGTTCATACTGAACGAATGGGCACTCAGATGGTTCAAGGACCAGATGCACAACACACAGGACGGACGTGCCATAGGTCTTGCATACTTCCGCGAACGTGGTTTCCGCGACGATATCATAGAGAAGTTCCAGTTGGGGTTCTGTCCCAAGGGTAGAGACGTGATGACACGTGCCGCCTTGAAAGAAGGCTATCGCGAGCAGTTCCTCGTGGGCACAGGCCTGTCTATCAAGCGCGAGGACGGCAGTGTTGTGGACCGCTTCTGGGGGCGTGTCATGTTCCCCTGGCACACCGTGGGCGGCAAGGTGGCAGGCTTTGGCGGACGCGTACTGGATGCAGCCACCAAGGGTGTGGCGGTGAAGTACCAGAACTCGCCCGAATCCAGCATCTACAGCAAGCGGCGCGAACTGTACGGTCTCTACCAGGCCAAGCAAGCCATAGTGAAGATGGACCAAGTGTATATGGTGGAGGGCTACACCGACGTAATCTCCATGCACCAGTGCGGCATAGAGAACGTGGTGGCAAACTCGGGCACAGCCCTGACCAAGGAGCAAATACACTTGTTGCACCGTTTCACCAACAACATCACCCTGCTCTACGACGGAGACGATGCCGGCATACATGCAGCCCAGCGAGGCACGGACATGCTTCTGGCGGCAGGCATGAACGTGAAGATACTTCTCTTGCCCGACGGGGACGACCCCGACAGTTTTGCCCGCAAGCACAATGCCGAGGACTTCCGCCGCTACGTGGAGGAGCATCAGGTGGACTTCCTCAGGTTCAAGACCAATCTGGCACTAGCCGAGGCACAGAACGACCCTCGCAAACTCAGTGCCCTGGTGGCAGAGATAGTAACCAGCATATCCTTCATCCCCGACGAGATAACCCGCTCGCTCTACATCCGAGAAACGGCACAAACCATGCGCATGGACGAGAAAATGATTGTCCGTGCCGTGCAGAACCAGATGTCCAAGAACCGCGAGGAGGAATACAAGCGAAGAAACTCAACACAAAACCTGCCCAACGAAATCGGTCCATCACCGTTGGGGGTACCAAGCGAAGAACCAGCACAACCTATCCAGCCAACCGAAGCCATCCCTACCAATGGCAACGGCCAGCAACCTGCTCTTGCACCCCAACCAGGGCAGGCAAGGAACATACAAAGCAGGGCTGCACATGGAACAGAACTGCTTCTGGCACAACTGATGGTAAGATACGGCGAGAAGATAATATGCGAGGCCGAGGACGAAAATGGCAACAGTGTACCCCTGTCCGTTACCGAGTTTATTTTCTACTCTCTGACGCAGGACGGGCTTACATTCAACCATCCCACGGCACAGGTCATCCTGGACAAGGCCATGGAGCATATCCACGATGAAGGTTTCGTTGCCGAGAAATATTTCCTTGGGCACCACAATCCCCAACTATCGCAAGCAGCCTTCCAACTCTGCATGGACAAGGAGGAGCTGAGCAAGTACCATACCCGTGGGCAACAGATAACCACCGACGCAGACAGATTGATGGAACTGACAACCCACGTCCTGGCAGACATGAAGATTTCTATCGTACGAAAAGAGATAGAACTGGTGATGGCAGAAATGAAAAACCCTGCCACACCAAAGGAGCAGGGACGCGAATTGCTTGTCAAATACAAGGAACTGAAAGATGCCGAAAAGCGCCTGGCCAAAGAGTGCGGCGACAGGGTGCTGAGATAAACGGGGAAGACCCCCTCAATCCCCCTATAGGGGGAGGAGTTAACGGTGAGAGATTTATCCACCCCCTCCCCCTTCGGGTACTACCCCTGTCTCAGGGGTAGAGTAAGTTACAACCGGAAGCATCGCGCCAGCAAACTCTGCCCAGTGCGACGCTGGGTAAAGCGCGAAGCGCGGAGGGGGTGGAAAAAACGAAAAAAATGCGGACGCTGCACGCAGTCCCCCAACGTCGCAATGGGGATTGCGACCCTCACGAGGCACAGATTGACATCCCAGTCAATCTTCCAAGGACCTCGTTCGCCCTACTTTATTGTCATCT
>JAZRIA010000119.1:0-7367 GCA_045645045.1 Bacteroidaceae bacterium | reverse complement strand
GTCAGCACCATAGTTAATGCATTCAGGGTATATGCACCGGAGATAAATGAGGTGTTTGAAAACCTCCTGCCTCTATATGGCACAACCAAGGAACAGGAAGCCATCAACGAGAACTTCCCCAAGTGTGAGAGCATCTCCGTTGACTATGCCATTTTGGAGAAGTCGGAGGAGATATACTGTTTCCCGGCAAGTTTCGGATGGAGCGATCTCGGCACATGGGGATCATTGCGAGAGAACGTAAAGCGCGACAACAACGGAAATGCCGTGATAGGAAATAATGTGCAGACCTATGAGACACGCGATTGTGTGATACATTGTTGCGAAGAGCGCCGCGTTGTGGTACAGGGCCTGGATGGCTATATTGTGGCCGAGAAGGATAATACTCTGCTGATATGCAAACTATCGGAAGAACAGAGAATAAAGCAGTTTTCGGAATAAATAAATAAATCATGGAAAAGAGAAAAATTGCTCTGATAACAGGTGTTACCGGTCAGGACGGTAGTTACTTGAGCGAGTTCCTTATAGAAAAAGGTTATGAAGTGCACGGCATCATCCGTCGCAGCAGTGTGGATTACCGCGAGCGAATTGCACACCTAGAGGGCCATCCTCAGTTCCATCTGCATTATGGCGATATGGGCGACTCTATGTCGCTTGTCAAGGTGATTGCAGACGTGCGCCCCACAGAGATATACAATCTGGCAGCACAAAGCCACGTGCAGGTAAGTTTCGATGCACCCGAATTTACGGCCGACGTTGATGCTGTAGGCGTGCTCCGTGTGCTGGAGGCTGTGCGTGCCAATCATCTGGAAAACGATTGCCGCATCTATCAGGCATCCACATCCGAACTCTATGGAAAGGTAGAGGAAGTTCCTCAGAACGAGAATACCCCCTTCCATCCTTATAGCCCTTATGCCGTGGCAAAACTCTATGGTTTCTGGATTATCAAGGAGTATCGCGAGGCATACAACATGTTCTGCTGTTCGGGTATCCTGTTCAATCACGAGAGCGAACGCCGTGGCGAAACCTTCGTTACCCGCAAGATAACCCTGGCCGCTGCCCGTATAGCACAAGGCAAGCAGGACAAGCTCCTTTTGGGCAATCTCTCCTCTCTTCGCGACTGGGGGTATGCCAAGGATTACGTTGAGTGCATGTGGCTCATACTTCAGCAGGACGAACCCGAGGACTTTGTTATTGCCACAGGTGTGCAGCACTCCGTGCGCGAGTTCACCTATGCAGCTTTCAAGGCTGCCGGTATAGAACTGAAGTTCGAGGGAGAGGAGATGGACGAGAAGGGTATCTGCGTGAACGGTCCTGCCGAACTCGTAGGCAAGACACTCGTGGAGGTGAGTCCCGATTTTTATCGTCCCACCGATGTGGTCAATCTTTGGGGTGACCCCACCAAGGCCAAGACAAAACTCGGATGGAATCCTGCCAAGACAACTTTCGAGCAACTTGTATCCATCATGGTAAAGCACGATATGGAGAAGGTGGCTGCCGATCACGTGGCCAGTGTGATGAGAACAAACCTGGCAGAGTATCTGGAGAAGGGCTTGGTAAAGTAACTTTTACTGTGTAGTAACCGAATAAGACAGATATATGATGGAACAGAACGCCAAGATATACGTTGCCGGACACCGCGGTATGGTGGGCAGTGCCATCGTCCGAGAATTGCAGAGACAAGGCTACAAAAATATCATCACCCGCACTCATGCAGAACTGGATCTAATAAACCAGGAGGCTGTAAACCGTTTCTTCGAGCAGGAGAAACCAGAATACGTCTTCCTGGCGGCAGCCAAAGTAGGAGGCATCATAGCCAACCAGACGGCTCTGGCCGACTTTATGTACGAAAACATGATGCTGGAGATGAATGTCATACATGCTGCATGGCAGAACGGATGCAAGAAACTTGAGTTTCTCGGCTCTTCCTGCATCTATCCTCGTCTAGCTCCCCAACCCATGCCAGAATCGTGCCTTCTGACCAGTGAATTGGAACAGACAAACGAGGCCTATGCCTTGGCAAAGATAAGCGGATTGAAGTATTGCGAGTACCTGAACCGTCAGTACGGTACTGACTATATTTCCGTTATGCCCACCAACCTATATGGCCCCAACGACAACTACCATCCCACACATTCCCACGTGTTGCCGGCCCTTATCCGTCGCTTCCACGAGGCAAAGGAACAGGGGCTTGACGAGGTGACATGCTGGGGTGATGGCTCGCCCTTGCGTGAGTTCCTATACGTAGATGACCTTGCCAACCTCTGTGTGTTCCTGATGAATAATTATAGCGGAAACGAAACCGTCAATGCTGGTACTGGCAAGGAGTTGAGCATCAAGTCGCTAACAGAACTCGTTGCCAAGGTGGTAGGTTTCAACGGCCGTATCCTTTGGGATACATCCAAACCGAACGGCACACCTCGCAAGCTCCTTGACGTAAGCAAGGCCAAGGCACTCGGATGGACATATCGCACCGAGTTGGAGGATGGCATACGCCTCAGTTATCAAGACTTCTTAGACAACCCTATGAGGGCTGAAAGGTAGATGTGACAATCGTACCGTGTTTTGTAAATAATAATCATAAGTTTTCCTTATATTCTATTATGAAAAAATTATTATCCCTTCCCCCAAATCTGGTAGAATGCTTCCATGACGTGGCAGGAGTAAGCCGGGATGAATATTTTTGTACCTCCGATCCTGTCGGAGCACGACTTGGTAGTGGAGGTGGAACCAACTGGCTCATGGAAGCCTGTCATCAGAATGAGGCCCCTGAACAGAGTTTTGAAGAATGGCTATCACGCGAAAAACGTATCCTTTTGCATGCCGGAGGCCAAAGCCGACGCTTGCCTAGTTATGCTCCCAGCGGCAAAGTCCTAACGCCAATTCCGGTATTCCGTTGGGAACGCGGACAACGCATAGGACAAAACCTATTACAATTGCAACTACCATTGTATCAGCGTATAATGAATGCCGCACCAGAGGGCATGCGTACCCTGATTGCTTCTGGTGACGTATATATACGCGCTGGCAAGCTGCAACAGATTCCTGATGTAGATGTCGTGTGTTACGGCCTTTGGGTAGACCCTTCTCTTGCCAAGAACCATGGCGTGTTCCTTTCCAAGAGGGAAACACCCGAGGTGTTGGACTTCGTGCTCCAGAAACCTTCGGTAGAGAAGTTGGGAGAACTGATGCACACCCATCTATTCCTCATGGACATAGGTATTTGGCTACTTTCCGATAAGGCCGTAAATCTGCTTATGCACAAGAGCACCGGCGAGAATGGAGAGATTCTGAACTACGACCTGTACAGCGACTTCGGCCAGGCCCTTGGCGAAAATCCTACTGCCAAGGATACTGAAATCAGCAAGTTGAAGGTTGCGGTATTGCCCCTACAGGATGGTGAGTTCTATCATTATGGCACATCGCGTGAAATGATCAGTTCCACGATGGCCATACAGAATCTAGTGTACGACCAGCGTGCCATTATGCACCTGGGAGTGAAGGCACACCCGAGCATCTTCACACAAAACTGCTATCATGACATAAAGTTCTCACCTACCAATCAGAATACATGGATAGAGAACTCATGGATTCCATCCACATGGACATTGACTCATGAGAACATCGTTACCGGTGTGCCTCAGAATGACTGGACAATAACACTCTCTCCTGGCATCTGTGTAGATGTCGTTCCATTGGGAGAAAACCAATGGGTACTACGCCCCTATGGTTTCAACGATGCTATGCGTGGCGATCTGCGCAATGCTTCTACTGAGTATCTGGGGAACCCTGTGTGTGAATGGCTCTCAAAGCGAGGAATCTCTGCCGACGAGGTGGACGGTAACACCGACCTGCAGAACAGCCGTATTTTCCCCGTATGCAACAACATAGAGGAGATGGGCCGCTTGCTTCAGTGGATGATAGCCGAATCTCCGGCCGATATGACGTGTGTGTGGAGAGATTGCGAGCGCCTCTCTGCCAATGAAATTAGTGACATGGCCAATCTGCGCCGTTTGCAGAAGCAGCGTTTGGAATTCCGCAAGGCAAATCTTACCGCCTTGGCAAATAACCACAGGTGCAGCATCTTCTATCAAACCAACCTTGATGACCTGGCTCATGAATTCCATAAACTGCAAGTGCCTGTTCCCGAACCTCTGCCAGAGAACGAACCTCTGTTGAAGCGTATCAACGACCACATGTTCCGTTCCCGTCTGTTGGAACTGAATGGTCAGGACGGTTCAGAGGCAGGTGCAAAGGCATTCTCCCTGCTTGGTGAAGGACTGACGGAGGATGTGCTAGCCCACAAGCAGATGCCACAACTGGACGTGTATAGCGACCAGATTGTCTGGGGCAGAAGTCCCGTAAGGATAGACTTGGCTGGAGGATGGACAGATACACCGCCTTATTGCCTTACTTCGGGCGGTAGTGTTGTAAATCTGGCCATAGAGTTGAACGGTCAGCCTCCCCTGCAGGCTTACATAAAACCCTCTGCAGATTATCACGTCGTTCTCCGTAGTATCGACTTGGGTGCCATAGAGATACTCTCCACATGGGATGAATTGGCAGATTTTGCCAAGGTAGGTTCTCCCTTCTCAATTCCCAAGGCCGCACTGGCACTGGCTGGCTTCCTGCCACAGTTCTGCCAAAAGAAATACAAGTCTCTTCAGGAACAATTGAAGGACTTCGGATGTGGCATAGAGGTTACCCTTCTCAGTGCAATACCTGCTGGTAGCGGTTTGGGTACAAGTTCCATTCTGGCGGCTACGGTATTAGGTGCGGTTAGCGACTTCTGTGGCTTGGCATGGAGCAAGAACGAGATATGCAACCGTACATTGGTGTTGGAACAGCTGCTTACCACCGGTGGCGGTTGGCAGGACCAGTATGGAGGTGTGCTCCATGGCGTGAAGCTACTCAGCACTCAGGACGGTTTCGAACAGACACCGGAAATCAGTTGGCTCAGCGACAACCTCTTCACCGATTCCCAGTATCAGGCGTGCCATCTGCTATATTACACCGGCATAACTCGTACGGCCAAGAAGATTCTTGCCGAGATAGTACGTGGCATGTTCCTCTACGATACGGAACGTCTCCAACTCCTTGGCGAGATGAAGGAGCACGCACAGGACGTTGCCCAAGCCATCATGCGAGGAAATTACACCCAGCTCGGCACACTTGTTGGCAGGACATGGCAACAGAACCAACTTCTGGACAGCGGAACCAATCCCCCAGAGGTGCAGGCTATCATCGAGAAGGTTCAGGACTTCTGCCTAGGATTGAAGTTGCCTGGAGCTGGTGGTGGCGGATTCCTATACATGATAGCTAAAGACCCAGCCGCAGCTTTGCGCATCCGCGAAATACTTACAAAGGAGCGTCCTAACGAACGTGCTCGCTTCGTGGACATGAGCATATCACGTACAGGCATGCAGGTGTCTAGAAGTTGATAAATTTATTCTTTGGGGTGCTCGTTACATTGTGCTACCCCACACATATAGCAACGATAGCAACAAACACTTATGTGTAATGTTGCTATCGTTGTTCTTATACGGATGCAATGCGCTATTCGCTTAGCAGCGTCGCACGGAAATTATTGGAACTGCGTATGCTGGGGTACTGGCTTCTGGGGTCCACATCGGGGTGGTTCTTAAGGTATTCTATAACAACCTCAAAACATTGCCTCTGGCTTTGTGCAAGCATCTCCACTTCGAATGTCTCTTCCACAAAACTGCATTTGCGTGTTTCCGGGTTTACGATGGCACGACGGAATGTCATGCTCACGTCGTATAGGCCGGGATGAATCTCGTCTGCCACGGATGGCTTAGATTCCTTGGATTCTGCAGGGGTGTTTCCACCGTTAGCTCCTCTTGTCTTGAATTCCTCCAGACTAGCTGCCGTGGTCTTTATCACGATGAAGGTATTCTTGTTGGGAAGACGGAAATGCCTAGGGAAGCTTGTCTTGTCATAACAGAATTTCAATATGGCATCCGAGAGTTCCTCTGTCATCATTATCTGTGGTATGCAGGAGATGAATTCCACCAGTGATTGGGGTGTATCGAAAACTCCCTCTGAGTCAAAGTATCTTGCGTAATAATTCATAATCTGAAAAATTTGTGCAAAGATAATGTTTTTTGTTGAAAAATACCATCCTACACTAGAAGATAATACACATTGGTTAAAGAAGTTTGTTTTTATTCGTCATCCACATTGCAGTATCAAGGCAAAAGAAAGCACCAATTTGCTTGGAATATTGCCACATCTGCCTCACAAAACCGCAAAATCAGCACTATAGCAAACTGTTCATGCGTGCCAGATACTTGCCTATGATGTCGAACTCGAGGTTCACCACGGTGCCCACCTGGAAATTGTGGAAGTTGGTGTGCTCAAAGGTGTAGGGAATGATGCATACCTGGAAGGTGTCTTCCGTGGGACGGCATACGGTGAGTGAAACGCCATTGACGGTGATACTACCCTTGTCCACGCAGAAGTAGCCGCGGCGCACCATGTCCTTGCTGCTCTCGTACTGGAAGGTGAACTGCCATGAGCCCTCCTGGTCGTCAATGGCAATGCAACGGGCCGTCTGGTCGACATGACCCTGCACGATGTGGCCATCCAGGCGACCGTTCATGAGCATGCTACGCTCCACATTGACTTCGTCGCCCACGGAAAGCAGCCCTATGTTGGTGCACTCCAGTGTCTCGCGCATGGCGGTAACGGTATATGTGCCCTCATCAAGGCTCACCACGGTGAGGCAGACGCCGTTGTGCGCCACGCTTTGGTCAATACTGAGTTCCCCTGCAAAGGAACACGAAAGGGTAAGATGCACATTGTCCTGGTCGTGCTCTATGCGTACCACCTTGGCGGTATCTTCTACTATTCCACTGAACATACGTAAACTTTTTTAAATGTATTTATCCTTGCAAAGATACATGATAATGATTGAATAAACAAAAAATATCGAACTTTTTGAACGGCACGAATGCTTTTGATTGTATGAGGTGGCAAAAAAAATACTGAAACTGAGCTAACTGAGCTATCGAACGGAAAACGGGAAACTAAAAAGCGCACCCTCTGTCCCCATGGAGGTGGCGGATGAGGGTGTGCTGGGGAGCTATGAACCAATATTTCTTAACGGATGAGCGGATGGGATTGCCTTTTGCTTATCGCTTCAGGTAGAGGCCTGTCCCTGAGGAGAGAATAATAATAATATGACTAATCTAGACGAAAACGGTGACAATTGGTCGCATACGAATAAGAAAACGAACTTTATTTCAAGAGAATTGCAGTTTTTCGGAGTTTTCTTCGTGAATCTGCAAATCCTTTTATAAGTTTGTGTTCAAATAATGGCAATTCAAATTAATGGCAACAAATATTCA
>JAZRIA010000118.1:0-1969 GCA_045645045.1 Bacteroidaceae bacterium | reverse complement strand
AGGAACTTACAACGGAGGAAATATCGCAAATCCTTGGCATACGCCCGTCCAGCGTACGTTCGCAATTGTCCAGAGCCAAACAGAGACTTATAAAGCTATACAGATATGAATAAGAAAGACAATACCGCATTGAAGCAATTGATGGAGCAGGCATGGCCAGTGCCGCCACAGCCCGCAGGAAGCCGTGAGCGCTTTGCACAGAGATTGTCGCAAACCCGAGGCACGCAGCGCAGACATTGGTTCTATGGCGTAGGTTCGGCTATAGGCATTGCTGCGTCTGTGATAATAGCTTTCCTGATGTTGCAACCCCGATCAGATGTTCCTGCCACAGAACTTTCCGTCCAGCAAACGCTCAGCGTTGGCATTGCCGAGGTGAAGGGCTACTACAAAGCCCAGATGTGGAGCGAAACTGAGTTTATTATGGAACTAAGCAAGAATCTCGACCCCGAATTGCGCCAGAGGCTATTGATGGAGGTGAGGCTGGTAAACGAAACACCAGACTCAATAATGTTAGACATCATGAAGCAGGAAATCGACGAAGACCAAAAGATATACTATATCACATCGATGTATATGGCTCACCTGCGCAGCCTTAAGTATATGCATGAGGCCCTCAGCGACAAGACAATGGCAATCAAGTAAAACCTATAACGTATATACAATTATGAGAAACATTATCAAATCTATTCTTTTAACACTTCTCGTGTTGTTATCCCCAAATTTCATTCATGCGAGCAAGCAGGTTATGATGGCAAAAAAAAGTGGAGAGATAAGAATAAAGGATGTGTCTCCCCATAAAACACTGACGCTGAGATATAATTATGGCGAGATGGAACTTGTGTTCTGGGACAAGAACGAGATTGTGCTTAAGTATGACGAATGTGTCAGAGCTTCATCACAAAAACGTGCCGATGAGATTCTTCAGAAAAGAATAGCCATTGAGTCTATTGAGGGACGTTATTTTAAAGTAGGAAAAGCTGATGACTCGTCCGTTAGTTTCAACAGCAAATGGACCGTCTACGTCCCCTCCTATATCTCGTCAGTAGCTGCCTCTAACAGCTTTGGCAACATAACAGTAGGAAAAGGTTTTCCTGGGCTTATACGCATCGATGTACAGAATGGTGATGTGAATATACCCGAAACCAAGGCTATGTGCGTGGTAGAGGTGACGCATGGCAACTTTTATGTGGGCAATGCCGCTTACCTGAACATGACCACAAAGCATGCCAACGGCACCATAGCTTTTGCCCAAACACTGAAGGTGCAGGCCGAGCACGCAGACTTCTGCAAAATTGACAAGGCAGACTTCATGACAATAAATAGCAAGCACTCCAAGATAAAGGTAGGCAATGTGGGACAACTGAGTTCCCAAGGCTCGTACTCTACTCTGGAGGTGAACAAACTGTCTGGTCTGGCCAATATAAGAGATATGCAGCACTCTACCATCGAGATGGGCGATTTTTGGGGCAAGTTAGATGCCACGGACCTATCGTATTCCAAGCTGAACATCACAATTAGCAAGTTCAACCACACTCCTTTTATCATGGTGACGGACCTTGACTATACCGATGTAATGCTGAAGCTTCCCGCCAGTTTGAGAACCTCTACTTATGTTAACGGCAAGGGGGCATGTAAATCCACATCCTTATGTACCGCCAAAAATAAGTCAAAGTCATCAGCACCATGGTCTTCTCCAAATGGAGTTAGCTCGCACGTATTTAAGAATACGGAATCCTTTACCCCTAACTCTCTGATAGACATCAACAACGAATCCTATGGCACTATCCTGATTGAGGAATACTGATTTATTGCTCTCCACCACCTCCTTTACATCTTCTGCGGTGATTGATATCCAGAATTCCAGAGGCAATATAGGTATTAAGGCTTACTGAGCTTCGAGTTGATGAGTCAGTACCAATACGGTGGTACTGGAGTTTCCTCACGAGAGTACTGCAGTTTTCTCACGAGA
>JAZRIA010000117.1:0-3058 GCA_045645045.1 Bacteroidaceae bacterium | reverse complement strand
ATCGTTTAACGAGGAGCAAGGAGCGGTCAGATAAATTTACAGAAACGAACAGCCACTCCCGTGCAATAGATTTATACATTCATGCTATAGAGTTGATTCACAGTATGTTATGCTGAATATTTATGCACCTTTGCATACAATTCAAGGTCACAGAAACCTTCCCTTACGTTCCGTTGTAACATCAGCAAACAACTGCCATTTTGTCAGACCCTTAACAACGTATGTTCCAAACATAGTCCTCGCGAGGAATGAGCCAGGATAAAACGAGGATTTCACACCCATGTATGGGTATAAGCAGATGTAAAGTATTTTTACCAACCAATAGACCATCTCCACCCGCATTCCCCCACCCTTTGCACCTAAGTTTCCAAGAGAAAATGAGAAAAATGAGCACAAAAAAAACACCCACAAGCATACCTGTGAGTGTCTTGATGGGACTAAAACGCGGGAGTTACGGACAGCCGCTATCTGCCGGAATACATGCTCTCGTAGTATTTTTCGTACTCGCCAGAGGTGATGTTGTCCATCCATTCCTGGTTGTCGAGATACCATCTTACCGTCTTTTCTATTCCCTCCTCGAACTGAAGGCTGGGTTCCCATCCGAGCTCTTTCTGGAGTTTGGTTGAATCGATGGCATAGCGGAGGTCGTGACCGGCACGGTCGGTGACGTAGGTAATCAGTTCGAGCGACGAACCCTCGGGATTGCCCAGCAGACGGTCCACGGTCTTTATCATCACCTTGATCAAATCGATGTTCTTCCACTCGTTGAAACCGCCGATGTTGTAGGTTTCGGCCGTCTTGCCCTCGTGGAAAATCAGGTCTATGGCACGTGCATGGTCCTCAACATAAAGCCAGTCGCGCACGTTCTCGCCCTTGCCATAGACGGGCAGGGGACGGCGATGGCGGATGTTGTTGATGAACAGAGGTATCAGTTTCTCGGGGAACTGATAGGGACCATAGTTGTTGGAGCAGTTGGTCACCACGGTGGGCATGCCATAGGTGTCGTGATAGGCACGCACGAAGTGGTCGCTGCTTGCCTTGGCGGCAGAATATGGCGAATGGGGATTGTACTTGGTGGTTTCGTAGAAGAAGTCCGTACCGTATGCCAGGTGGTGCTCCGAAGACGAGGCGGTGGTGGTGAACGGTGGCTCAATGCCCTCGGGGTGGGTGAGTTCCAGTGCACCGTAGACCTCGTCGGTGGAGATGTGGTAGAAACGTTTTCCCTCGTACTTCTCGGGCAGTGACTCCCAGTAGAGCTTTGCCGCCTGCAGGAGGCTCAGCGTGCCCATAACATTGGTACGAGCAAAGGTGAAGGGGTCCTTGATGCTACGGTCCACATGGCTCTCGGCAGCCAGGTGAATGATGCCATCCACCTTCTCCTCCTGCATGAGGGCATAGAAGGCCTCGAAGTCGCAGATGTCCATGCGCACGAACTTGTAGTTGGGGCAGTTCTCCACATCCTTCAGGTTGGCAAGATTGCCGGCATAGGTGAGTTTGTCCAGGTTGATGATATTGTAGTCGGGGTACTTGTTCACGAACAGGCGTACCACATGGCTGCCTATGAATCCGGCTCCGCCGGTGATGACTATGCTTCTCTTCATTTTGCCTCAGTGTTTATGGTTACGGGATAGGTGAAAGGACTCTCGAAATCGGCGAGCATGCCGTGGCGCGTGTCCTTGTCGGACAGTATGGCCTTGTCCGTGGGAATGCGCCAATCTATGCCCAGGCTCTCGTCCAGGATGCTGATGCCGGCATCTGCCTCGGGGTGGTAGAACTCGTCGCACTTATACTGGAACACGGCCGTCTCGCTGAGCACGGCAAAGCCATGTGCAAAGCCCTTGGGGATGAAGAACTGGCGGTGGTTCTCGGCGGTGAGTTCCACGGCCACATGCTGGCCATAGGTGGGCGAGCCCTGGCGGATGTCCACGGCCACGTCGAGCACGGCACCGCTGACGCAACGCACCAGTTTGCTCTGCGTGTATGGCGGGCGCTGGAAGTGCAGGCCTCGCATCACGCCATAGGTGCTCATGCTCTCATTGTCCTGGACGAAGTGCACGTGTCCCACCTTCTCCTCGAACTCGCGCTGGGAGAAGGACTCGAAGAAGTATCCGCGGGCATCCTGGAAGATGCGGGGTTCCAGGATGAGGAGTCCCTCGATGCCTGTCTTAATTATTTCCATTTATATAAGAAAGTATCTGCTCGGCGTGAATCTTGGTCTTAATCTCCTTGGGAGTAAAAATCTTCTCTATCACTCCGTCCTCGCTGACAAGGTAGGTGGTGCGCAGTGTGCCTATGGTGCGGCGTCCGCAAGCCACCTTCTCGCCCCAGCATCCGAGGAGCTGGAGCAGCGTGGTGTCGGTGTCGGCAATCAGGGGGAATTCCAGTCCCTGTGCCTCGGCAAACTTCTTCTGCAGGCCTTCCCTGTCCTTGCTCACACCGATGATGCTGTAGCCAGCCGCCTCCAGCTGTGCCTTGTGAGCCTGCAGGGAGCAAGCTTCGGCGGTGCAGCCGCTGGTGTTGGCCTTGGGATAGGAATAGAGCACTATCTTGCGCCCCTTGTAGTCGCTGGCCTTTATCTCGTTGCCGTCCTGGTCCTTGCCAAGGTATTCGGGTATTCTGTCTCCTACGTTCATCGCGTATTGTTTTTAGAAAAAGTCCCCGAACCGTCGGCAATGGCGGAATCGGGGACGGTAATGTTAAATTTTAAAATTCTTGCGCTCTTGCAGGGGTGAATTACTTCAGCACGCCCATTTCCTTACCGATCTTGGTGAAGGCAGCGATACACTTGTCGAGGTGCTCGCGCTCGTGACCGGCAGAAACCTGCACACGGATACGTGCCTGGCCCTTGGGAACAACGGGATAGTAGAAACCCGTAACGAAGATTCCCTCCTCGGCCATTTTAGAAGCAAATACCTGAGAAAGTTTTGCATCGTAGAGCATCACTGCACAGATAGCCGACTGTGTAGGCTTGATATCGAAGCCTGCAGCCAGCATCTTCTCGCGGAAGTATGTAACATTGTCCTGCTGTTTTGTGTGAAGTTCGTTGCTCTCGGCAAGC
>JAZRIA010000116.1:0-1921 GCA_045645045.1 Bacteroidaceae bacterium | reverse complement strand
CGTGCCGTAGAAAGGATTTATCCAGTAGTAGCCGGCCTGAGAAAATGTGCCGGCATACTTGCCGAACCAGGTAATGACACGTGCCTCGTTGGGTTCGAGTTCCATAAGACCGCACCACATGATGATGTTGGCAATGAGTAGCAATATGCTGCCGCCGAGCAACATGCCGCCAGTTTCGCCACCGGACGACTCCAGATGGATGATGGCATATACGATGCCTACTATCGACAGCACCAGAACCGCCAAGTTGACAAACAGCATCAGGAAACCATTGGCAACTGCACCGGCAAACTTTACTTCCTTCGTTTCCATAAGTTCCTATTATATTATATAATGTAAGTCCTTCATCTGGCGACACTCTGCAAACACAGAGATTGTCTGAGACAAAGTTACAGAATTATTCTTTATGGCAGACGATTTCGGTAAGTTTTTTTGACAAGATGACGGCAAAACGGAACAAAAACCTTTACATCTGTTTTGTTTCCATGCAAAAACACAGCAAAACAAAATCATCGGCAAAGCACATACCGCCAACCGACAGCAGAAATACCGTAGCCCGACAGCGGCCATGTTGCCTGTAACTAAAGCATCGTATCATGCCGCAAAAAGAGCCTCTGGTTTTCAGCCATATAGAGAAGTCGACAAACTTCTGCAGAGAAGTCGGGAAAGTTCTGCAGAGAAGTTGGGAAAGTTCTGCAGAGAAGTTGGGAAAGTTCACACATGTAGTTGCCCAAACGGACGCGTCCTTCCTGCGAACTGCACAGCAAAAGAGCGGCACACCATCTGCTGATGATATGCCGCTCCTGTTGTTCTATTATATATATAATATGTATATCGCCGCTTAGATGCCGAGTTTCTGACGGATGTCGGCAGGGATGGCGTTCTTGTTGATGACGATGTTCATGGTCTTGTATGCAGCATAAGCCTGGCTTACATACCAGAAGCCCTTGTAGGGACCACTCTCACCCCATGAGTTCTTCATCATGAAATATTCCTTACCCCACTGGTCCTTGGCAATACCATAAATCTGCATGCCGTGGTCGTCTGTGGTTTCCCAGTTGTCATAAGCCTGCTGGCGCATCTCCTGTGGGATGGTCTTCTCGGCATTTGCACTCACAATTTCCACCTTCTCGCTGGCCTTCTCGCCTGTCCAACGTGCCTGGTCGCTGCCTACGCCTGCCTTGAACTTGGTGTCAGGCACCATGGCAACGCTCTTGTTCTTACCGGTGCGACGGCTGAAACCGTCCTCGCTGACGTCTGCACCCCAAGCGAAAGTCCAGCCATTCTTCACTGCCTCGTACATAACACGGCTCAGTTCCTCCATGGGAAGGTTGTAACTGCTTGCCCAACGCCAGTTGTCCTGAATCTCAAGAATGAAGCTGGTATAGAAGGGATGGTGTGTATAGCTGGTGAGGCTGACATAGTCGTTAGGATCGAGTGTGAGGTAGTCCTTAACAAAAGACTGCGGTGTGTAACGCTTGCCCTTGTACTCGAACTCTGTGGGGCACTTGCCGAAGTAGCCATCGAGCATTGCCTGATGTGCAGACTTCCATGCCTGAGGATAGATCTTCTTGGAACTGCTTGTGGCAACAGTCTTCAGGTAAGCCTCCATGGGAGGGAAGAAGAAACCGAAGTTGAACAGTGAGTCGCCATACTCTGTGATGGGATAAGGCATCACACCTTCCGGTACAAGACCATTCACTCTCATGCAGTGGATAGCGTCCTCGAAACTGCCACCCTGGCTGAAACTTGCATCGCCATGGGTGCGAACATGCTTGTCGGCACGGTCAACATAAGTCTTGCTCACGAGGAACGACTCGCAGAGGTCGAGGTCGTCCTTCATCTCGGGGTGTTTCTTGATGACTTCACTCTCCAGGAAAGCCAGCGAAGAATAAGCCCAGCAAGTACCGCTGCTGTTCTG
>JAZRIA010000115.1:0-4285 GCA_045645045.1 Bacteroidaceae bacterium | reverse complement strand
AATGATTATACTCCACATTTTAAAAATTAAATTAAAAACATTTTTTCTCATAGTTGCATTAAACTACATAAGCCTCCCTAATTCCCAGAAGAAAGCGGATAAAAAAATAAGGTGTGGGAACCTACTGCTTTATCCTAAAGTGAGGCTTCTCGCATTGCCCTTAGAGTGGATAAAGCAATAGCCCACACCAAAGGATATGCAGGTAGCCAATAATGGCTGTACATACCAACGATGTGGTGCTATCGCTATCATCTTCACTCTAAATGGAATTTTGCGAGAATTTCACTTATGAAGATAATTTCAATAACACCTTATTCGGTAAGATCCTTCCTCACACCACCGCTGTGGTGACGGAATTCGAGGCAAAGGTAATATTATTTCCCGAGAGAGCAAAACAAAACCGTACTTTGTTGCATAAACTCTTGTCGTAACGAAGTTTGCGACTCCTTCAACGCCAGCGTGGAATACGGAAGGATAATAAAGACTCGATGCTCTTGGCGCTCTTTGCTTGCAAAACTTTTTCCACCGGCAAGCAAAAGAAACATGGCGAGGATTTCATGGAAAGGCAGTTTTTTAGTATCTTTGTCGGTTGAATGGCAATAAACAGAGACTAATCAAACTAATACACTCCCTCTCCATGAATTACAACGAAGAGCACAGACACCATAGAGACGCATTGCTGAAGTTCGAACCCGAAACGCACACATACACCTGCAACGGACAGGTGTTCAAGTCCGTTACCACACTGATAAACGAGTATTTCGAGCAATTCGATGCCGACTACTGGGCAGCCAAGAAGGCTCCATCAATGGGCATGACACCTCAGCAGGTAAAGGACATGTGGGCACGCAAGGGAGAAGAGGCTCGAAACCTGGGCACACAGATGCACGAAAAGATAGAGCGCCACTACCTGGGGCTGCCCAACACGAGCGACGACACATACCGCCTGTTCGAGCAGTTTGCACAGAGCCATACTCTGTGTCCATACAGAACAGAATGGGCAATATACGACGAGGACAGCCGCATAGCGGGAACACTGGACTTCCTGGATTACCAGAACGGCGTATTCACCATCTACGACTGGAAGAGAAGCAACAAGATACTGAACTGCGGCGTTCCCGACAAGGTGAACAACTGGGGCAAGCGTGCCTTCCGTCCCATCTCGCACATACACGATACCACATATTGGCACTATGCCCTGCAACTGAGCGTCTACCGCTACTTCCTGGAGAAGAACTACGGCATACATGTCTCTGCCAACCGGCTGGCCATCTTCCACCCCGACTACAACCGCCCCTACGTGGTTGAAGTGCCCTACCTGCGCGACGAAGTACGTGCAATACTGGGACAATGAAAGACGAACGGAAATGTGAAAACGGAAAACGGAAAACTAACCGCTCACCGCTAAGCCTTAAACACTAAACTCAAGCTATATGAAAAATCGTATCCTCTCTACCCTGCTCCTCATGATGGTAGTTATCACCGCCATGGGAGCAAAGAAACCCAAGTACATCTTCTACTTCATTGGCGACGGCATGGGATTGAGCCCCGTGCTTTGTGCCGAGACATACAACCAGACGGTTCTTGGCAATAAGGAACCCTTGCTGATGCTTCAGTTCCCCGTGGCATCGGTGGCTACAAGCTACTCTGCCAGCCACACCATCACCGACTCGGCAGCAGGTGGCACGGCACTGGCCACAGGACACAAGACAAAGAACGGCATGCTGGGCGTGGATGCCGACACCGTGGCGGTGAAGAGCATTGCCTACGAACTCCAGGACAGGGGCTACGGCATTGCCATTGCCACCTCCGTAGCTCCCGACGATGCCACACCGGGTGCATTCTATACACATGTGGACCATCGCAACAAGTTCTACGACATCACCAAGGACATGGCACAGAGCGGCTTCGACATGTTTGCCGGTGGCCAATTGAGAGGCACTGCCCCACAGGGTCAGCCCGACGTGCGCACCGTGCTCAGCAATGCCGGCTACTCCGTGGTAGACGGTCCTGCCAAGTGGAACGAGCAGAAGCATGGCGACAAGGTGGTGCTGCTCAACCAGCCCTACCACCTCACCCACATAGGTTATACCATAGACAGCATACAGGGCAACCTCACACTGCCCTTCATCACACAGGCTTGCCTGGACCACCTGGAGAAGGTTTCTCCCAAGAAGTTCTTCATGATGGTGGAAGGCGGTCTCATCGACCATGCCCTGCATCCCAACGATGGCGGTGCTGCCGTAAAGGAACTGCTCAACTTTGACCACTCTCTGCGCATAGCATACGAGTTCTACCTGCGCCACAAGGACGAGACCCTCATCGTCGTTACCGCCGACCACAACACGGGTGGCATGGTGGCTGGCGTGAATGGCGGTTCCTACAACCTCAAGTTCAAGAACTACGACTACCAGCGCATCTCCATGCAGGCCATGCAGTACGAATGCCAGCAGATGATAAAGAGCGGCAAGGAGATAACATGGGAGTTCATGAAGGAATACCTCAAGGAGAAACTGGGCCTCTACTCTGCCATCCCCGTGAGCAAGAGCAACGACAAAGCTCTGCAGGATGCCTTCCACACCACCTTCGTGGCAAAGACCAGCGCACAGAAAAAGACTCTCTACACCGACCTGAACGATTTCGTGGCACGCACCTTCCAGGTACTGGACAAGATTACTGGCATCGGTTGGACAACAGGGTCGCACACCGCCGACTTTGTTCCCGTATATGCCATCGGCGTAGGTTGCGAGCAGTTCCAGGGTTTCATGGACAACACAGAAATCCCCAACAAGATCCGCCGCATATGTGGCATCAAGGAGCACGCCAGCAAGTAAAACCCACAACAAGCCCCAATGGGCAAAAGAATAAGCGGCAAGAGGTTAATGACAGACATCCTCTTGCCGCTTTAAGTATTATCTTGTTTGCCAGATGACAATACGTCACTTGGACAAATACTTGTCTCCGCTTTCCTCAACCATCTTGCGGAGATAGTGCTCAGGATAACCGGGACGCTGGGGAGCTACAGGTTCACCACCAGGGGTGAGGATGTAGTCACCGTTCTCGTCAACCTTCTTGACGCACATGTCATTGTACTTTACGATAAGCTTTTGAGCCAACTGCATCCACTCGTCAAGCATCATTGCTGCCATACGATGACTATAGTCGCTGAGGAACTTCTTACCGTCCACCTCGCCCATTTCCTTAGCCTTGGACTCCATCAATGCCTGAACGCTGTTGAAATCCTTTTCCAGACGGTCGCGCACGGTCTGAAGTTCGGGAAAGAGCAGATTGTAGCGATAGTACACCATATTGCTTACCCAGTTGCATACCCAGTATGCATTGCGGAAGGAGAAGGTTGTGGCATTTGCATGCTTGCCATTATAGCAATCAGGCACTGCCTCCAGACAAGAGTAGACAGGTGTCAGGGCAACCATGTTGGCATCGTCATTGCCGAACCAGAGCACACCGCCAATATAATCGGGCAACCAGTCGCGCATCTGTGCCACATAGATGGCACTGGACTGTACGGTGCTGATGGGACGCTCGTTGAAATACTCCTTGCCATCCACCTTGTATGACAAGGGAGTAACACGATATGGCATCTGCCAGGGCAAACCGCCAAGTCCCTCGGTAATGTCCATGGGAGTGCCCTCGTAGTGGTCGCGCATCATGTCCTTCACGTCCTGTGTGCTCAGGAGCTGCTTGGGCTTGACCCATAGGGGCATCTCATGGGGAATGCCATCGATGGGCAGCTTTGTCTTGGGGTCAACATCCTCGCCCATAGCATAGGGCATGTAGGGCTTCATGTCCTCGGCTGCCCACTTGTTGAAGAAACTCCACACACGGGCCTCGCAATAGCGCTTGGCGCCAAAGTCGATAGGTGCGTATGCCTCGGAGAAGGAGAAATCCTTGTCCTTGCCTGTGAAATAGCCCTTCTTGCGGGCAAAGGTGATGACGTCCTTGGAGTAGAGGCAGTTCTCCTTGTCCTTCAGGGGGAACTTGCGGATGCGGCTATGGTTGGCATGAGCACTAATCATGTCGTCGGGCATGCGCTGGGCCACCCACACTGCGCCCTTCTCTTCCTTGCCCTTGCCGATGAGTTCCATAATCCACACCTCGTTCTTGTCGGCAATGGTGAAACTCTCACCGCTGCACTGGTAGCCATACTCCTGGCACAGTTCGTCGATGAGTTTGATGGCTTCGCGTGCGGTCTTGCAGCGCTCCAGGGCTATCCACATCAGCGAACCGTAGTCCATCATACCGGGACCGGCATCCAGTTCGGGAC
>JAZRIA010000114.1:0-7366 GCA_045645045.1 Bacteroidaceae bacterium | reverse complement strand
GGCAAATGTAGCATCCACAATCTTGCTTGTTGTAGCGATATCGCCACTATTGCCCCATCCGGTGCCGCGGTTCTTCACGTTGGGGTTGCCAAGCAGTTCCTGCCACTCACCGTTCTTGATGAACGAATCGCCAAATATGAGCACGTCGTTCTTGCTGATTGGCAGTGCACTGAAATATGTGGCACGCATGCCATTAGCACCACCCAGTCCGCCATTGTTCTGAACGTCCAGTGTGTTCTCGGGATAAACGCATGATACGGTATAATCCTCGCCTTCTTGCAGATACTGGCAAATCTCCTTTGCCCATACCTGATAGGCACCTGCGGTAAGGTGGAGGTTATCGTAACTCCAAGCGCCGCCACTTGCTACATTTGCCAACTTGTCGTAGAGGTCAATGTAGGTTACCTTGTCGGTAGTATCGGCATAGGCCTTGGTAAGTTCGTTTGCCTTCAGCCATGTAGCCTCAACACGGTTGCCGGTATTGTTCTTCAGAATGCTGTACAGGTACACCTTGGTCTGTGGCGAGCGAGCGTGAATACGTGTCACCATGCTCTTGACGTATGCCAGCACCTGCTCGGGGCTGAAGTTCAGGCCGCCGGAGGTGGCGATGTCGTTGGTACCAATCATCATAAACACCTTCTTGGGCTTATTTACCAGATAGCTCTCCAGATTGTCGCTCTGCTCAGTGGAGTAGGTGCCTGAGTTGCCACGATTCACGATGGGCAGATACTTGCCATCGGATGTCTTGAATACTTCTGGCCAGCAGTGCATGTCGGTGATACTGTTGCCGATGAACAGGATACTGCCCTCAGCTGGCTCCAGCACTTTGAACGAGTCGTAACGATGGTTACGAAACGGCCCATCGGCAAAGATTGCGGTAGCCGTGCAAAGCAGGACCGCAAGGAATGTCGAAAATCTTTTTTTCATGTTTTGTTTTAGGTTGTTTTGTTTTAGGTCTTTTGAATTGTAGTCACAGTGTATTGTAGCCCTTTTCACTAAATATTGGGCATTAAGCGGCGTAAAAGTACTTTTTATTTCTCACACTACCCCCCCTTATTGGTTAAATAATGTTAACTCAGCGATATCTTTAGATAATAGTTCTAAAGCAACGGGAATATTAGCAACTTCTTAGCATTTCTGACAGCACTTTGCAATAAAAAACAGAGAGAACCGAAGATAAAGGCAGCGAGGTACAGTGCATTATTGCTACTGTACCTCGCTTCCTAAAATATGAACCGTATTATTACGTTTGATGCTTTTTCTACCATTCTGTATCCCATATATTGGCATTACTGCCACGACCTCTGTTGCTCATGATAGCGTCACTATAGGTCACATCGTCGTAAACGGGGACTTCACCATTTACTGATGGATCCGAGGAAGCCATCAGGCTGATTGTCCCTACCTCTATGATTTCACAATATGGGGTTATATACTTTTGCTTCTTCATGATATTATATATATATTAATAAGGTGTAACTCTTAATTATTTTTCTCTACGTCTCACTACTTCACAACCTTCGTCTAAGTTGTTTGCGCTCGCTAACGCACAACCTTTTTGCCGTTCACGATGTAGATGCCCTTCTGAGCCTTCTCCACACGGCGACCGGACAGGTCATAGCAGTTTTCCGTTTTCTGTTCTCCGCTTTCCGTTTCAAATATGCCTGTGGCACCATCACCGAATGAGAAGTAGAGAGCACGGGCACCTGCTACGCTGGCAGGAAGGTTCAGGTAAGCCTTGTTGTTGTAAACATTGAAACCTTTATCCTTGCGGTAGAAACCAGCCTTTTCGTTTTGTACTGCCAAAACGTAGTTAGTTGTGCCATCTGTGGGCAGAGCAACATTTTCGTACTCGTTGACACCTGCATAACCACACAGCATGTTGCCTGCCACGGGAGTACCTTCTGATTCAGCCTTGGTGAAGACATACTCACCTTCTTCTGCACAGAGCAATGCACCTGTGTTGGCAGGAATTATGCCATTAATAGCTGTCATGGCAATTGTTCCCTTGCCGTCATCCATTACGGGAAGGGTTGTTGCCACATAAGCTCTCACTCCCGAAGGGATAATCATGGGGTCGTTGGCATAGAAGGTACCCATCTTATAGGTTCCGATGTAGCTTGTAATAGAGGTATTGTCCAGTGTAAAGCCCTTATCGGTATTGGGATTGAGTACGGTCAATGTAAATGCATTGCCACCGATTTCCTCTACCTTGATTACGCCAGCGTTCATCTTGCGCACTGTTGTGGAGAAGTCTACGTCTGCCTGGCCTACCTCAACATTGGGCATAGTCACAGTGCATTCACCTTTTCGTGCCTCAACGCTTTCTGCAAGCACATACTTGAAGGTCTTGCCGTAGTCGTCGGACATGGTGATGCGCAGACGGCTGTCTGCAGTAAAGTAGTTTTCGTTCACGCCCCACTGTACTGTTACCTTTTCACCGGCAGTGAAGCTGGTATTCTCAGAAGCAATTGTTGCGGTGAATTTTGTGCCTTCCACTATCTGAACCTCAGTTTCCCAAATAGCATAGGTGCTATAGAAAGGCAGCTCAGCGAGTGCTGCATAAGTCCAGTCGGTACTTGGCACATCGTTCACAAGTATGCTGAGGGGATAGCGGCCAGCCTCCATCTCGTGGATAGCAGTTCCTTCCTTGACATAGAAGTAATCTTCGTAGACGGGGTCGGCAGTATAGATGGGAGAATAGCTGATAACGTTGCTTTCCTGTGGTGCAAACGATGCAAAGGGAAGAACCATATCCTCACCCTCCTGTACATTATCCACATTCTGGGCGTTGCAACCTATAGCGGTGTACATCAACTTGTGGTCCTCCTTGTCGGCAGCCTGCACATCAATAGCGAGACATGCACCCTGGGGGATGCGGTAGGTCTGCAGCATCTTCTCCTCGTCGAACTGAGGAGCGTTGTTTGCCACCTTAACATTGCTGTAAGAGGCTGTAGCCTTGGCACTGTTGCGGATAGCCTTGATGGAAGGATATGAGAAGAAATCACCAAGATTGTCCATCAGACTGCCCTCGCCCTGCAATGTATGCACAGCACCGAACATATGACCCAGTTCGTGAGCCACCACCCACTTGTCGGTCTTGGCATAGCCACTGCCCTTTGTGCTGCTGCTGTATGCGCCCTTCAGTGCAGAGAGACCAGAGTTCTCCTCTGCATCATCGCGATGCATCACCCACATTGCCACATCGTAGTTTGATTCGCCGATAATATCATTGAGGTCAGATGTGCAATTGCCTATCTCCGGCAAACCGCTATTGCCTATGGTCAAGTCTGTCAGATTGACCAGGCTTTCATTCTCTATCACATCAAAGCAGAAGCCCAAGGGAACGAACACCTTATTTATATATTGCTCGCACTCCTGCCAGAAGGCCTTCACCTTGTCATAGTTGCTCTCAAGGTCTTCCTCGTAGGCACTCTTGGTCACGGGGATAGCCAAACGATAGAAACGCAATGTGCCATCTCCGGGGAGTGCATCGGCGCTGGTAACCTCGTCCTCCTGAACCTCGGGAGTGCTATAGTTGTTCTTTGTAATCTCCTCGATAGTGAGAGGAACATAGACCATGCTGTAACCCTTGGTGTAGTCGTCGCCATAGCAGGGAGCCTCCTCGAAGAAGAAGGCAATCTTGCCGTCCTGTTGCAAGGCCATTGCACTATAGGAACTCAGCTGGGTGCTGACCTGCAGACCCTCTGTCCAGTTGTCCTTGATGGTTGCTACGGTATATGCTGTGTTGGCATCCACCTCCTTGTACCAGATTGTCACATTCTTGCGGTCATAGTGACCTGAGCCACCCTTGGGCTGTGACTGCAACAGCAACTTCACATCAGTACCATCGGACTTCTTTGCATCCACCAGGAATATTTCACCGTTGGTACCATTGCTGCCTCCGTTGCCGCAACCGTTGGCTGCAGCATCACCCCAAGAACCGTTTCCGTTGGCCTTGTCATCCTCTCCAGTGCCATAAGTGAACACTCTGAAGTGACGTCCACCCTGACGGCGTGCGCTGAGCAGTATCTGACCATTGGGCAGAATCTCCACCTTGGGTTCATCAGCATTGGCGACAGGATCGGTGCTGCCACCAAGAATCTTCCAGTTCTGTCCCAGGTCGTCTGTGTAAATGGGGTAAATATTGGTTGTTGTGCTTGCATTCTTTACCAGCATAGCGCCATAGATACGAGTCTTGCCAGTGCCATTGAAATTCTCGTCGACTGCTAGTTTTCCACTACCAAAGAAGGCTGCATGACCATTGGGGATCAAGGCATTCTCGCCAATGAACATCTTCTCGGATATGTCCTCCTTGGTCCATGTGGCACCATTGTCAGCACTGAACACGCGCACTGTTCTGTTGTGCTTGTCTGCTGAAGCGCCATTATATACCACATTACCGGCAGCAGCCATAACCAAAACATTCTGGCCAACTGTTGCTATGGCTGCATCGCCGTATGCACAGTCATATCCATCGGCGTTCTTGTTGCCCGAACCCTCTGCAATGGTTTTCTTCTCGCTCCATGTCTTGCCATTGTCGTCGCTATAACGCATAACAAGGTCGATACGGAGTTTGCCTGTATGATGCACATCACGACCTATATCGTCGAGATTGTGGCGGTAGTCGCTAACAGCAATAAGGCGGCCTGTTGAAGTCTTGCCTATGGCAGGGATACGATAAGAGTATTCATCGTCGTCGTAGAAAAGGGTAACATCGTCGGTAGCCTTGAACTTAGCCACGAGAGGATTCTGCTCTGTAATGCGAGTCTTATGCTCCTCGCGAAGAATTACACTCTTGCCCAGATTTGTCTCGCCAAGGAAGAAACCGACCAGTTCGAAACCGCGGTATCCTCTGGTAAAGTCAATGGTTGTGGGGAGCATATCGTTATATACATACTGCATCACGCCTGTAGATAGAGTGAACTTCTTGCCAGCGCCATTCACACTGATATCACCAAAGTGCGTGTTGGGATTATCTGCATCCAATCCATCTATTTCTGCCTTGATATATAGTTTTGCTTCCTTATATAACTCGGCTGGAATGAAGACGAAGTCGGTACAATAACCTGTTGTTTTCTGGTCGTATGTAACTGACGACTGGTCAAAACCGCCATTCGCATTGTGAATGACAAAATAGTTGCTCCCCTGTGTGTGCAGGGTCACACCCATATGGTGGGTTGAGGCTGCTACAGTGAAGTTATGGGCATTGTCGCTCATGCCCTTGTGGGCAAGATACTTGCCTGCCTTGTTTGCAAAGTTGTACTTGCCATCCTCCGTCATTGCAGGTGTCCAGATGAAAGCGCTGGTATTCTGAGATTCGGTGGTAAGTGTAAGTGTACCGTTGTTGTTATACAGATAACGATTGAGGAATTTTCCATCCTTGTAGGTATCGGCATAGATATACGATTCCACTCCTACGATAGGCGAACCTTCGTTTACACCCTTGTTCCAAGCATAAGCGCTGTTCAGTGCAGTTGCTGTTTCCACAGTGGCACTTGCACGGTAGGCACGCACAGCATCAAAAGTTTCTGCCACCCTGGCAATATTGGGAAAGATATAGAACTCGGAGAAGGTAAAGAATACTTTGTTGGTGCTTGTCGTATTTACAGTAAAACGGTAATGCTGATAAGCTGTCTCGCTTGTAATTTCCTCTGAGAAATAGTCTGCATCATTAGTTGGTATACTTTCAACAACCTTCACTTGCGCCCATTCCGTTTTGTCGTTAGAACCTTCTATAGTAATCTTTGTCGGACGGTCATTGTCATTACGCTTCCTTGTATAGAAACGGAAACTCTTCACTGCCTTGCCCAGGTCGGCTTGCAGGTAGTGTTTTACTCCTTCGGGACTGGGATTACGTCCAGAATATCCACTATGGAAGTAGGTCGTGTAGTTTCCATCGAGCAGGCCAGGATACCCTTGTCCGTCAGCAGGATCAGAAGGATAGTTACAAAGGTACTGATTGGAACTCTGCACCAGGCCAAGGTAGCGCTGCAAACCAAAGATATTCATATTGGCATTAGCAGTAGCAGCATTTTCCAAGATAATGTCCTCTGGCACTATGGGATATTCCAGTTGTGCTATCTTCTCAGCGCTGAGCGCTTCGCCGAAGAATTGAACTGAACGTACCCTGCCGGCAAACTTGTCGTACGATGCATTGCCACTCACCGCACCACCACCGATGTAGAGTTTAGCATTAGTGTTAGTGGCAAAGTTGCTGAAGGATTGAAGTTCATAACCGTCCACGGGATAGCCAGCAGAACTTTTCATTGCACCATCCACATATATAGAGAACTTTTTGTTCGTGCGGTCAATCACATACACCACCTTGTAGTTCGTATTGCCAGTGAAGGCAAAGTCTCTGTAAGTAAACTTGTCGCCACCAGCCGATGAAGGCAAATAAGCGGGATTGCTGCCATTGAGTCCATAAGCCACGTAGGGAGAATTGGTTTTAGTTGCTCCTGTGGCCGCTTGTGTTGGGTCAGCTGCACAAACAAGAGCATAGCGAGTGTTGGTAGCCATTGAAGCAGGCATAGTAACATCAAGGGCAATAGTGATATTCTCCTTAGCAAACACCTTGTCGGCCAAAGCATCGTCAATGGCATAGGGGTAGGTCTGAGTGCCAAGCCCTTCTACCTTCACGATAGGCTGAGGGGGAATCTGGTCAGTAACGTCGATAAAGGTATATTGACAACCGCCGTCGGTAGTATTGAACGTATTGGGGAAACCACTACTATTGTATCCCCAGTTGTACAATTTATAACTTTGGGCACTACTTGTTTGGTTGAACTGGTTTGTTCCGCTGGTGATTATAACCTTTCCTGCGCCTACTGACTTTAGTGTCCAGCCAGCCTGAGGTTGCTCGACAACAGCATTCAGTGCGGTGTTGTTATTACTGACAGGTGAGATGTAGGTGCCGTCGGCAAGGTTGATGATGTCGTACGAATTGTCATTACGTTTCACGAATTGCCAGATAGAAGCCTTGGTTGTGGGATTCTGTTCGCCAATGATGGCATTGCCGGCACCCTTGGAGGTAGGGTAGCGACCGTCGCGCAACGGAGTGTACATACGATAGTAGTTACCGCTGATGGGGAGGTTCATATTAGCTTCGGTGAGCGATGCGGTAAAGGTGCTCCATGCAGCAGTAAGCGCCTCCACCTGTGCGGCACGCTCCTCGGCGCTCTTCTCCTCGGCATAGGTCGCTTCTATCTCCTTCACCTTGGCATCGAGCTCAGTAGCTGCGCTCTCGGGCCAAAGGCCGATGGCAGTACCGATGAGGTTGCCGCGGTCGCGTTTGATTTCGCTCACCTTAGCTGCTACGAGCTCGGTAGCTTCGTCCATGCACTGGTTGGGTGAGTAGATGAGT
>JAZRIA010000113.1:0-1348 GCA_045645045.1 Bacteroidaceae bacterium | reverse complement strand
CAGCACCTGAGCCACCTCACTGGTACCGATGCCCATGGCAATGGCGCCCACTGCACCATGAGTGGAGGTGTGGGAGTCGCCACACACAATGGTCATTCCGGGCAATGAGAGCGCCTTCTCGGGTCCCACCACATGGATGATACCGTTGTCCTTGGTTCCCATGTCAAAATGGCGGATGCCAAATTCCGTACAGTTGGCCTTCAATGTCTCCACCTGCTTGCGTCCCACGGGATCGTCAATGCGTTCCTGCTGGTCGCTGGGGGTGTTATGGTCTGGCATTGCCATCACCTGCTGGGGACGGAACACTCCAATCTTCTTGTCGCGCAATGTGTCAAACGCCTGTGGCGAAGTCACCTCATGACAATAAAGGCGGTCAATATAGAGTTGCGTTGGGCCGTCAGGCACATTCTGCACCACATGGGCATCCCAGATTTTGTCGAAGAGGGTTGCGGACCCTCCCCCCTGCCCCTTCCTAGGGAGGGGAGTAGATACCTTGTTACTGCTCATAACTTTCTATTTCTTTTATAATTGTTTCTAATACATTATCTGTGTCGTACAACACTTCTTCGTTCGTGAAACGAATAAGCCGATACCCCATTCTGTCTAATGTTTCTTCTCTTTGTTTATCTTCCTGCATTTGCTCGCATTCCGTATGATATGCGCCATCAACTTCAATGATAAGACTTACATCTGGAATCAGAAAATCCACGATATAATCACCAATGATATGTTGGCGAAGAACCTTAACGTCCAACTGCTCAGCTCGGATATAATTCCAAAGCACCTGTTCCGCCAATGTCTGGTTCTTCCGGTTTTCCAATGCAAATCCTTTTAGCAGCCTGTAACGGTCTGGCGATGCTGTCTTGTAGTCTTTCATCAGAGAACATTCTACTCCCCTCCTTTGGGAGGGGTGAGGGGGAGGGTCCGGTCTTACTTAAACTTATTTATACAGTCAATATAAGCTTCCACGCTGGCGGTTACGATATCTGTATTGGCACCGAAGCCATAGTAGACACGTCCTTCATATTCCACCTGCATGTGAACCTTACCCATGTCATCGCTACCCTTGCTGATAGCTTGGATGGTGAATTCCTTCAAGGTCATTTCTCTACGGATAATGGTCTTCAACGCACGGATGGCCGCATCCACAGGACCGTTTCCGCTGGCAGCTGCCTCAAAGTGTTCGTTGGCGATGAGCAGACCCACACTGGCCACACTCTTCACACCCTTACCGGTGGTTACCTGCAGATAGTCGAGCTTGATGTTGTGGGCGGCAGTACGGTCGGCACCGGCCAATACCATGATGTCGTCATCCGTCACCTCCTTCTTCTTGTCAGCCAGCTTCAGG
>JAZRIA010000112.1:0-1236 GCA_045645045.1 Bacteroidaceae bacterium | reverse complement strand
GGAGTCGGCATGGCCGGTGTTGGGGACTGTCCAGAGTTGTTTGGGGGTAGGTTTGGCATCGTACAGGCGGTAGACTATTTCTGTGGGGACGAAGGTGTCTTTTTCTCCGTGGATGAAGAGGATGGGCTTTTGGCATTTGGCGACTTGCTTCAGTGGGGATGCCTCACGGAATGTCCATCCGTATTTCATGCGGCAGAGACAGGAGGCGATGTGCATGAGCGGGAAGGGGGGTAGGGAGAATTGTTCCCGTAGCTGCCCGCGGAATTCGTCCCAGACGGAGGTGAATCCGCAATCTGCCACAAAGCATTTGATGTATGAGGGGTGTGGCTCGCCAGAAAGGTTCATGGTGGTGGCCGCTCCCATGGAAACGCCATGGATGACTATCTTTGATTCGTGCGATGGGTTGCGGAATATCTCTTCGGCCACTTCTGCCCATCGGATTACGTCGTGTCTTTCGTTCCATCCCCTGCCAATGCCTTCGCCATCGCTAAGGCCATGCGCATGAAGGTCGGGCATGAGGATGTTGAAACCTAAATCGCGATGGTACATCCGTCCCAGATAAAGGTATTTGGGGGCTGTGTCCCTGTAGCCGTGTACCACGATGGCTGTGCGTCCCTGTGCAGAATCTGCCCGCAGATAGATGGCATGGTGGCGCTCTCCGGAAGGCATTGTTATGAAGGTGTCCCGCAACAAACCGTTCTGCCTCAGACTGTCCACCCAACACCTCATGTCGGGCACTCTCTTGTAAAGGACGTTGTATGCACTGTCCACGTCTTTGCGGTTGGGATCTTCTCCAAGTGAGTATGAGAGCATATAGCAACTGCCTGCACCAAGCGAGAACAGTATGATTGCCAGCAGGACTGTAAAGGCATAGATTGTATTGCGAAAGGTTATCTTCATGTTCGTCATAAGCTTTCCTTATTTTTATGATAACTTATTGCTGAGGTGAGGACAAAGCCTTGTTCAAGATAGTCGGTGGTGGAAAGGTGGATGCCTTCCAGATTTTGTGGTAAGAGAACCTGATGCAGATGGTCTGTTATGCCGGTTCCGTTTAGCTTCAGTACGGCTTCCTTTTGTGTCCACATCCGGATGAAAGTTACATCGGGTCGGGAGGAAGAAAAAATCTGATGGCATTCTTCTTCGTTCATGGTGTGACGTACCAGCTGTGGATTTAGCGGGCGGATGCGTTCTATGTCCAGTCCGCATGGGGTGGTGCTGATGAGGCACCCCACGGCA
>JAZRIA010000111.1:0-8483 GCA_045645045.1 Bacteroidaceae bacterium | reverse complement strand
GGAGTTGTTCCCGTTTTGCGAGTGCAAAGGTACGACTTTTCCTGAAACCAGCAAAGAAACAGAAAAGAATTTTTAAGAAAACAATAAAAAAGAGTGTAAAACAGACAATATAAGAGTCACTAAAAAGGAACATACCTTATTATATAATATATAGGGAACGTTGAAAGATGACAGCGATGCTTAATGAATTCGCGAATAACGTTAACAGATAAAAATGAAAGTTGATTTGTGTTGTTTGCTGGACGAAGGTGAACTATCAAGACAAGGCAGGAAGTGAAGTTAGCCACAACAAAGAATTGATATACAGAGGACAAAGCAAAACGACACAAAACAAAGAAATGTATACTATTCGAAATGTAACATATATCCATTTGTTACTTTGCAATATCCAAGAAGACAGTCCCAAACCCGTAATATTAATTATATCACAAATAAAATCATTTATTTATACTTAGGTTTTACTCACTTTATACAAAAAAACACTAACTTTGCATATGCGCAAGAACAGAAAACGTACACAATACATACGGAAATATTCTTGTCCTTAATGATCTAACAAAAATATATAAATACTATGAACAAAGAACTTGCAATGAACCCCAACAAGCTGGTGTCCTACCTGGGCAAACCCTGTAAGGAGTTCACAAAGGCGGACATCGTCCGCTTCATCGAGGAGAATGAAATAAGAATGGTGAACTTCATGTACCCTGCCGGCGACGGCAGGCTGAAGACACTGAACTTCGTGATAAACAACCTGGCATACCTGGATGCCATACTGACCTGCGGCGAGCGTGTGGACGGAAGCAGCCTGTTCCCCTTCATAGAGGCTGGCAGCAGCGACCTGTACGTGCTCCCCCGCTTCAGCACGGCTTTCCTGGACCCCTTTGCAGAGATCGCCACCCTGTCCATGTTTTGCTCCTACTTCAACAAGGACGGCGAGCCTCTGGAGAGTTCGCCAGAGAACACCCTGCGCAAGGCTTGCCGTGCCTTTAACGAGGTAACAGGCATGGAGTTCCAGGCCATGGGCGAACTGGAGTACTACGTAATAGCACCGGACACAGAGATGTTCCCTGCCACCGACCAGAAGGGTTATCACGAGTCGGCTCCATACGCCAAGTTCAACAAGTTCCGCACCCAGTGCATGGCATACATAGCCCAGGCTGGCGGTCAGATAAAGTACGGTCACTCGGAGGTGGGCAACTTCACCATAGACGGCATGATATATGAGCAGAACGAGATAGAGTTCCTGCCAGTGCGTGCCGAGGATGCTGCCGACCAGCTGATGATAGCCAAGTGGATAATACGCAACCTGGCATACGAACTGGGATACGACATTACCTTCGCTCCCAAGATTACCGCCGGCAAGGCCGGTTCCGGTCTGCATGTGCACATGCGCATTGTTAAGGACGGACAGAACCAGATGCTGGATGGCGGCGTGCTCTCCGCTACTGCCCGCCGTGCCATTGCCGGCATGATGGAACTGGCTCCTTCAATCACCGCCTTCGGCAATACCAACCCCACATCATACTTCCGTCTGGTTCCACACCAGGAGGCTCCCACGAACATCTGCTGGGGCGACCGCAACCGCTCCGTTCTGGTGCGCGTGCCATTGGGTTGGGCGGCAAAGAGCGATATGTGCAAGATAGCCAACCCCCTGGAGAGCGAGAGCAACTACGACACCACACAGAAGCAGACGGTGGAGATGCGCTCGCCGGACGGTTCGGCCGACATATACCAGCTGATAGCAGGTCTGTGCGTGGCTTGCCGACATGGCTTTGAGCTGGAGAACGCACTGGAAATTGCCGAGAAGACCTACGTGAACGTGAACATACACCAGAAGGAGAACGAGGACAAGCTGAAGAACCTGGCACAGCTGCCCGACAGCTGCGAGGCAAGTGCCGACTGCCTGGAGAAGCAGCGTGCCGTGTTTGAGCAGTACAATGTGTTCAGCCCTGCCATGATAGACGGCATAATAAAGCGTCTGCGCTCGTACGGCGACAAGACCCTGCGTGCCGACATAAACGGCAACCAGGAGGAGATGCTGAAACTGGTGGAGAAGTACTTCCACTGCGGATGATTGAAGCGGTGAGCGGTGGATGATGAGCGATAGGCGATTGGAGGTACTCTTCCGGATTTATTCGCCTTCGCTCATCAAGCTCCGCAAGTCCGTAATCTGAATATAAAAACGCTGACGGCATGAAAAGACTGCTAAACTTCCTTCTTGTCCTTGGTGCTTGCACTCTGGCCAGTTGCTCTGCATCTAAATACGGCACCACATCCGAAAACGACTGGGTGCGTGTTACCAACGGCAACCTTTGGCTTACTGCCGAAGGAGACACTGTACAAGCACATGCTCCGGGGTTCCTTCGCCTTGGCGACACATGGTACATGGTAGGAGAAGACCGTGGACGGGAATGGCGTCCAGACGTGAATCTGTATAGCAGCAAGGACCTGCAACACTGGCAGTTCGAGAAGAAAATCATAGAGAACGGTGTCACCAGTCCCGACCTTGGCACAAGCCGCATGATAGAGCGTGCCAAACTGCTCTACAATAAGAAGACCAAGCGCTTCGTAGTATGGTGCCACTGGGAATCAAGCAACTATGGTGCATCCGAAGCGGCATGTTTCTCCTGCGACAAGATAGACGGCACCTACCGTCTGGAGTGGAGCGGTCGCCCATTGGGCATAAAAAGCAGGGATTGCAACGTGTTTGTAGACACCGACGGTACAGCGTATTTCATCTCTACTACCGAAGAAAACCAGCACCTTGGACTCTTCCGCCTCTCGGACGACTACCTGTCCGTGGTGGAGCACACACAGCTCTTTCCATGGCAAAGACGCGAAGCACCCGCTATAGTCAAGTTGGGCAAACGCTACTTCATGTTCTCCTCGGCCTGTACCGGTTGGGCACCCAACCAGTGCAAGCTCTCCTGGAGCGACAATCTGAAAGAAGGATGGAGCACGCTCGAGAACATAGGCGACAACAAAGCCTTCCGCACCCAGCCTGCCGCCATCCTGGAGGTGAGGGGTACGAAGAGCACAACCTACCTGTACGTGGGCGACCGATGGAAAGACCCCAATCTGGCACAAAGCAAGACAATAATCTTCCCCGTGACCTTCACTGACACTTCGTGCGACTTCCAGTACCGCGACTCCTTCGAACTGAACTTCAGGACAGGGGAATGGAGATAAGCCCAACTTATGAAGAAATACAATTTTGACAGAATAATAGACCGGCGAGGTACCGGCTGCATCAAGTATGATGACCTCAAGGAGAGATATGGCAGGACTGACCTGATTCCCCTGTGGGTGGCCGACATGGACTTTGAGACACCACCCTTCATCGTTGATGCGCTGAAAGAGCGAATGGAGCATGCCGTCTTTGGCTACTCCACCATACCGGAAGACTACTGGCCCACCGTGGGCAAATGGATAAGAGAGCACCACGGATGGGAAACGAAGACCGAGTGGATGACCTTCATCCCTGGCATAGTAAAGGGACTGGGCATGGCCATAAACGTGTTCGTAAGGGAGGATGAAAAGATTATCATCCAGCCGCCAGTGTACCACCCTTTCCGCCTGGTACCCGCCGACAACAACCGCCAAGTGGTCCTCAATCCCCTGCGCAGAAAGGCAGACGGACAGTACGAGATGGACTTTGACAACCTGGAGCAGGTATGCCACGAGAAATGCCGCATGCTGCTAGTATCCAATCCGCACAACCCTGGCGGTATGGTGTGGGACAGGGAAACGCTGGTGCGCCTGGCACGGTTCTGCCATGAGAGGAGCATACTGGTTGTCTCCGACGAAATACATTGCGACATGGCGCTTTGGGGCAACAGGCACATACCCTTTGCCAGCGTGTCGCCCGAGGCACAGGCATGCAGCATCACCTTCGGAGCACCGTCCAAGACCTTCAACATGGCAGGAATAGTGAGTTCCTACGCCATAGTGCCCGACGATGACCTCCGGCAGAGGTTCTACGGATGGCTGAATGCCAACGAACTGAACTGGCCCAACATGTTTGCCACCATTGCCACGCAGGCTGCCTTCCAGCATGGCGAGGAATGGAGGAAGGAAATGCTATGCTATGTAGAGGGGAACATACGCTTCGTGGAGGAATACTGCAGGGAGCACATTCCGCAAATATTCCCCGTACGTCCGCAAGCCTCGTACCTGATGTGGCTGGATTGCAGAGGGATGGGACTGGAGCAGGACAGGCTGGTTTCCCTCTTTGTGGACCAGGCCGGCCTGGCACTGAACGACGGAAGCATCTTCGGCGAGGAAGGCAAAGGATTCATGCGCCTGAATGTGGGATGCCCGCAGAGTGTCCTGCGCCAAGCATTTGAGCAACTTCGCCAGGCCGTAGAGAAAGGGCAGCAGGAGTAGGCATGCGATGGCCTTGCTCCACGGGAGGACCAATAACACACACACATTTTACAAAAAACTATGCCACAAGAAAGCGCCAACATAAAGGAACGACAGGATACCAGCCTGAGGGAACCCCGAAGGTACAAGGTGGTAATTCACAACGACGACTTCACCACCATGGACTTTGTGGTGATGATACTGAAACAGATTTTCTTCTACTCCGATGAGAGGGCGGAAACGCTCATGCTGCAGGTGCACAACGAGGGGAAGAGCACCGTGGGGATATACACCTACGACATAGCACACTCCAAGGTGCGCAAGGCCACCATCATGGCACGGGAGGAAAACTTTCCCCTGCGACTAACCGTTGAAGAAGAAGAATAATCACCTCACACATCATGCCAAGTATAAAACAAACCAAGAAAACAATGCAGGTTGTCAGTGCCGCCGTAAACAGCACCTACGACTACCGGCACGAATTTGTTACGCCCGAACACCTTCTACTCGCTCTTATGATGGAGGATGACAACTTCTCCCGTGTACTGAACATTTTCTACGATGCAGACACTTTCCTTATGGAGATAGAAAAGCATCTTACAGAAATGGAGAGCATACCCGACGAGACAGACTACAATCCGGAATTCTCCGTCCAGATGTGCGAACTGCTGGACAAAAGCGGGGAACTGGTTGCCTATAGCAATGCCGAGGCAATAGACATTCCACATCTTGCCAAGGCCATGCTGGAACAGGAAGAGTCGTGGGCAGCATACCTGCTCAAGAAGGCTCTCTACGGTAAAGAATCACATTTCCTGACGAAACTCATCAGTATCTACGACTACGATGCACAGCTGGAGAAGGAGAAAAAGCAACGCACCATCTCGGAATGGAAGGCTCTCGTAACGTGCATGAACGACCTGTGCATGGATCGCAACCCTCTCATAGGCAGAGAGGCAGAACTGGAGCGCACCATACAAGTGCTATGCCGTTGCGACAAAAACAACCCTCTGCACATAGGCGAACCAGGCGTGGGCAAGACGGCCCTCGTATGGGGACTGGCCAGGAGGATACAGGAGGGACATGTGCCTCCGCGACTGAAAGGGTGCAGAATATACCAACTGGACATCGGTACCTTGCTGGCGGGCACACAGTACCGCGGCGATATGGAGAACCGCATCAAGCAGATCATGGACGGCATAGAGCAAGAGGGAAATGGCAACATTGTCTACATCGACGAGATACACACCATTGTTGGTGCCGGTGCCGTCAGCAATAGTTCCATGGATGTTTCCAACATGCTAAAACCCTATCTGGAAACCGGTTCCATACGATTCATCGGTGCCACCACCTATGAGGAGTACAACAAGTACTTCTCGCGTTCCAAGGGAATCACACGCCAATTCCAGCAGATAGACATTGCAGAACCAAGCATTGAGGAAGCCACAAACATCGTCATGCAGCTCCGCCATCGCTACGAGGAATTCCATGGCGTGCACTATACCGACGAGGCTCTGCGCTATGCCGTAGAGGCCAGTGCCAAGCACATCCACGAGCGTTTCCTTCCAGACAAGGCCATAGACCTCATTGACGAGGCAGGTGCCGCCATGCAAAGCATAGGCAAGGAGGGAAAGATAGATAAGGAACACATCTCTCTGGTTCTTGCCAAAATATGCAAGACAGAGTCTCTCTCCGAAACATACGACAACAACAACACTCTGCTCCAGAACCTCCATTCCCGCATGCTCTCGCAGATCTATGGCCAGGACCATGCAGTACAGGAGGTGGTCCAGTCAGTGCAGATGTCCAAGGCAGGTCTGCTCGAGGACAACAAGCCCCTCGCCTCGCTCCTCTTCGTTGGCCCAACCGGTGTGGGCAAGACAGAGATAGCCAAGGTGCTGGCCAAAGAGATGGGACTGGAACTCGTGCGCTTCGACATGAGCGAATACACCGAGAAACACACCGTAGCCAAACTCATAGGTTCGCCTGCTGGATATGTGGGATACGAAGATGGCGGTCTGCTCACCGATGCCATACGCAAAACACCCAACTGCGTGCTTCTGCTCGACGAGATAGAAAAAGCACATCAGGATATCTACAACATTCTGCTTCAGGTGATGGACTATGCACGCCTGACCGACAACAAAGGGCGGCATTCCGATTTCCGTGGCGTGGTGCTCATAATGACCTCCAATGCCGGAGCATGGCAGGCATCGCAGGTAATGGTGGGATTTGGCGGCAGCGTCAGCCGTGGAGAAACTATGATGAAACAGGTGAAGAAAACCTTCATGCCCGAGTTTCTCAACCGTCTCTCCTCCATCATCGTCTTCCACGACATGGACATGCACATGGCACAACTCATTCTCGAGAAGAAACTCCGTCAGCTCCACGACAAACTCGTGGCAAGGAATGTCAACCTCACTCTCACCCCAGAAGCCTTCGACTTCCTTCTTCACGAAGGATTCACGCCAGAGTATGGAGCACGAGAAATGGACCGCGTCATATCCCAACGAATCAAGCCTCTCCTTATGAAGGAAATCCTCTTCGGAAGCCTTCAAAACGGAGGAAATATCACTATAGAACTGAAAGATGCCGGTTTATCAATTAGATGAGGGGCTATGGTTTCCCAACCCCAAATATGGCGAGCCCGACGGACTCTTTGCCGTAGGTGGTGACCTCTCTGTCAACCGCCTGCTCCTGGCCTATAGCCACGGCATCTTCCCATGGTATGCCTATCAGTTGTATGACGAACCCCACTGGTATTGTCCAATGGACCGTTTTGTCATTTTCCCAAAGGAGATACACATAAGCCACTCCATGAAACAACTCATGCGCCAGGGCAAGTACCACATCACCATGAACCAAGACTTCAAGGGTGTCATCAATGCTTGCTCTAAGGCAGATTGCCGAAACACCGACATGGGAGCATGGCTCGGCCCACAGATGATTCGTGCATACACCCAACTGCACAAAATGGGCATAGCACATAGTGTAGAGGTGTGGGAGGCTAAAGAAACGGAAAACAATACATCTATCCCTCGACGTCTCGTTGGCGGTCTGTATGGGATAGACCTCAACGGAGCCTTCTTTGGCGAAAGCATGTTTTCCCTTGTCCCCAGTGCTTCCAAACTGGCACTCATCCATCTGGCTCAGCATCTTGAGAAGAAAGGCTATTCCTTCATAGATTGTCAGTTTGAAACACCACACCTCCTATCCATGGGAGGCCGGCACATCACCTACGAAGAATACATGTCTATCCTAAATGCCAATGCACACAGGAAGAAGGAATAAGCCTCTGCACATCGTACACACATAAAACATCATTCACACATTAGGCCCCAATCTCATCGGGGCCTAATGTTGTTATAAGAATGAACTGATATTACATTGAATCTTTACTGAGCAGGTGCCCACTTGCAACGCACGGGAGAGACGATGGCGCCTTCCTCCTTTAGCTGCTTCATGGCTTTGTCCACCTCCTTGCGGTCAAGTCCGCTCAACTCTGCTATCTTACCTGCATTCAGTGCTTCACCGGCCTCCTTCATTACGGCCAAAACCTTATCCTTTGTTTCCATAATCGTATTGTTTGTTTTATAGTGAATAATATTCCTTTTTAAGTATATTGGGGTTACACCCTGATTGTAACCATTGCAAATGTACAACATTTCGCATAGTAGTGCAACTCATTTAATCTGCTTTTAAGTATTTTAAGGAATATTATGAAACAGTAGAGGGTTACTACACTTTTTTTTATCCTCAAGCCAAAATATTTCTTCGCTGCCACAGATGAAACCCACTAAGTAACTGTCATTCGTTTAAATGAAATAAAGACTGGGAATGCAGTATTAAGAAATGTAGATTCGTCTGTAGCACATTACCAATAAACCTCATTGCTCCTAGTATACATCATTTGTGTAACAATCGTTACTATGTACTGAGATGTTACATCAATTATTCTCAATGCTATTTCCTATTTTACATGTGTGCGCATGGCGAGCATGATAGGTTCGCCTACGAGGGCGAGATGAGCAAGGATGTAGTGGTGTGTATTGCCATAGGCTATGGTATGGCCTGCCGTTTCGGCGGTGGTGAGAAGATGGGCACGAGTAGCAGAGTCC
>JAZRIA010000110.1:0-19913 GCA_045645045.1 Bacteroidaceae bacterium | reverse complement strand
CGGATTCGGATGTTAAGGAGTGGGGGCTAAACATTAGACACAGTCTTTACGACGAATGACCGAACGGCCTTATTCCACTTCTTGATGTTGTTAACAAATGCAAAAGTATAAAGGATATTGGAATATACAATGACCGATTTGAGTTTAACTATAGCCTCTCGCCACAATTTTGATAGATGAGTCCTCCTACTACGAGGACTGGAGTCCTCTTACTATGAGGACTGCAATCCTCCTACTATGAGGACTGCTCATTTGTCCCAGTTCATGGTCTCTATATAGGAGTCGAACCTGTATTCCTCTTCAATGCCCACCATGTGCAATGTCTCAATTATCACGCTTTGTTCTTTTAGTGTTAGCAAAGTCTTTCCGTTTCGGCGCTCAAAATAAGGATTGCGCCCAAAGCGTTTTTGCAACAGAGAGAGGAAATTGTTGTACTGCTCCTGTGTCATCTTCTTCTGCATGTTTTTAAAACCCTTTGCATATACCACAGGAGTGTTGTCGCGAAAATACCAGCACCCTTCTCCCTGTTTGCATTTGTTGGGATTGATAATGCACATATACTCTTCGCTACCGACCAGCGTGGTGAACGCATTGCGCCTTAGGCAGCGATGCCCCAAGGGGCAGTTTTCATGCAAACAAACGGGATAGTGTGGTGGGATGGAGGTGTGAATTTTCTTAGGCATGGTATTTACTGAAATAAGTTAAAGCAGTTGCAAATATATACGATTGTTGCGGATAAAGCAAGTAAACACCATGGTATTTTATTTCTTGCTTTCTTTCTTCCGATTATGCTGACATAAAGTTTTGTCTCGCCGACAAACATTTATCTGTGATATTAATGTTAATTGGTTTAATTTTCTTATTTTTGTAAAGTCTCGCGCCGATTTCGCCCTTTATGGACGTGTGTGTGTGTGGAGGACAAGACATATATAAAGGCGTTTACTGCGCTTTGTTTTTGGCGTTCTGAAATCCTAGGAAAATTTCATTGCAGGTCAAAAACAAAGCAACATACATCCATATCGGAGTGGATCTTCAGCGTTGCTCGCTTCGATTACGAAGGGCACGTGGAAAGGTCTCAGAACGTGAAACGAGCGACAGGCCTTCACGCTTTTTAATATATTCCCCCCCCGATATGGGGGTTGGAAGATTGAGAAGAAACAATAGTTAAATACATATTACTATGAAACACATGTTTAGTTTTTTTGTTGTTGCTACACTACTGCTTATCGTAGGTTGTAGTAAAGAGTATGACGACTCGGCATTGGTGGGGCGCGTAGATGACTTGGAGAATCGAGTGCAAAGGCTCGAACAACTATGTCAACAGATGAATACCAATATTTCATCGTTGCAGACGATTGTAACTGCTTTGCAGAAAAACGATTATGTTACAGGTGTTATGCCTATTACCGAGAATGGCAAAACAATCGGCTATACGATTACTTTTGCCAAAGCACAATCGATTACTATTTATCACGGAAAGGATAGCAATCATATTCCTATTATCGGGGTAAAGCAAGATACTGACGGGATATATTATTGGACGCTTGACGGTGAATGGCTGCTTGATGATGCCGGTAAAAAAATCAAGGCTCAAGCGCTTGACGGTAAAGACGGAGTTGATGGTGAAGATGGAACTGACGGTGAAAACGGTCAAGACGGTACTGATGGTATCACCCCACAACTTAAAATAGAGAACGGCTATTGGTATGTTTCATATGACAATGGAACATCATGGACTCAACTCGGCAAGGCTACAGGTGAAGATGGCAAGGATGGAACTGACGGAGCAGATGGAAAATCATTCTTTCAAGATGTTACACAAGACGAGAACAATGTGTATTTCACGCTCGCCGATGGTACGGTAATCACCGTTCCAAAGGGTTTGGCCTTGGGTATTGAATTTGCCGAGAGCGATTTGCTTGTTATGTCGCCTAATTCTACTCGTGAGATTGCCTATACTGTAACAAGTGCAACCGATAGTGTAAAGGTTGAGGTAATCTCGTCGGCAGACATCAAAGCAAAAGTTGTGGCTGATGATGCGAACGGGTTGGCAGGAAAAATTCACATTACAACAGGTGCTACAATTGATGAGTATAGCAAAGTGATTGTATTTGTATCGAATGGCCACAAGGTTATTATGCGTAGCATCACATTTGAGGAGGCAGGTTTGGTTGTGGAGGAGAATGCCATAAAGCAAGCAAGCGCCGAGGGTGGAGAGGTCGTGTTGGAGTTTTTGTCGAATGTAGAGTGCAAGGTGGTTATCCCGGAAGATGCACAGAGTTGGATTTCGGTAGTTCCTGCTACTCGTGCAATGGAAAAGCAGACAATTACACTGAAACTTGAGCCAAACGAAAGTTACTACCGTAGCGCAACCGTAATAGTACAATCTCCTGACAGTATTCTTAAATTGGAGTATCAAGTGGAGCAAGATGGCGAATTAGGAGTTGAAATTGACCCAACACAAATTCCAGATAACGAGATTTGGTATACAACAACTGATGGGAAGCCTATTACACTTACTACAGATGTAGAAGGCTGGCCAAATGCTGAATTTAACACGAATATTGTGTATAATGGATATAGAAATGGCAAGGGTGTTATTGAATTTGAGACTCCTATTACGGAAATAGGTAGATTAGCCTTTGCTCAAAAAGGCACTCTAACCTCGATATATTTACCAGAAACAATAAATAGAATAGGATTGCAAGCATTTTATAATTGCTACAATCTTGAAACAGTGTCTATAAATAGTGAAAACTTATTAATTGAAGAAGAATCGGATATAAGTAGCGCAAACAACCCTTTTGTTAGTTGCTTAAAATTATCAAAGTTTATCGGTCCATTATCAAGTGATGATGGAAGATGTCTGATTGTAAACAACGCTATTCATAGCTTTGCACCTTATAATATAACGGAATATACTACCCCTAAAGGTATAACACAAATTAGAGGTAATGCTTTTGTATATAATAATCTACATACAATAGTTATTAGTGAAGGTGTAGAATATATAGGTTTTCAGGCATTTATGGGAAAACCAGAGGAAGAAGATAATCTTGAATATGTATACTTGCCAAGTACATTAGAAAGACTAGAGGGGTATACTTTTTTGTATGCATCTGAAAATATTAAGGCTTTTTATGGTGATTGTAAATTTATTTCTAACGATGGATATAGTCTTATCGTAGATAACTATCGGAATTTAGGGAAATGGATTGTTCATTATGCAGCCGGCAGCGGGAATAAGGCATATTCAATTCCCGAAGGAGTTGAGGGCATTGAAAGCTATTGTTTTTATTATGTAGACGAACTAACAGAGATAACTTTCCCTAATACACTAAAGGTTGTAGCAAGTCAAGAATCTTTTGCTGGTTCAAATAACATAGAGAGAATATATGGTACCAATGTTTTGGATGATAACCGAAGTTTAGTAATTGATGGTACTCTAACATATGTTGCTCCGAAAGGTTTAGCAGAGTACACAACACCATCAGGGGTTACAAATCTATCTAATGGTGTGTTATCACAAAAGCCAGAATTGGAAAGTATTATTCTTTCTGATGATGTACTTACTGTTGATGATGCAATAAGTTGCCGTCCATATGAGATTCCGTTAGGTTATATTTTATGGGGTAATCCTAATCTTAAAACCATTACGATTTCTGCGAATATGCGTATTCTAGGTGTGGATCCTTTCGGATTTGGAGTTGGATCAGTATCCAATAACTTGGAAACCGTATATTTACGTGCTCCTATTCCCCCTGTGATTGGACACAATTCCCCTGGAACAATACCATCATTATTCCCTAATTTAACAATTTATGTTCCCGAACAATCCTTGCAAGCATATTTGGGTTCTCTCGATTGGGCACCATATAGAGGATATATCAAAGGATATAATTACACCGATTTACCAGAGAATGATACCTATATCTCGTCTGACTATTCAAAAGATGGTACAAAAACAACCCTGCAAACAGCAACTAAGGGTGATGGCATTGATATTGTGTTGATGGGTGATGCATATAGCGACCGTCAGATTGCCGATGGTACATATAAGGCAGATATGAAGAATCTCTATAACAATCTCTTTACCGAAGAGCCTTACAAGTCGTTCAAAGACCACTTTAATGTTTATTATGTAAATGTTGTGTCGGCTACTGAGGGGTATGAATATGGCAACACTGCCATCGATAGTTACTTTGGCGATGGCACATTGGTTGGCGGAAATGACAATGCTGTATTTAACTACGCTCTTAATGCCATTTCTGAGGAGGAAATGGACGAAGCTTTGCTAATCGTAGCTATGAACTCCGATAATTACGCTGGTACCTGCTATATGTATTATCCGGCATACACCACAGGTACTTATAGTAGTGGTCCGTCGGTATCGTACTTCCCGCGTGGTGGCGATGCGACAACATTTGCGCAACTGCTCCACCACGAGGCATGTGGTCACGGTTTTGCGAAACTTGCCGATGAGTATGCATACGAGTATATGGGAGCAGCTCCGAGCGACTATGTTTCGCAAATTCAGGCACAGCAGGCAGATTTGGGCTGGTGGAAAAATGTCGATTTTACAAATGACCAGAATGTAATCCGCTGGAGCCATTTTATAAACGATTCGCGATACACAAACGAAAAAGTGGGCGCATACGAAGGTGGTTTGACATATCAGAGTGGTGTGTGGCGACCAACGGAAAACAGCATCATGCGTTATAATACCGGAGGCTTCAACGCTCCCAGCCGTGAGGCCATTTACTATCGCATACATAAATTGGCCTACGGCGATAGTTGGGAGTATGACTATGAAAAGTTTGTAGAGTGGGATGCGCGTAACCGTACGCCAGAGGCTATGGCAGCACGTGCCAAATCACACAAGCCGTCAAATTACAAGCCAACGCATCCGCCCGTAATCGTAAACAAATCGTGGAGAAAAGCGAACTGAATGCAGGCATTGTAAGATAGTATAACATGCAACCGATACTCTGTGAAAGCCGCAAAACATGCAACTTTAGCAGAGTATCGGTTGCCCCTCTGTATATATTATATATAAGGTGTAGCCCTGCTACCCAATCTTCATCCTTACCCACAGGCAGGAGGGTATCAGGCGCCATAGGAAGACGAGGATGCGGAAGCGCCAGTCAATGGTGACGATGCGTTTGCCTGAAAGGATTCCCTTGACTATGGAGCGTGCTACAGGTTGGGGCTTCATCATTATGGGGTAATGGAAATCCTTGGACAGAAGGTCGGTGTCGACGGAACCGGGGCGTATGTCGGTGAATGTAATATCCAGTCCCTTCATGCTTGCCAACTGTGACAGGGCTTCGAGGTATGTGTTGCAATAGCGCTTGGTGGCGGAGTAGGAGGGTGCTGCTCCCATGCCCTTGGTGCCGGCAATGGAGGTTACGGCTGCTATGTGTCCGTGTCCCTTTTGGGCAAAATAGTGCCAGGCATGGTCTATAAGGCGTGTAAAGCCCATGACGTTTGTTTCCACGGTGGAGAGTTCTATGGCGGTGTCGAGGTGGCGGTTCTGCTTGCCTATGCCGCTGACGTGCAGATATATGTCCATACCGCCGAGCCTTTCTATGAGTTCCTGCAGGTGTAGCGTTGCCTGAGTGTCGTTGACGTCTATCTGGGCATAGGGACAATCCCCCAACTCAGTGGAAATGTGCTTTAGGTTCTCCAGGCGTCTGCCTGCAATGGCAACGGTGTGCCCCTGCTTATGAAACAGGCGTGCCACTTCCAGGCCTATGCCCGAAGTGGCACCCATGATGATGATATTCTTCTTCATTCGGGATTCTTTGAGTCCATTACTATGGTTACGGGACCATCGTTGGTAAGGCTCACCTGCATGTCGGCTCCAAACTGGCCTGTGGGAACCGGGCGACCGAGAGTCTGCTGGAGCTGTGCTACAAAGTATTCATACAGAGGGATGGCAACGGCAGGTGGTGCGGCATGTATGTAGGATGGGCGGTTGCCTTTCTTGTATGAGGCCATCAGTGTGAACTGACTTACCACCAAGGCTTCGCCTCCGATGTCCTGCAGACTGAGATTCATCACTCCGTTGGCATCGTCGAAGATGCGCAACTTGCTAATCTTTCCCACAAGCCAATCGGCATCCTGCTGGGTGTCCTCGGGTGTTATGCCCAGAAGGAGCATGACTCCCTTGCCGATTTCTCCAACAACCTCGCCACCGATGCTGACGCTGGCGGAGGTGACTCGTTGTATTACTGTACGCATGTGCTGTCCAATTTTTCTGTTTCAGTTTCTAAGGGTTTGGCAGGAAAGGTCTTTCCCTCGCGGATAATCTCCAGAGAGCGCAAAACTGCCGGGTCGTCCTGGTTGAGGAAGCGCAGGTAGTCGTTCATGTCGCTACTGTTGTAGATGATGCCAGAATAGATGGAGCGGCGGAAGAGTTTCTGGCTGCGCTGGAGCATAAGGTTGCGGCGTGCCAAGCCGTGCTTCTGTCCGTAGCGGGCAAAGCTTTCCAGCATGTTCTGCTTGTCCATCCACTTTACCTTATCCTCTAGTGTTTCCTGTTCGTTCAGTGTTTCGCGGTGCTGGTCAACCACCTCGAAGCAGAACTGGGCGATGAGACCGCTGAAGGCTGCTGACTTGTAGTATGATGTCACGCCAGTGCTGTCGTCGGGGATGAAGATGTCGGGGCGTATGCCGCCACCGCCATATACGGTGCGTCCTATGGAGGTGAGGTATTGGGGACCGTCCTGACGTATGGAGTCCTCGACATAGAATTCGCCTCGCTGGTAGCGCATGAGCAGTTCGTTTTCATAATCTTCGCCATGTCCTTTCTCGTAGGCCTTTTGTATGCAACGGCCTGAGGGGGTATGGTATCGGGCTATGGTCAGGCGTACTACACTGCCATCGTTGAACTCCATGGGTTGCTGCACCAGTCCCTTGCCGAAGGAACGGCGGCCGATGATGGTGCCGCGGTCGTTGTCCTGTATGGCTCCGGCAAAGATTTCGCTGGACGAAGCACTCATCTCGTCCACGAGTACCACCAGGGGAAGATGCTTGAAGGAACCAAGTCCGTTTGCCCTGTAGTCCTCGCGCTTCACCTTGCTGCCCTCGGTGTAGACTATGAGCTGGTCCTTCTGCAGGAACTCGTTGGCCATCTGTATGGATGGGTGCATGTATCCGCCACGGTTGCCGCGAAGGTCTATGATAAGCGACTTCATGCCGTTGAAATGCAGGTGAGCCAGAGATGTGAGCATCTCGGGAAAGGTGTTCTCGCCAAAGTTCTTTATGCGTATGTAGCCTATTTCGTCGTCAATGAGGAAGCTGGCATCTACGCTCTCCACGGGGATGTCTCCACGTATGACGGTGAAGGTGAGCGGTTCCTTGTCCTTGCGGCGGATAACCTCCAATTTTGCCTCCGAACCCTTTTCGCCCTTGAGGTGCTTCATTACCTCGTTGGATTCCATCTTGCAAAGGTTCACGCCGTTGGCGCTGATTATGCGGTCGCCTGCCAGCAGTCCCACTTTCTCGGCAGGACCACCATGTATCACGCTCATCACGGTGACAGAATCGTGCTCCATGCGGAAACTGATGCCTATGCCAGAGAAGGAACCTTTAAGGTCTTCGTTGGATGCCTCCACATCTTTCACAGGGATGTAGACGGAGTGTGGGTCCAGTTCGGAAATAATCTTGGGCATGGCCAGTTCCACAAGCGAGTCCACATCCACGGTATCCACGTAGTTGTAGTCAATCAGCTGGAGCAGGTAGTTTATCTTGCTGCTGCCTGTGTTTGTGATGCTGAGGTTGCTTTTGCCAAAGCGTGTGGCGGTGAAGGTGCCCAGGGCAATGCCCAAGACCACGCAAATGGCCAGTAGCAATGGCGTGCGTGAGTTATTCTTCATAGAAAATAGTCGTAAGTTCTTGTTTTTATGTACCAGTATGCAATGTGCAGCTTTAGTTGTGCGTTCAGAGGCTATTCCTCGGGAAGAAATTCCACGGTGATGCCAGCACGGCGAAGGAGGTCGGCACCGTCGGTCAGACGATATTCCCTGCCATATACAACGCGTTTGATGCCAGCCTGGATAATGAGTTTGGCGCACTCTATGCAAGGCGAGTCGGTAACGTACAATGTGGCTCCGTCTGAATTGTTGCCCGAGCGTGCTATCTTGGTTATGGCATTGGCCTCGGCATGGAGCACATAGGGATGGGTGACATTGTTGTCGTCCTCGCATACGTTGGGGAAACCGCTGGGCGTGCCGTTGTAGCCATCGGAGATAATCATCTTGTCCTTAACGATGAGTGCTCCCACCTGTCGGCGCTGGCAATAGCTGTTCTCACTCCATATAGTGGCCATGCGCAGATAGCGTCGGTCAAGCATTGTGTTCTTTGTGTGTGTCATATTTTAGGGTATGAGTGTTTTCTGAGTAATCTGAGGACTCCGAGTATTCCGAGTATTCCGAGTACTCGGAGTATTCTGAAAACTTCGAGTCAGTTTTCACTTGCCAATTCCGTTACGGCGGAGCAGGGCATCGATGCCTGGTTCTTCGCCACGGAAGTTCTTGTAGAGGGTCATGGGATGTTCCGAACAGCCACGGGAGAGGATTTCCTTGCGGAAGCGTGCTGCCGTGTCGGTGTTGAAGATGCCCTCCTGTTGGAACACGCTGAAAGCATCGGCATCCAAGACCTCTGCCCACTTGTAACTGTAGTACCCAGCGGAATATCCTCCCGACATGATGTGACCGAAACGCACGCTCATGCAACTATCGTCCAGGGTCTTCAGCACCATGGCCTTTTCCCATGCCTGACTCTCAAAGGTACGGATGTCCTGAGTGAGGGGAGTGCTGAGGGTGTAGTATGCCATGTCCAGCAGGCAGAAACTTACCTGGCGGCAACATGCATATCCGCACTGGAAGTTGCGGCTCTCGCGTATGCGCTGGATAAGTTCCTCGGGCATGGGCTCGCCTGTCTGATAGTGGCGTGCGAAGGTGTTCAGGAACTCGGCTTCTGTGGCATAGTTTTCCATGAACTGGGAGGGTAGTTCAACGAAGTCCCAATATACGTTGGTGCAGGACAGGGCCTCGTATCTTACCTGTGAGAAGATGGCATGCAGGGCATGTCCGAACTCGTGCAGGAAGGTCTCCACTTCACCCAGGGTGAGCAGTGCTGGACGTTCCTTGGTAGGCTTGGTGAAGTTCATCACAATGGACACGATGGGGCGCACGTTCTCGCCAGTCTTCTCCTCAATCCACTGTTCGCGATATGTAGTCATCCATGCACCGGACTGCTTGTTGGCACGGGGATGGAAGTCGGCCAGCAGTACGGCCAGAAACGAACCGTCGGCATCCTTTACGCGGTATGCCACCACATCGGGGTGGTATACCGGAATGTCCGTGGCACGTTCGAAGGAAATGCCGTACAAACGTCTTGCCAAGCCGAAGACACCTTCCTGAACCTTCTCCAATTGTAGATATGGACGGAGCATCTCGCTATCTATGTTGTAGCGTTGCATCTTCAGCAGATAACCATAGTGCGAAAAGTCCCAGGGCTGAAGCACGAAGTCCTCGCCCTCCTTCTCCTTGGCCAGTTGCTCTATCTCAGCAACTTCCTTTTCTGCCACAGGGCGGTATGCTTCAAGGAGTTTGTCCATAAGGTCGGTGACGTGTGTCACGTCCTTTGCCATTCGGCGCTCCAGAACGAAGTCGGCATAGGTCTTGTGTCCCATTATCTGGGCCAGTTGCTGGCGCAGGTTCACAAGTTGGCGCACGTTCTCGAAATTGTTGTTCTCGTTCTCATGCGTACAGATGGAGTTCATGGCACGGTACACCTTTTCTCTGAGGTCGCGGCGCTGGCTGTATTGCATGAACGGGCCATAGGAAGGAGCCTGCAAGGTGATAACCCAGCCATCCAAGTTGCGCGCTTCAGCCTCCTGACGGGCTGCGGCAACAGCACTTTCAGGCAAACCTGCGAGTTCGTCCTCGCTGGTAAGGTGCATAGTCCACGCATTGGTGTCGTGAAGTTCGTTCTGCGAGAATTGCAATGACAGTTGTGACAACTTCGTGCGCAATTCAGAGAGTTCCTCTTTCTTTTCTTTTGGAAGGTTGGCACCTGTGCGCAGGAAACCGTCGTAGATTTTCTCCATCAGTATCTGCTGTTCGGTGTCCAGTTCGTGGCGCTTCTCCCACACGTGCTTTATGCGCTGGAAGAGACGCTCGTTCATGGTGATGCGGTTGGAGTGCTCGCTGAGCAAGGGAGCCATCTTCTGCGATAGTTCCTCCATCTCTGGGCTGTTGCATGCCGAGAGCAGATTGAAGAACACGCTGGTAACGTTCTCCAGCATCTCGCCCGTCTTGGGCATGATGGTGTTCTCGAAGGTTGGTTCCTCGGGATTGTTGCACAGGGCATCTATGGCCTCTGACTCCAGGCGCATACCCTCCATCATGGCTGGTTCGTAGTGTTCGAACTTTATCTTGTCAAAGGGAGGCACCTCGTGTGGTGTATCGTATCGTTTGTTGAAAAAAGGATTTTCCATTAATTATCTTTTATAGTATTTGTTATCTGTACTCTGTCATCTGCACTCACACCTCAAAAAAATAATCTGTTCGCGTGACAGCGACACTTGCCCCTTGGCTTCCATCTGCCTCAGTGCCTTGGAAACCTGCAGTCGTGTTTCGCCCATGATACCTGCCAGCGTAGTCATCTTTATGCGCATACGCTTTGGCCATGTTGTGGTGCAGGAGATGTCTTGAACAAAGCGTTCTATCTTTTGTGCGATGCTGTCAGGGGGGGGCAGTTGGTTGTTATGGAAGTTGCGTTCCAGACGTGTTGCCATGCGGGTGAGCAGGTTTATGCGGAAGATGTCGTTGTGAAGCATAGTCTGCATCAAGTGGCGGTGGTCTATTACCAGCAGGCGCCCTTCGCTTGTGGGGCAGTAGGTGTGGTTGTATGTTTGCGACAGGCTCCACATGGCTTCCTCCTCGATGATGGCCGGAGCATGAATTTCCTCCACCAGCGTCCAGTCTTCACCGTTTGTGGTGCATGACAAAGTGCCTTCCATCAGCATGGTCAGGGTGCGGCAATGCTGTCCATGTTGTATAATGTCTCCCTCTTCGGGTTCCATACTGACAATACGCATGGCTCCGCGTTCCTGCATTTGGAGGATGTCTTCTGCGCTGATTCCTTGCAGGAGGGGTAGGGCAGTAACTTGCAAGTAGAGGTCGGAGGTTGTCATATTCGTGATATTTGTGTGGATAGTTGTGCCTTAGGGTTGTTATTCTGTCTTGATGTTCTGCCAAGTCAGGAAGTTGCCAGTACTGTCGGTGTAGATGAAGTATACTTGCAGTTCGGGATGTGCCTCTACCACCTCCAAGGCCTTTTCCATGCCCATTACCATGAAACTGGTGGCAAAGGCATCGGCCATGGCGCATGTGGGTGCCAGGACAGTGCTGGACAGAAGGCTGTGCTGAACGGGGCGGCCGGTGGAGGGGCTGATGGTGTGCGACACCTTCCTGCCATCCTCGGTGATATAGAAGTTGCGATAGTTTCCGCTTGTTGCCATGGCACGGTCATGAACCTCTATCACCTCCTGAATCTCGTTGTTGGTGCTGGTGCTGTCCTCCACTGGGCGGTTTATGCCTATGTGCCATGCCTTGCCCTTAGGGTTGTTGCCACGGGTAACTATCTCTCCGCCAATCTCAACCATGAAGTTTTTCACGCCATGCTCCATGAGCAGCTTTGCAACCTGGTCGGTGCCGAACCCCTTGGCTATGGCACTGAGGTCAATGACGGTTCCGGGATTCTCTTTGTGAATAAGTCCGTTGTCAAAGGCTATGCCCCTGTATCCTACCAAAGCCCTAAGGCTGTCCACTTGTGCATCGGTGGGGAGTTTACCGCTTTTGAACCCGAATCCCCATGCGTTGACCAATGGTGCTATGGTTATGTCGAAAGCTCCGTCTGTTGCCTCGGACACGCTATGTGCCATGGGCAGAATCTCGGCTAGATATGTATCCAGAGTATCTGTCTCTCCACTATTTATGCGAGAAATGGTGCTCTTGGGGTTGAACATTGACAGGGAACTATCCACACCTTTGAGGCAGGTCATGATGGTATCGTGCAGGTCCTCGGTGCCGGTGTATGTTACGTTCATTACCGTGCCGAAGATGCGCTCGGAGGATTTCCATGTCTTTGCGCTTGGAGCTTTGCCATCGTTGGTAATGGCTACGTATATTGTTCCCACGATGAGGAATACGAGAAATGCTATTTGTCTTTTCTTTAGTTTCATCTTGCGGGTGTGATTACAGGTTTGTTTGTTTTATGTGCATAGGTCTGAGTATTCCGAATATTATGAGTACTACGCTTACAGTTTTCCGTTTGTTTTATCCCCATCTCCGTCCCACTTGTGCTCTGTCTTAGTTAGACCGTCGCTTTTCGGCTCCGTTTTCTGTTCTCACCTTTGAATTCAGCCCCTTGTTTTCCCTTCGGCCAACGACCTAAATGTTCGGGCGTCGTTTTCTTGCTCTGTCTCTTTACCTCCCCTTCTTCATGGTGCGGCCGAAGTCAAAAATCAGGTTCACTGTACCGCCCCAGCAGTTGGCACCGTTAGGACCATAACCAGGTATGTACCATGGTTCTCCGAATTCGTAATGTTTCTGCGAGAAGCGGAACTTGTAGCGGGCATTCCATCCCAATCGGATGAAACTCCACAACTTGGCTTCAAAACCTATGCATGCCTCGCCCCACATAGCACTAGCGGGGATATCTTTCATGTCTACAGGGATGGTTTCTCCCCATACAGGGTCTTTTATGGAGGGGCCAGTGAAATCGTAATCGAAGGAACTGTAGCCAAAACGGAAACCAAGCATCAGGCGGTTGGATCTACGCTTCTTGTTGGCGTTCACATCAAAGCCCACACGAAAATATGGAGCCGATGTGTGGAATACGTTGTCCTTAGAGTTACCAATACGGTTACCCTCAGCAAGTCCTATTTCAAAAATTGGGAAAACTTTCTCGCGGATGTTCAGTCGGCCAGCTATCTCCATTTGCGAGAATGTACTGCCAGCTGCCTTCATTATAAAGCCTACAACATCGGCACTCACACCGAAACCGGCTATGAAATATATCTTCTCTTCCTTTGGTCCTACCCATTTCTGGGCTCCAGGCCGACCTGTAGGTTTCAGCGAGTCTACTGCTGTTGTGTCAGGTGCGGATACTGCACTGGGCATAACCTCCTGTGCCGACATTGGCGTAGATGCCAAGATGGCAAGAACCATGGTTATGATAATGCAATTACTCTTCATGCGGAATTCTGTTTGCTGATGATTCTCCCTGGACGAATAGCTTCAGATGGGTAGCCTCTTCAAAGTTTACCTTCTCGCTTACTACCTCCACTGACCCAAGAAACTCGTTTGTACAGGAGGCTCCAAGTATGGTGTGCATCATCACGGTAGGGCAATCTGGCGACTCGAAATACACATCGTTGGTCTTCTCTACAAACAGGGTGTCCATAAGCGAGTAGTACTTGCCGTAGTATTTCATTATGAAGGTGTCTGTCAAAGCATGATAACTTAGAGGCAGGAGTATCTCGCTGGTGTTCACGTCGCGATTTACAAGAATATTGTCCGTGCCGCACGCACTGATTGTTAGTGTGTCAGGCAACGCCACCTTGTTTCCGGCGGTATCGTATATCTCTATTCTGAGCATGCTTACGTCAGCCTGAGTGCAGTTCAGCAGGTCGCATGAGGAGAAGAGCGCCAGCACTGATGCCAGTAGAGCCAGGAAACCCTTCTTCATCATATTGTGGTGCGTATTTGGTACTTGTTACGCTCGCAGGAGTTGCGGCTTATTAGTTCGCCTAAGAATCCTGCCACAAACAATTGTGTGCCCAGAATCATTGTTGTGAGGGCTATGTAGAAATAAGGCATGTCCGTGATGCGTGCATGTGGAATGTCCATACTAAGACAATAGAGTTTTGTTCCGCCCACTATCAGTACGGCAATGAAACCCAGGAAGAACATCAGCGAACCTATGAAACCGAAGATGTGCATGGGTTTCAGTCCGAAACTGTTCAGGAACCAGAGGCTCAGCAAATCCAGATAGCCGTTCACGAAACGGTTCCAACCCATAAACTTGGACTTGCCGAACTGGCGTGCCTGATGGTGTACAGGCTTCTCTCCGATATTGGCAAAACCTGCATTCTTGGCCAAATAGGGGATGTAGCGGTGCATTTCTCCATACACCTCTATGTTTTTCACAACCTCCTGTCGGTAGGCCTTCAATCCGCAATTGAAGTCATGCAGATTGTGTATGCCACTCACGGCACGTGCTGTAGCGTTGAACAATTTAGTTGGAATTGTCTTGGACAGGGGGTCTCCTTTTCTGCGATTCATCTTGAAACCAGACACTAGGTCGTATCCGTCCTCCACGATCATGCGATACAGTTCGGGTATTTCGTCGGGCGAATCCTGCAGATCGGCATCCATCGTTATTACCACTTTGCCCTTTGCGGCCTCGAAACCACAGAATAGCGCCGGACTTTTGCCATAGTTGCGACGGAAACAGATTCCGTGAACCGTGTCGGGATTCTCTTCGTGTAGTTGTTCTATCACCTTCCATGAAGCATCCGTACTGCCATCATTCACGAAAATTATTTCATATTCAAACTTGTGCTCCTTCATCACTCTTTGTATCCACTCGTGCAAGGGGCGCAGGCTCTCGTCCTCATTCCATAGGGGCACTATTACTGAAATATCTTTCTGCTTTACCATATATCTGATTTTTGTTATTACTCACAAGTGACAAAGTTACAAAAACCTATAATAATATATAATGTGTGAAGATAAAACGAATATTTTTTTGAAAAAAAGTACTCGGAAGTTTTGTATATTCAAAATAAAGTCATACCTTTGCACTCGCAAACACGGGTAAGTCCTGTACGGCATGCTCCCTCGGAACTCCCCCAGGGCTTGACCGCAGCAAGGGTACTTGGTTGTAGCGGCGCGATATAGTTCGCTTACCCACCCGCCTCTTTAGCTCAGTTGGCCAGAGCACGTGATTTGTAATCTCGGGGTCGTTGGTTCGAATCCGACAAGAGGCTCAGAAAACGCATTTAGAGAGATCAGTAATGGTCTCTCTTTTTGTTTGTTTTAAATCGCTGACACACAAACATAACTATCGCATTTAGAGAGAGTTAGAAGTAGATGCATGGCACGAAGTTTAACTCGCGTAAGATGGACAGAAGTGGACAGAAATGGACAGAAATGGACAAATGTGTACATTTTTAAAAATCGAAAATGTACACACTTTTTTGCCCCAAATCTCTAAATTTCGCCCCAAACATAAAAAAAACTGCCTAATTATGCAAAAAAAATTATGCGATGGCAAAAAAGAATGTCACTGTCTTGTTTGACAGAGCGGGCCGAGCCCAAATTTTAGGAAAAGGAAAAGTAGAAATTAGAGTGTATTTATCTCGAACTGTAAGAAAGTATATAGTTTTAGGAGAATGTACACCCAAAGGCTGGAAATTTTATCAAAATAGTAAGGAGCTGAAGAAAAAATGCGAAGAATATGAAGAAGCAATTCGCATAATGAAGGAACGTGGTGTTGAACTTACTATAGAAAATTTCAATTATTATATAGAAGGTGAAGACCATAGGCGAGCTAACCAGGACCCTCTTAAGGAAAGTTTTATAGAGTTTATAAAGAAAGAGCTCAAGAATGAAACTCTTCGTCATGGAACCTATCGTCACAAACTCCATGTTATTGAAACTTTGGAGATTTTTGGCAAGATAAAGACCATTGGAGATGTCACTGTTGCAAATATCCGTGAATTTGACCGTTGGCTTAGAGATACCGGTGATAGATCTGACGTCACCATATGGGACTATCACAAGAGAGTAAAAAAGTATACTCGCCTTCTCAAACTTAATGAGGTTATTGAAAAGGATCCATATGAGGTATGCAAATTTCCACATGGCAGAAGCAAAACCAGAACTCCCCTTTCCGAACCAGAGTTGATAGCTCTACGTCGCATCAGACTTGATGACAAATATGACAGAGTTCGCGATCTCTTTATCTTTGCAGCATATACAGGACTTGCCTATGTTGATGTACAGAATTTTGATTTCGATTCAATGACAGAACAGATTGGAGATATGTTCTACATAAATGGCGTCAGAACAAAGACAGGCACAAAATATTACACCCCAATTTTGCAACCTGCAATGGAAGTTCTAAGAAAATATAAATTTAATTTACCTTCTATATCTAACCAAAAGGCGAATGATTATCTCCATGTTATAGAGTCTAACCTGGGACTACAAAAAAGTTTGACTTTCCACCTAGCTCGTCACTCTTTTGCCACCCTTGCACTTGCTCATGATGTACCCATTGAGAATGTTGCTAAAATGTTGGGACACACCGATATAAAGACAACTCAGATTTATGCTAAGATACTACATTCAACAGTAGAAAGACATTCCAGAGCACTCGCTGCATCTATTAGATAACCCTATATATCAACCCGTTGGCTCGCCAACGAGTTTATCAATAATACATTATTTGAAAATTATTTGTATCTTTGTAACGGTAAACGTACATTCTTATGACACAGTTCAACGCAATAAAATTATTCGAGGAAAAGCAGGTGCGTACCATATGGGACGACCAGCAAGAGAAATGGTACTTCTCCGTGATTGATGTAGTTGCTGTACTGACTGATAGTACCAATCCTACTGACTATCTCAAGAAGATGCGTAAGCGTGACCCGCAATTGGCCGAAGGGTGGGGACAAATTGTCACCCCCCTTTCAATTCCTACAGCAGGCGGTAAACAAAAGGTGAATTTCGCTGATACAGAATCCATATTTCGTATTATTCAGTCTATCCCCTCACCAAAGGCCGAACCTTTCAAGTTGTGGATGGCTAGAGTGGCAGCCGATCGCTTGGACCAGATGCAAGATCCCGAACTTTCAATAAATCAAGCCTTGATGGATTATAAGCGCCTTGGGTATTCTGACAACTGGATTAATCAACGATTGAAGTCTATTGAGATACGTAAGGAACTTACTGACGAGTGGAAACGACACGGATTACAAGAAGGTGTGCAGTTCGCCACGCTTACAGATGTCATCTATCATGCATGGGCAGATATGACTGCTCGTGAATATAAACGATTCAAGGGACTGAAAAAGGAGAACCTGCGTGACAATATGACCAACAAGGAATTGGTGCTGAATATGTTGGCAGAACTATCAACCAAGGAGATCTCAGAAAGTCGTAACCCAGAGACATTTGGTGAACATATACAAGTAGCGAGACAGGGTGGCGAGATTGCTCGCAATGCTCGTATGGAATTGGAAGAGAAAACGGGAAAGGCTGTTATTTCTCAAATAAATGCAAAGGACGTTTTGTTGCTTAATAAGAATAAGGAACAGGAATAATCTTTAAAATTTAATTTAAAATATTATAGCTACCCGTTTGCGCAATCAATCTCGCACTAGATTAATTCCGCCAACGAGTATTATCAATACAATTGCTCATTGCAGAATCAAATAATCTTATTTATCAAAAGTATCAAATAACCCTGTAAGCAACCATCTTTACAAGCTGCGACATTCCGTTCTCTGTGAATGTCGCAGTTATCTTTTCTGCCAGATACTTCTTGCCATGAATATAGAAGATACTTTTCACATCAGGAATATTACCATTCTCCACAAGGAAACTGAACGTAAACTTCTTTGTCTGGTCAATTTTATTCTTCACTTTCCAGTTATCATTCACCAATGTACCCTTTAGGCGCATACTAAAATTTTTGTCAGTCAGATTATAATTACCGAAATAGTCCACACAAAGCTTATCTATCCAAGGCAAGGGATACAAGTTCTTCTTAGAAAGATTCTGTACATTATAATCTCCGTCCCAGAAACCAACATAAATCTTATCAAAGTACTCCTGTCCCTTTTCCTTCTCTGTATTATTAACGGTATTATAGGCAAAACACTGATTTTTGTTTGCATCGTCCTCTTCCTCTGTATCACCATAGGTACCACAATTAAGGAAAACACAATCTCCCACGGTATCATCACAATGATCTATGCACACAGGAACAATCCCGATTTCCGTGCTTCTTCCCTCCCCATCACCAGAATTGCCACGAGAACCATACACATTCACCGGCACAATCCTAAGATATTTAGTCACCCTACCAGTCTTGCTGTCCGTAACAATCTTATAGCATTTAAGAGTAAAGTATGTTTGTAACTCCTGAACATACAACAACCTGTTGAACACCGGCAGATTACCATAGCTGTCACTCCACTCCTTATAGTAATGCACATCCGCCAGCATATCATCGTATGACATATAGCTCAGTCGTCGCATCTTACCCACAGCCCAATCGCAAGCATATAGATTCTGCATCTGATGGTCAGCCTCCGAGTATTTGAGATTACATTGTTCTATGTAGTTATTCTCCGACTTGGATGAATCAGTAATTTCTACGGAAAACTCATCTACCACATTCTCTATATTCACAATTTTCTGATTATCCAATATTGACCTATTGAATGAGAATGTCACCTTCTTCCTTCTCGTATTAATATCAAACACCCCATTAGTAAAGAGTTCTATTTGTTCAAGGAATTCTGCCACCGTCCAATGTGGCAAAGAGTTTGACCACTCCTCCATATCCCAAGAATGAGGAAATGTATTGAAAATAAGCAGGTACTTGTAATCCGAATTCTTCAGCGCTGACAAGTCGTAATTGAAACCACAAGCATCTAAAATAATTTCAAGAGCATAGATGAGATAGTATTGGCACGACAATAAAGCACCAGTATCAATATTATAATTCAGATAACACCAGACACCCTCATACAGCAACATTCCATTCTGCATGTTGCCAGAAGTATTGTTCACCCAAGGCAGAGACACATAGCCCTTGTAATGCTCCTGGCCAGGAGCCGCCACATGATATGGAGCAGTATAGAATGTCCAGTCCTGAGCATATCCAATCTGCACCTCATTGATGTAGACTGTATCCAAGGCAGACGAATAGTTAGAAGCAGATTTGCCTTGCAAGAACTGTGTTTTCACCTCCTCTTCAGAAATCTCCACGATGTTCACAGCCCCCGTCACCTGAAAACCACGGTCGTAAATCTCACAACTCAACAAAAGAGTATCCAGATTACTATCCTTTCTGTTGATATGGCCAAATATATCAATATTCTCCTGGCATCCCTTCAAGGGAAATGTAATGCTCAGCGTATATGAGTCCGCACCCGTGAAAAACCTGTTCTCTGCAATATAGTCAAAAGAAGCCCCCTTCTTAAGAACCGCCTCCCTGTTGTTGATGATGATATGCATATGCTATATATATATATACTATATATAATGTGTAAACCTCTATCTTCTAGACTTAGGTGTCTTGTTACGGATCAGCCTGTCGTACTCCTCCTGCGCCTTTTGCATACCCACATCACCAGTAACACTGTTCACGGTGATGAAGGGCTCGTTCAAACGCTGATGCAAAAGCCTGATTGTTTCTGTGTATTTTTCCAAAGAAGCAACTGTACTCCCACTCTCAGTCTTGTTCTCCACAATAATCTTCTGTGGTGGAGAACTTGCCACACTTGCCATCACCATTGGAGCAGTAATACTTGATGACACATCTGTGCTTGACAGAGAGCCAATAGAATTTGTTCTTTGCGCATAGTCCAAAGCCTCCAGAATTGGACGAGTCTTCGGATTATGCGTCAGTTTCTGCGAAGCCACCCATTCCCCAGCATGCACAACACCCTTTATTTCGTCCTCACGACCTTCAGGAGTAAAACCACCCAACATATACCCCTGTGCCTCCGAAGCCTGTTGCTGTTTCTTGATAGCCGCAATCTGCAAGGCACCAGCCGCCACCGCCATTGCAGCAGGGATAGGAGCCATGATGAA